>NZ_BAAAUD010000033.1:0-90926 GCF_039533765.1 Streptomyces enissocaesilis | reverse complement strand
GCCGTACTCGTTGATGAGGCGGGTCTGCGGGGCCAGGGCGCGCCAGCGCTCCAGCGTGGCGCGGGTGAAGGCCTCGCCGGCCACCACGAGCACCGGCGCCAGCGCGCCCGCCTGCTCCGCGGTGAGCTGTTCCGCGAGGATCTCGAGGTGCCCGGGGGTCAGCTTGACGAAGCTGTACGGTCCGCTCTTGGCCAGGGCGGCGCCGAGGTCGGCGATGTCGGTGTCCTGGGCGACGGTGTGCACCCGCTGGCCGGTGACCAGGGGGGCCCACAGGTTGGGGACGACCAGGTCGAAGGCGACCGAGGAGAACAGCGGCGCGCCCCGCCCGCCCTGCGAGGCCAGTTCGCGGGCGGCCCAGCCGACGTGGTTGGCCAGGCCCCGGTGGGTGACGGCGACGCCCTTGGGGCGGCCGGTCGATCCGGAGGTGAAGATCACGTAGGCCAGGGCGTCGCCGTCCTCGGCGCGGTCCGGCGCGGTCCGCGGCCGTTCGTCCAGCACGGGCCGGTCGCGGTCCACCAGGACCGTGCCGACGCCGCCGAAGCGGTCCTCGTACGCCTCCTCGGTGACCGCGAGCACGGCGCCCGAGGTGGTGAGCATGGCCGCGATGCGCTCGGCCGGGTAGGAGGGGTCGATCGGCACGTAGGCCGCGCCGGCCTTCCACACCCCGAGCAGGCTCGCGAGCAGATTCGGCCCGCGGTCCAGCAGCACCCCGACCACCGACCGCGCGCCGACGCCCGCCGCCTTCAGGTGGTGGGCCATCTGGTTGGCCCGCACGTCCAGCTGGCTGTACGTCACCGTCCCGTCGGCGAAGCCGACCGCGGGCGCGTCCGGGCCGCGGCGGGCCTGCTCCTCGAAGCGGCGGAGCACGGACGCGTCCGTGAAGTCGGCCGCCTCGCCCGTACCCAGGTCCAGCAGCCGCTGCCGCTCGTCGGCCGGCAGGAGCGCGACCGAGGAGAGCCGGACGGCCGGGTCGGCCGTGACCTCCTCCAGGAAGCGGATGAACTGCTCCTTCACGCGGACCACGGTCGACGCGTCGAAGAGCGAGGTCGCGTACTCGAAGACGCCTTCGAGCGACCCGTCCGCCGACCGCCCGATGAAGACGGAGAGGTCCGTCTTGGCGACCGTCCACGCCTCGGCGAACGCCCGCAGGTCCGCCGCGTCGGTGGCGACGCTGGTGACGCCCTCGCTGTGCATGTCGAAGGCGACCTGGTAGAGCGGCGTACGGGACATGTCGCGCTCGGGCTGCAACTCGTCGACCAGCCGGTCGAACGGCAGCTCCTGGTGCGCGAACGCGGCCACGGACGCGGCGCGCACCCGCCCCAGCGCCTCGGCGAAGGTGGGATCGCCCTCCAACGCGCAGCGCACCACCAGGGAGTTGAGGAAGAAGCCGACCGTGTTCGCGACCTCCGGGCGGGTCCGGCCCGCGACCGGGGTGCCGACCGGAACGTCCCACTGCCCGCTCTGCCTGGCCAGCACCGAGGCGAAGGCGGTCAGCAGGGTCATGAACGGTGTGGCGCCGTGCCCGCGGCCCAGCTCCTCCACCTTCGCCACCAGCTCCGGTTCCACCCGGACCGGGACGACCGCGCCGCGCGGGTCGCGCTCGGGCGGACGGGGGCGGTCCGTGGGCAGCTCCAGCGGGGCGATGCCGTCCAGGGCGGTGCGCCAGTGCGCGAGCTCCGCGGCCGTGAACTCCTCGGTCAGCCGGGAGCTCTGCCAGGCCGCGTAGTCGGCGTACTGGATGCCGGTCGCCGGCAGCGAGGGCTCGCGGCCCGCGAGTGCGGCGGCGCACAGCTCCCGCAGCTCGCGCTCCAGGACGACGGTGGACCAGCCGTCACAGGCGATGTGGTGCATGGTGACGAGCAGGACGTGGTCCTCGCCGGGGACCCTGGCCAGCAGGACGCGCCACAGCGGACCGGTCGCCAGGTCGAAACCGCGGGCGAACTGCTCCTCGAAGTACGTGGCCAGGCCGTCGCGTCCGGTGTCGACGACCCGGAGCTCCACCGGCCCGGCGTCCCCGACGACCTGGCGGGGCTCGCCGCCGTCGTCCAGGTAGCGGGTGCGCAGCGCCTCGTGGCGGGCGCCGAGCGCGGTGAGCGCGGACCGCAGGACGTCCACCGGCGTGGCGGCCGGCAGCCGCAGGATCAGGGGGGCGACCCACTCGCGGCTGCCGGGGTTCAGACGGTCGAGGAACCACAGCCTGCGCTGCCCGGAGGACAGCGGCAGGGCACCGGACCTGGACACGGCCGGTATCGGCCGGGCACCGTCGGACGGCGCGTCGATCAGCCTGGCCTGGGCCTCCACCGTGGTGGCGCTGAACAGGCCGCGCATCGAGATCGAGACGCCCGAGGCGCGGAGCCTGGCCGCCAGCCTGGTGAGCTGGAGCGACGTACCGCCGAGGGCGAAGAAGTCGTCGGTCGCGCCGACCTTCTCCCGGCCGAGCAGGGCCGCCCACACCTCGGCGACCTGCTCCTCGGCGCTGGTGCGGGGGGCGACGTAGCCGCCCTGCCCCGCCGCGGCGCCGGTCTCGTCCACGGCGGCGGCGAGCGCGGCCCGGTCCACCTTGCCGTTGGGGGTCAGGGGGAAGACGTCGACGCCGTGGAAGAGCGAGGGGACGTGGGTGTCGGGCAGCCGCTGCCGGAGGTGGCGGCGCAGCGCGGTGGTGTCGAGGGGGACGCGGGTCGTGAGGGCGGCACCGATCCGCTTGCCGCCGTCGCCCGCCGCGAAGGCGAAGACGACCGCGCCGCTCACGTCCGGGTGGGAGGTGAGCGCGGCCTCGATCTCGCCCGGCTCGATGCGCACGCCGTTGACCTTGAGCTGGGCGTCGGCCCGGCCCTGGTACTCCAGTACGCCCTCGGCGTTCCAGCGCACCAGGTCGCCGGTGCGGTACAGCCGGGAGCCGGGGGCGCCGTACGGGTTCGGGACGAACTGCTCCGCGGTGAGGTCCGGGCGGCCCGCGTACCCCTGGGCCAGGCCGATTCCGTCCGCGTACAGCTCTCCGGTGACGCCCTTGGGCACCGGGGTGCCGTCGGGGCCCATCACCAGCACGCGCATGTTGCTGAGGGCGCGGCCGATCGGCACGGGGCCGGACTTCTGCTCCGGGTCCACGCGGTGGGCGGTGATGTCGATGGAGCACTCGGTGGGCCCGTAGGTGTTCCACACGCCGATCCCCCGGCCGGCCCGCTCGCGCAGCCGCTCGACGAGTTCGGCGTGCAGCGGCTCACCGGCCGAGAAGAGCAGGCGCAGCGCGTGGCAGCCGGCCCAGCCGTCCTCCTCGACCAGCAGCCTGAGGACGGAGGGGACGACCTGGAGGACGGTGACGCCGCCGTCGGCGACCGCCTTCAGCAGCGCCGCGGCGTCACGCTCGGTGCCGTCCGGGGCGGTGACGACGCTTCCGCCGCTGATCAGCGGGGCGAAGATCTCCCAGCCGGCCGCGTCGAAGCCGATCGAGGTCTTGAAGAGGACGCGGTCGTCGGCGGTCAGCTTCTGCGTGCGCACGGCCCAGGTCACCCGGTTGGCGATGCCGGCGTGGGTGACCTGCACCCCCTTGGGCCGTCCCGTCGATCCCGAGGTGAAGATGGTGTACGCGACGCCCAGGGGATCGACGGCGACGGCGGGGGCGGCCGTCTCCGGGAGAGCCCCCGCCCGGTCCCGTATGTCCTGCGGGGACACGGCGCGGACGCCCGCCGCCGGGCCGGTCAGTTCCCGCTCGCCGACCACCAGGGTGGCGCCGCACTCCAGGAGGAGGGACTCCAGCCGCTCCCGGGGGTGGCCGGGGTCCAGGGGCAGGTAGCCGGCCCCCGCCTTCCACACCCCCAGGAGGGTGACGACCAGGTCGATGCCCCGGCCCAGGCACACGCCGACCGGGGAGCCGGGGCCGGCGCCGGCCGAGCGCAGGAAGCGCGCCGTGCGGTCGGCGGCGAGATCCAGCTCCCGGTAGGTCAGCGTGCGGGCACCGTCGATGACGGCCGTCGCGTCGGGAGTGCGGGCGGCCTGCTGTGCGACGAGCACGGGCAGGGTGGGAGGGACAGTTCCGCTCAGGGAGGTCCCCGGCAACTGTGCGGCGTTCAACAGGTGCTCCTTCGAATGACCTGGCGCCAGGTGCGACTCGGAATTCAGTGGTGGTGGAGGGCCCGCTCGGGGCGGCGGATCAGGCGGCGGAGTTCTGGCTCTCCATGCGGTGGCGCAGGCTCAGCGGACGCATGTCGGTCCACACGTCGTTGATGCGGGCCAGGCACTCCTCGCGGGTGCCCTCGGTGCCCTCGGCGCTCCAGCCGGCGGGCAGCGCCCGGCCGGCCCGCCAGATCGAGTACTGCTCCTCGCCGTTGAGCACGACGCGGTACACGGCGGTGTCGTTCAGTTCGCTGGACATGGTTCTCCTCGGTGCGGTGCGAAGGGGGGTGCGTGGAAAGGGGAAGGGCGGCGGGCGGGGCTCAGGACAGGAAGTCCGTGATCTCCACGCCCAGGCCGAGCCCGCGGGCGGTGCGGTGCACGTCGACGGCCAGGGCGAGGTCGAGGACCCCGAGCCCGAACGGCGAGTAGACGGTGACCTTCTTCGGCGACGGGGTGAACTGCCGGGTGCCGGCGATGAGCTGGCCGATGGACGCGTCGATGAAGGCGCGGCCCCCGGTGATCTGTTCGGCGAGGTGGAGCGAGGTGCGCTCGCGGCACACGTGGTCCGCGTCGTCCACGATGTTGTGCGCCTGGATGAGCGTCTCGGGGTCGATGTCCCGCAGGGAGATGTGCAGGACCACCGTGCCGGGCGCCGCCGCGGTCAGGTCGGTGTGGGGCTCGCCCGCCGAGGTGGCGAAGGAGACCAGGGACTGCGCGGCCAGCGCGTCGTCGAGGCTCGCCGCGAGAGAGACGCGGGCCTCGGGAAGGATTTCCGCGCAGCGCCGGGCGAATTCCTGCGCACGTATCGTGGAACTGTCGTGGACCGTCACTTCTTCAAGACCTTCGAGAGCGGCCTTGAGATAGCGCAGGATCTCCAGGTTGATGACGCCGCAGCCGATGAGGGAAACACCCTTGGGGCGGTTTTCCCTGGTGAGCATCTCGGCGGCGAGCGCCGCACTGGCGGCGGTACGCGCGGCCGATATCAAAGACCCTTCGAGCAGGGCCTCGGGGTGACCGGTGCGCAGCGAGTTGAGGAGCATCGCCGCGCTGGCCCGCGCCGTGCCGGACTGGACGTTCCCGGGGAACGAGGAAATCCACTTGATCCCGGCGGCGGGGTTGTCGCCGCCGCGGTACGAGGGAAGACCGATGATCCGGTTGGCGGGCTGCTCCGGAAAACGGAGGAAGATGGAGTGCGGGACCGTCGTGGCGCCCTGCTCATGCAGTTCGTAGGTCGCCCGGACCATCTCGATGTGTTCTTTCTCCTTTCCGCTGAGGAGCTTTTCCACGTCGGACTGGCGAATTACCAGCATGGGACAGATCAACCCTTCCACAGGTGCGATACTTCACCGAAGTTCTCACGCACCCAGTCGTCGGAATAGATGGTCTTGAGGTAGCGGTCTCCCCCGTCGGGGAAAATCAGGGCGGAGACGGATCCGCGCGGAATGCGCGGCAGCATTTTGTCCACCGCGGCGAGCGTGGCCCCGGACGATCCGCCGGCCAGGATCGCCTCCCGCCCCACCAGTCGCCGGCAGAAGACGACACAGTCGAGGTCCGAGACGTGCACCACGTCGTCGGCCGCTCCCGGGTCCATCAGGGCGGGCCGTACGGAGGCGCCGTGGCCGGGGATGAGCCGCCTGGTGGGCGGCCGGCCGAAGATCGCGCTGCCCTCCGCGTCGACGGCCACGACCTTGGTCGCCAGCCCGGCGCGGCGGATGTAGTCCGCGCAGCCGCGCAGCGTGCCGAAGGTGCTGACCGAGCAGAAGAGGAAGTCGAGCCGCCCGTGGAGGGCTTCGACTATCTCGTGCATGGTGCTTTCGTGGGCCTTCGGATTGAACAGGTTCGCATACTGGTCGGGCGAGTACGCGTGCGGAATGCTTTCCACCAGCTCGCGCACCCTGCGCAATCTGACGGGCAGGAACTCCCCTGTGGCGGGGTCCCTCTTGTCGACCACCTCCACCTCGGCCCCGTAGGCCCGGAGGATGGCCATGTTCTGCTCGGTGGTCTTGGCGTCGATCACGCAGATGAAACGCAGCCCGAAGTATCTGCATATCTGGGCGAGTCCGACCGCCAGGTTTCCCGAGCTCGATTCCACCACGACCGATCGCCCCGGCGTTATCTCGCCGCTGCGCAGGGCCTCGGAGATCATGTTGAGGCCGCTTCGATCTTTTATACTGCCACCTGGGTTGAAACGCTCGATCTTGGCGAAGACTTGTGAGTGCCCCCCGGGAAACATTCTCTCCAGTTCCACCAGGGGCGTCCGGCCGATCGTACCCAGAATCCCCGAATCAGATCTTTTCGGCATGGATTCCCTCTCACCTGTAGGCGTGCAATGGAGACAGTAGCTGCCGCCCAAACGAGGTAACGGGTTCTGTGCTGGCAGGGAAGTGCCACCGCAAGGTCCTGTCAGGGAAGGGCCAGGACAGCGCTCCCGCACGTACCCAAGACTGGGGTTCTTCCGGAATTCATGCGCTCTCAGATCCAGGTGGAGTTGTGACGAAACCTCAGCTTGTACCGGACCGGCCGACCCGCTACGCGCCGTACGACCTGGCCGGCGGATTCGACCAGGACCTGGGCGATCCCCACCGCCCCGACCTGCCCTTCTTCGCGGGCCGGCTCCGTGAACTCGACGCGCTGGAGGCGTTCCCCGAGGACGCGGTGCGTCTGCTCGACGCGCGGGAACTGCCCGCCCACTACGTGCCCGCGCGCCACGGCGGGGCGTTGCGGAGCTACGAGGACCTGCTCCAGCTCGTCCGCGTGGTGGCCCGCCGCGACCTGACGGTGGCGATCGCCCACACCAAGACCTACCTGGGCGCGGTGAGCACCTGGGTCGGCGGCACGGCGGCCCAGGCCCGGGCGCTCGGCGAGCGGGTGGCGGCGGGCGCCGTGGTCTCCTGGGGCCTCACCGAGCGCGAGCACGGCAGCGACCTGCTGTCCGGAGGTCTCACCGCCACCGCCACCGGGGACGGGTACCGGCTCGACGGGGAGAAGTGGCTGATCAACAACGCCACCCGGTCCCACCTGGTCTGCGTCCTCGCCCGTACCGCACCGGAGGGCGGCACCCGCGGCTACAGCCTGCTGCTCGTCGACAAGGCGGAGCTCGCCCCCGGCACGTACACCTGCCTGCCCGCCGCCCGCACCCACGGCATCCGGGGCGCGGACATCAGCGGCATCGCGTTCTCCGACGCCCGCGTCCCGGCCGGCGCCCTGATCGGGGAGGAGGGGCAGGGCATCGAGATCGTCCTGCGGAGCCTGCAGATCACCCGCACGATCTGCGCAGCCCTGTCGCTCGGCGCGGCCGACCGGGCCCTGCGGATCGCGACGGAGTTCGGCCTGGAGCACGAGCTGTACGGGAAGCGGCTCATCGACCTGCCGCAGGCGCACCGCACCCTGACCGAGGCGTACGCAGACCTGCTCGCCATGGAGGCCGTCACCCTGGTGGCCGGCCGCGGAGCCCACGCGCTCACCGAGGAGATGAGCGTGACGTCGAGCGCGGTGAAGTACCTCGTGCCGAGCACGGTCGACGAACTCGTCTCCAGCATGGGCCAGTTCCTGGGCGCGCGGTCCTTCCTCAGCGAGGAGTACGCGCACGGCGCCTTCGCCAAGCTGGAGCGCGACCACCGGATCGTCGGCATCTTCGACGGCAACAGCCTGGTCAACCTGAACGCCCTGATCAACCAGTTCGGCGTACTCGCACGGGGCTACCGGGCGGAGCGGACGGACCCCGAGGGACTGGCCGTCGCGGCGACCCTGAGCACCCCGGTCCCCGACTTCGACCCGACCCGCCTCGACCTGACCTCACGCACCGGCAACAGCGTCACCGCCGCCCTGCCGCAGAGCGTCGCCGAGCTGCGCGGGCTCGCCGCCGGCGGAGAGGTCCCCGAGACGCTGCTGGCCCTGGCCGAGGACGTACTGGAGATCACCGACGAGACGCACCGGCAGATGGCGTCCCACCGCCCCACCCCCCGGGACGTCCCCGCCCCCGCCTTCTCGCTGGCCCACCGCTACACCCTGTGCACGGCCGCGGCCGCCTGCCTCCAGGTGTGGCTGCGCAACCGGGACCGGGTGGCGCGGGACACCGCGGCCGTCGCCGGACTGTGGCAGGACGGCCTGTGGCTGGAGGCATGCCTGAGCCGCCTCCTCGAACGCCTGGCTCCGGGGGTCCTGCCCGCGGCCGCCGGGGACGGCCGGCCCGCGGCCGACTCCACGGCCGTGCTCGACCGGCTGATGCCCCTGCTCCTCGACCAGTACCGGACGGGCGAGATGTTCTCCCTGCTCTCCTTCCCGCTGGCCGTCTCCCCCTCCGCCCTCCCCTCCGCGTCACAGCTCCTGGAGACGTCATGACCGAGACAGCCGCAGAGACCGGCGGACCGGCCGCGCTGGAGAGCGCGCTGGGCAACGCCGACGACCCGGACAATCCGCTGGGCTTCCGGTCCGTACTGGAGGCGGACGAGCGCGCCGAGATCCTGCCCGAGGGCGAGAAGGCCCTGGACGCCTACGGGTTCAACGCCGAGTACGTGCCCAAGCGGCTGGGCGGGCGGCTCGGCGGCATCGAACGCCTGATGCTCATGATGCGCACGGTCTCCCGGCGCGACCCCACCCTGGCGCTCGGGTACGGCTTCACCAACTACATCTCCGGGTCCGCCGTGTGGACCTCCGGCAACGACCGGCAGCAGCGGCGGATGGCCGAGATCCTGCTCGGCGGCGGCAGGACGGCGGCAGGCTACAACGAACTGGCCCACGGCAACGACTTCACCCGTACCGACCTCGCCGCCGCCCCGCACGGCGACCGGATCCTGATCAACGGCCGCAAGCAGATCGTCAACAACATCGGCCGGGCGGACGCCGTCGTGCTGCTCGCCCGCACCGGCGACGGCCCGGGCAACCGCAGCCACTCGCACCTGTTCGTGGACCTGGCGGACGGTCCCGCCGACCGGGTCCGGCGCGACTTCCGGTACCCCACCGTGGGCCTGCGCGGCTGCCTCATCGGCGGCGCCGAGTTCACCGACTACCCCGTCCCCGCCGACGCGCACATCGGCCCGCCCGGCGGGGCGATGGAGACCGTACTGCGCGCCTTCCAGACCACCCGGGCGGTGCTGCCGGGCATGATGGTCGGCACCTCGGACACCCTGCTGCGCACGGTCACCCGCTTCGCGCTCGACCGCCGGCTGTACGGGCGCCGGGTCGCCGACCTGCCGCACGCCAGGTCCACGCTGGTCGGCGCCTTCCTCGACCTGCTGGCCGGCGACTGCCTGTCCACCGTGGCCTGCCGCGCCCTGCACGTCCTGCCCGGCCAGACCAGTGTCCTGACCGCGGCCAACAAGTACCTGGTGCCCAAGGTCCTCCACCGGTCCTCGCACGCCCTGGGCACGGTGCTGGGGGCCGGTTCCTACCTGCGGGACGGTACGTACGGCGTCTTCCAGAAGTTCGCCCGCGACCTGCCCGCCATCACCTTCGCCCACGCCAACGCCTCCGTGTGCCAGGCGACGATGCTGCCCCAGCTGCCCCGGCTCGCCGCCACCAGCTGGCTGCGGGCCCAGCGCCCGCCGGCGGAGCTGTTCCGGCTCGACGCCCCGCTGGACGACATCGACTACCAGGCCCTGGAACTCACCTCCCGGGGAGCCGACCACCTCACCGCGATGCTCGGCCACCCGAGCGCCGAGGCGCTCCTGCCCACGGCCACGACACGGCTGACCGGCCTGCTGCGCGCGGACCTGGCGGACCTGCGCGAGCGCTGCCTCGCGCTGCCGCCGAGGGAGCACTCGGTGGTCGCGGGCCGGGCCGGCTTCGCCCTGGCCGACCGGTACGCCCAGCTCGCCATGGCCGCCGCCTGCATCGGCGTCTGGCAGGACAACCAGCACAGCGACGACGCGTTCCTGCGCGACCCCGACTGGCTGACCGGCGTCCTGTCCAGGATCGCCGCACGCCTCGGCCACGACGTGGGCGAGCTGCCCGCCCCGACGGAGCGACGGCTCTTCGAGGAACTGATCTCCAGGGAGGAAAGCCATGAGGGCTACGACCTCGGCCGTCCGCAACTCTCGCTCGCCTGACCCCAGAACCTGTCCGGCCCCGGCCCCGGGCCCGTATCCGTACCCGGACCAGAAACCCTTCCCCACCAATTTCCACACCCTGCACATCTCAAGGAGTCTTCTCATGTCCGACCTCACCACCGCGGCGACCGTCGAGGCCATCAGCACCGCGGCGACCGTCGAGACCATCCGCACCTGGCTCACCGAGCGGGTCGCGTACTTCCTCGACGTCACCCCGCAGGAGATCGCCCCGGACGACCTGCTCGTCGAGATCGGCCTCGACTCCGTCTACGCCCTCACCCTGTGCGGTGACGTCGAGGACGAGTACGGCATCCTCGTCGAGGCGACCCTCGCCTGGGACCACCCCACCGTCGACGCGCTCACGGCCCACATCCACTCCGAACTCGGCGCCCGCTGATGGCGGGGACCGGACCCGCCGCCAGGGCGCTGTCCATCGGGCAGGAGGCGCTCTGGTTCCTGTACTGGATGGCGCCCGACAGTCCGGCGTACAACGTCCAGGCCGCCCTGCGGATCCGCGGCCCGCTCGACGAGGGGCGGGTCCGCCGCGCCCTGCGCTCCGTGGTGGACCGCCACGACGTCCTGCGCTCCACCTTCGCGGACACCCCGGCCGGCCCCCGGCGGCTGGTCGGGCCGCCGGACCTGGTCGCCCTGGAGGTGCGCGAGGCGCCGGAGGCCGCCGCCGACGACGACCGACTGGCGCGGCTGGTGAGGGAGTTCGGCGACACCCCGTTCGACCTGACCGGGCAGGGGACCTGCCGGGCGCTGCTGCTGCGCGTCGCGCCGGACGACGCCGTGCTGGTGGTCTCCGCCCACCACATCGTCACCGACGCCACCTCGCAGTGGCTGCTCCTCCAGGAACTGCTCGACGCGTACGCGGCGGACTCCGCGTCGCCGCTGCCACCGCTGAAGCGCGGTTACGACGACTACGTGGCCCAGGAGCAGCACCTGCTCGCCGGGCCCCGGCGCGAGAGGCTCCAGGCGTTCTGGGAGGAGTTCACCGAGGGCGCCGACGCCGCCGAGCTGCTCGCCGACCGCCCGCGGGGCGAGGACCGGCCCGGGGTGTTCAACGGGGCCACCCGCGAACTGCGCGTTCCCGACGAGCTGCTGCCGAGGCTGCGGGAGACGGCGAAGCGGACGGGCGTCACCGGTTTCGCCCTGCTGCTGAGCGTCTTCCAGACCCTCGTCCACCGCTACACGGGCCGGACCGACTTCCTCATCGGCTGCCCGACGACCACCCGCAGCGGCCCCGGCATGCGGCAGGTCGTCGGGTACCTGGTGAACACGCTGGTCCTCCCGGCCCGCTTCACGGCCTCGACGACCTTCGCGGACGCGGCCGGGTCGGCGCAGCGCCAGGTGATGTCGGCGATGAAGCACATCGGCTACCCCTACGCCCTGCTGGCCGGGGAAGCCCGGTACGCCGCCGGCAGCCCACCGGTGCGGATGGCCTTCACGATGGTCGCACCGGGCCGTCTGGAGCCGCTGCTCCAGCGGGTCACCGAGGCCGCGGCGGCCGGTACGTCGACGGAGTACGCCGGACTGCGCCTGTCGCTCGTCGACGTGCCGCAGCTGGAGGGCCAGTTCGACATCTCGGTGGAGATGCGGCAGAGCGCGTCCTCGCTCACCGCGGTGTTCCGCTACGCGACGGACCTGTTCGACGAGGACACCGTCGAGCGGCTCCTGGACCACTACGTCCACCTGCTCGGCGCCGCCGTCGAGGACGTCGACGCACCGGTGACGGCACCGGCCCTGGTCGGCACCGGCGAGCTGGACGAGCTGCTGGCGCTGGGAGCGGCCGATGACTGGTGACCGTACCGACGACCGGCGTCCGCGCATTCCAGCCCACTTCATCCCAGGGGGTTCCATGTCCCAGCACCACCAGCTCATGCAGGCTCCGAGCGCCACGGCACGCATCCGCGAGAACGCGCTGGCCACTCCGGACGAGCCCGCGGTGATCTTCGTCCGCGATCCCTCCGCGCCGGACGGCGCCGAGACCTGGTCCTACGCCCGGCTGGACCACGAGGCGCGGAAGATAGCCGGATGGCTCCAGGAGCGGTACGCGCCGGGCGACCGGGTCCTGCTGCTCTATCCCGAGAGCCTGGAGTTCGCCGCCGCGTTCGTGGGGTGCCTCTACGCGGGGATGGTCGCCATCCCCTCCTCCCTGCCGGGCCAGTACCAGCACCAGCGGCGCCGGGTGGACTCCATCGTGGAGAACGCCGTCGTCGCGGTCACCCTCACCAGCGAGGCGGCCGCACCCTCCGTCCTGGACTGGGCCGCGTCGGACCCGGCGGCCGGCATCGCCTGCGCCGTCACGGACGGTCCCGCGTTCACCGACGCGCACGCGGCGGCCTGGCGCATGCCCGCGGCGGACCACGACAGCCTGGCACTCCTCCAGTACACCTCCGGGTCGACCTCCACGCCCAAGGGGGTGATGGTCAACCAGGGCAACCTGCTGCACAATTCGCAGATCCTCAGCGAGGCCTTCGGGCTCGACAGGACCACCCGCTTCGGGTCGTGGATCCCGCAGTACCACGACATGGGACTGCTGGCGATCCTGCTGCCCCCGCTGCTGCTGGGCGGCTCCTGCGTGCTGATGAGCCCGACCACGTTCCTGAAGCGGCCGCACTGGTGGCTCCAGATGATCGACAGGTACGGCATCACCTGGTCCGCGGCGCCCAACTTCGCGTACGAGCTGTGCGTGCGGCAGGTCACCGACGAGCAGCTGGACCAGCTGGACCTGTCACGGTGGAGGTTTGCCGCCAACGGGTCCGAGCCGGTCCAGGCGTCCACCCTGACCGCCTTCGCCAAGCGCTTCGCCCCGGCGGGCTTTCGCAGCGACACCATGGCGCCGTGCTACGGCATGGCCGAGGCGACCGTGTTCATCTCGGGGACGGGCCCCCGTGAGCTGACCGTCAGCCACATCGACGAGGAGCGCCTGGAGCGCCACGAGTTCCACCCGGTGAGCCCTGCGGAGCCCGGCCGCGACGTCGTCAGCTGCGGGTCGGCGAAGGCCTATGACGTACGCATCGTCGACCCGCGGACCCTGGAGGTGCTGCCCGCCGGCCGGATCGGCGAGATCTGGCTCCGGGGCGGGAGCGTCGCACAGGGGTACTGGGGCCGCGAGGACGCCACCCGCGAGACCTTCGGGGTGCGGACCGCGGACGGGGACGGCGGTTACGTCAGGAGCGGCGACCTGGGGACCGTCCACGACGGCGAGGTCTACGTCACCGGCCGGATCAAGGAGCTGATCATCCTGCGCGGCCGGAACATCTACCCGCAGGACGTCGAACACTTCCTCAGGGCGCAGGAGAGCGACCTGACCGGGCTGTTCGGTGCGGCCTTCGTCGTCCCCGTCCAGAACGCCGGGGGCGGGGTCGAGGAGCAGCTCGTCGTGGCCCACGAGGTGCGCGGCGGGATCTCGCAGGACGGCCTGAAGGAGCTGGCCGGCCGGATCGGGGCGGGCGTCTCCCGCGGCTTCAGCGTGCGGCCGGGGGCCGTGGTCCTGGTCCGGCGCGGCGGGATCCTGCGGACGACGAGCGGCAAGATCCAGCGGGCGGCGATCCGCGAGACGTTCCTCCAGGGCCGGCTGGAGAGCCGGTACCTCCAGGTGAACCCCCAGGTCGGCGCGTTGCTCGCCGAGGCCGGGGCCAGGGCCGAGGTCGCTTCCTGAACGAGGTGACGAAGGGGCGGGCCCGTGAACGGGCCCGCCCCTTCGCGCGCCGCCCCGCGCTCAGTGGTGCGCGAGGCTCCGCAGCACCAGGCCCGCGGCCGGCTTGGGCCCGAACGAGGTCGACTTCCGCGGCATGGTGACCCCCTCGCCGGCCAGGTCCCGGACGGTCTCCTCCCGTACCGGGTGCAGCAGGACCGCCGTCCCGCCGTCCCGCCGCGCGTGGTCGACCGCCGCCCGGCCGTCGTGGACGTACGCGATGTCCCGCGGCCCGTCCGGCACCTTCCAGAGGTGGTCGAGCAGGGTGGCGTGCAGGACCGCGGCGTCCAGCGCCCGCCACGCCCGGGGCCGGTCGGCGGGGACCGTACGGGCGAGCAGGTCCGGATCGGGGCGGTCGATGAGGTGGAAACCCGCGCCGCCCGTGAGCAGGAAGGCGTTGCCGTCACGGGCGGCCGCGCCCAGGGCCTCCAGGGCGGCGGGCAGGGACGCCCCGGCCGGACGGACCCGGAAGGAGCCCTCGACCGCCGACAGGGCCTCGGCCACCGGCAGCCGGCGCAGGACGCGGTGGATGGCCCGTACCTGGAACGGGTGGCGGTCCGTGTCCACCAGCATCACGAGCCCGAAGTCCCAGGCCGCGGAGCGGGGCTGCTCGGACCGGAGCCGGAGGTAGGTCGCCCAGCGGTGGTGCCCGTCCGCGATCAGCGCCTGCCGGCCGGAGAGGTCGGCGTCGATCTCCGCCAGCTCCACCGGGTCCGTGACGGCCCACATCCGGTGGCTGACGCCGTCCCGCGTGGTGGTCGTCACGAGCGGCGGGCGCAGCACGGTGCGTTCGATGACGGCGCCGGCCCTCCCGCCGGAGCCGCGGTAGGCCAGCAGCAGCGGCTCCAGGTGGGCGGCGGTCGCCCGCATGAGGCCGGCCCGGTCCTCCACGACGTGCGGCATCACGGCCTCGTGGGGGTGGACGATGCCTTCGGCGGGCTCGGACAGCCGCAGCGCTCCGACGAGTCCGCGCTGCATGAGCCCTTCGCCCCGCTGCTCGCACACGTACAGCGCGGGTTCGGGGTCGGGCGCGAGCACGCCCCCCGACAGCCAGCGGCGGAGCGTGGCCGCCGCCTGCTCGGCGCGGGCGGCGGGGGTGGCCCCCCGCGGAAGGATCAGCCGCACGATGTGGTGCGGGTCGGCGGAGTCCGGGTGGTGCGGGCCGTCCGGGCCCGCCCCGGCGGCGTACGGGTGCGAGGTCACGGCGGCGAGACTGCTGACCCGTTCGGGGACGTACCGCAGACCGCGGAAGGGGATGAGCTGCAGGCCGTTGCCCGCAGGGCCCGTGAGGTTCATTGGCGCATCGTAGGAAGACGTCTTTTCGATCCGGTTTCCCGGCGGGAAACCGGGCCGCGGCCGGACGCCGGCGGGCGCGCGGCCTCCGCTAGCGGGTGCCCAGCAGCCCCGCCAGTGTCTCGGCGTCGACCCGTGCGCCCTGCCGTGTCGTGCCGATCAGGTGCGTGATCTGGGCGGTGCGCTCCTCCCACGAGGTCGCGGCCAGGCAGCGGAAGATCTCGTGGGCCCGCCGCAGCCGCGCGACGGCCGCGGCGTCACCGCGGATGGCCTCGGCGCAGGCCCGGTCGGTTTCGATGCGGGCCTGGAGGAACCGGTCCCCGACGTCCTCGGCGGCGGTCAGCGCCTCCCGCAGGGTGACCTCCGCCTCGGGGGAACGGTCCTGCCGCCACTGCGCCTCACCCAGGGCGCGCAGGGCGTAGGCCTCGCCCAGGCGGTCGCCCTGTGCGCGGGTCAGCTCGATGACCTCCCGGCAGGCGCGTTCGACCCTCTCCAGCTCGCCGGCGCGCAGGTACGCCTCGGCGAGCCGGTAGGTGTTCTGGGCCTTTCCCCGTACGGAGCCGGCCTCGTCGCTCGTCCTGATGGCCTCGCGCGTCAGCGTGATGCCGAGATCGGTCCGCCCGCGCTCCAGCTCGATCTGCGCGAGCAGGCCGAGCGCGTGGGACCGGCTGGTCGGATCGTCCGTCCGCCCGAAGCAGTCGAGCGCCGCGCGGCAGTGCCGGGCCGCGTTGTCCAGGTCCCCCTTGAAGCGGGAGCAGAGCGCGAGGTTGCGCAGCACGATGGCCCGCTCGTGCAGGTCGTCACTCTGCTCCAGGAGGTCCATCGCCGAAGAGAGGAGGGAGTCGGCCTCCGCGTAACGCCGCTGGTAGATCGCCAGGGTGCCGAGCGAGCGCAGCATGATCGTCGCACCCGGGGCGTCCCCCGCGCTGCGGGCCCCGTCCAGGGCGCTCTGCGCGGTCTGCTGCCAGTCCTCCAGGTAGTTGCGCATCTCGAAGAGCGGCATGGTGCGCGCGGTCAGCCCCCAGGCGTGGGCGGACGCCCCGCTCTGCGCGGCGTGGCCGACCATGCCGACGATGGAGGTGCGCTCCGACTCGAACCACTCCAGGGGGTCGGCCAGCAGTTCCGCGACCGTGTCCGGGGGCAGCGCCGCGTCCGGGCTCAGCCGGTGGGCCGTCAGATGCCCTTTGCCGTACAGCCGCTGGTGCGCGGTGTCCGCCAGGGTGAGCATGGCGGCGTAGGCCCGCTCGATCGTGACGTTCCGGTCGGCCTCGGAGTCCTCGGAGTGTGCACGCTCCCACGCGAACAGCCGCAGCAGCTCCTGGAACCGGAAGCGGACGGGGGCTCCCGGCACGAGGGTGGACACCTCCAGCAGCTGGGCGTCCACGAGTTGCTCCAGCAGGTCCTCGGCCTGGTCGGTCCCGACGTCGAGGACGGCGGCGCCCATCCAGGCGGCGAAGGTGGTCACCGGGAGCAGGCCGAGTCTTCGGTAGAGCCGGGCGGCGTCGGGGGAGAGCTCCCGGTAGCTGAGCCAGAAACCGGCTCTCACCCCGCCGTCGTTCGGGCTCAGGACGTCCAGGCGGCGCCACCGGTCCTCCAGGCGCGACGTCAGCTGGCGCAGCGACCAGTGGGGCCGGGTGGCCAGCCGGCCCGCGGCGATCCGCAGGGCCAGGGGCAGCCTGCCGCACAGTTCCACGAGCCGTTCCGCGGACGCCGGGTCGGTGGCGACCCGCTCGGCGCCGATCACCGTGGCGAGCATGCTGCCGGCCTCGTCCGGGGTCATGACCTTCAGGGGGATCCGCACCGCCGCGTAGTCGCTGGTCAGTTCGTCCAGCGGATCACGGCTGGTGATCAGTACGAAGCACTGGCCGCGCCCGGGGAGCAGCGGCTGGATCTGGGTGAACGACCGCACGTCGTCGAGGATGATGAGCAGTTTCCTGTTGTTCAGGATGCTGCGGTACAGGGCGGACCGCTCCTGCAGGTGGGCGGGGATCTGCGCGCTGGGCACCCCGAGCCCGCGCAGCGACTGGTCGAGCACGGACATGGGCGACAGCGGCTGGTCGAACTCGTGATAGCCGTGTACGTCGATGAAGAGCTGGCCGTCGGGAAACCGGTCGGCGACCTGGTTCGCCCAGTGCGCCGCCAGAGCGCTCTTGCCGATGCCGCTCACCCCGGAGATGACCGCGACCGCCAGGGGACCGCGGTCGGCGTCGCTGGGAACCAGCCCGTCGAGCGTGGCGATCTCCGGCGCGCGGCCGGTGAACGCGGTGACGGGCAGCGGAAGCTGGGCGGGCACGGCGACGGCGGCGCCGTGGGCGTGGACGGCCGGGGCGGGCGGGGCCGGCGCCGGGGAGGCGGGGGCCGGAGCCGGAGCGGGCTGGGTGGTGAACCCCTCCAGCTCGTTCGCGTCCTGGAGGATCTGCTGGTGGAGCTCCTGCAGCGCGGCCCCCGGCTCGATGCCCAGCTCGTCGACGAGGGCCCTGCGCCCCTCGCGGTACACCTGGAGCGCCTCGGGGCGCCGGCCCGCCAGGTTGTGGGCGTTCATGAGGTGGACCCTGGCCTGCTCGCGCAGCGGGTGTTCCTTGACCAGCGCGGTCAGCCGGGTGATGACCGAGTGGTGCCCGCCGGAGCGCAGTTGCAGCGCGGCGTACTCCTCGCTGATGTCCAGCCTGAACTCGGACAGCTGGGAGACGGCGTCGTCGATCCTGCTCCCCGTGAGCCCGTCCAGGACGGGACCCCGCCACAGGGCCAGGGTGTGCTCGAAGAGGGCGGTGGCCTCGTCGGCCTGTTCGTCGTGCGCCGCGGCCAGGCGGGCGCACGCGACCGATTCGCTCAGGTCCTGCAGATCGATGTAGCAGTTCTTCGAATTGAGGATGTAACCCGGGTGCCTCGTCTCAATGAGGTCTTCGACGGAAGCGGCTTCCCGGAATATTTTGCGGAGAGTGGTAATGCAAATGGCTATTTGGTTGCGTGCGGTGGTCGGCGGATCACCCTGCCACACGGCTTCCGTCAGAGACGCTATCGAGACGACGCGGTCGGGCGAGAGCAGCAGCATGGCCAGAACCGCGCGTTGCCGGGGGCTGCGCACCCGGATCATCTCGCCGCCGGCTGAGATTTCCAGTGGTCCGAGCAGTTTGAAGGACAACGGGTGGGTCACTGCATGTTCCTGTCCCTGTTGTCTGCTCGGCGGCATTCGGTCACCGCTGGCCGCTCCTGTGCGATGTGGCTGAAAACAGCAGGTGGATGGGGGTGTTCCAGGACGGTCGGGCAGTGCCGTGCCCGGGCTGCGGAAGGGTGATGCCCGGGGACTACGCGGGACGCCTCGAACCCACAGCCGGATGGTCCGCAACCTGAGGGCGGCTGAACCGCGTTGGTCGAATGCGGGCAGCGGGCGGCAGCAGACATGTTTCCAATGATCACCACACGGGGTGCAAAGTCAATGCGGATACAACAGCTCAATACGCACCGTGATTGCGGACGCATTTTCGTTGCGGTGAGTGTCGGAGATGTGGGGGATCCGGCAGAGCGCCGGGGCTGGGGCGCCGTCCGCCGGCGTGTGCGGTCGCGCACGGGCGGAGCGCGGCTGCCTCGCGGCGGTGGCCTCGCGGAAGCGGGGTACCGCAGGAGCGGGGCGTCGCGGAAGCGGGGCGTCACGGCGGCGGTACGCGGCCGGTGGAGAAGCGGAGAGAAAGGGAGGCCGTGGCCTCGTACGGGACAGCAGCACAGGAATCGGCACCGGGACCGGGACCGGCCCCGGGCGGCCCGCTCAAGCGGGCCCTGACGACACGGCTGCTCTACTTCTTCATCCTCGGCGATGTGCTGGGCGCGGGCGTCTACGTGCTGGTGGGCCAGGTCGCCGCCGAGTCGGGCGGCGCCGTGTGGGTGCCCCTCGCCGTCGCGCTCGGCCTCGCCCTGCTGACCGCGTCCTCGTACGCGGAACTCGCCACGAAGTACCCCCGTGCGGGCGGTGCCTCGCACTACGCCACCCTCGCCTACGGACCGTTCGCCGGCTTCCTCGCGGGCTTCTGCATGCTCGCCGCGGGCGTCGTCTCCGTCGCGGCCCTCGCCCGGGGATTCGGCGGGGACTACCTGACCGCCTTCGTCTCCCTGCCCGTCGCGCTCGTGGCGGTGGTCTTCCTGACGGCCCTGGCCCTGCTCAACGCCCGCGGCATCAGCGAGTCGACCCGGGCCAACACCGTCGCCACGCTCGTCGAGGTCGGCGGCCTGGTGCTGGTCGTCGGGCTCGGTGCCTGGGTGGTGCTGCGCGGCGACGGCGACCCGAGCAGACTGACCGAGCTCGGTACGCCCGGACACGGCCCCGCGGCGGCGGTCCTGAGCGGTTCCGTCCTCGCCTTCTACTCCTTCGTCGGCTTCGAGACGTCCGTCAATGTCGCCGAGGAGACCCGCGACCCCCGGCGGTCCTACCCGCGCGCCCTGTTCGGCGCGCTGGCCACCGCCGGTCTGGTCTACGTACTGGTGGGCATCGCGGCCACGGCGGCGGTCGACACGAAGACGCTCGCCGCGTCCAGCGGACCGCTGCTCGAAGTGGTCGAGGCCGCCGGGGGCGTACCGGCACGGCTGTTCGGCCTCATCGCGCTGGTCGCGGTCGCCAACGGCGCGCTCCTCACCGGCATCATGTCCTCCCGGCTCGCGTACGGCATGGCACGCGACGGACTCCTCCCGGGGTTCCTGGCCAAGGTGCTGCCCGGCCGCCGCACCCCCTGGGCCGCGATCGCCGCCACCACCTCGCTCTCCCTCCTGCTCGCGCTCACCGGTGACGTGGCCGCGCTCGCCTCCACCCTCGTACTGCTGCTCCTCGTCGTCTTCTTCGTCGTCAATACGGCCGTGCTCGTGCTGCGCCGCGACGCGGTGGCCCACGACCACTTCAGGACACCCGTCCCGGTCGCCGTGCTCGGTGCGGTGTCCTGCCTCCTCCTCGCGACCCAGATCGAGCGCGAGGTGTGGACCCGCGGCCTGGTCGTGCTCGCGGCGGGCGCGCTGCTCGGCGCACTGGCGGCCGTACGCAGGCGCCGGGGCGGGCGCGGGGACAAGCGCGGGGGCGGGGGCTGAGCGCCGGGGGCCGGGCCGCCTGTGGTTCCCTTGGCTCCCGCGGGAACGACCGGGGGAGACCAGGGGGAGGGGCGGGACAGTGGGGTGGCCGGACGTCGACGGGGACACGGCCCTGACCATCAAGGTACCCGAGGCCGATCCGCTCGTCCGGGCCGGTTTTCCCGCCCACGTCACCGTGCTCTACCCGTTCCTCCACGAGAGCCGGATCGACGGTCCGGTCCACCGCGAGCTGCTGGAGCTGTTCCGCTCGCACGACCCCTTCGAGCTGTCCTTCGCCGGGTTCGGCCGGTATCCGGGCGTCCTCTTCCTCGACCCGCGGCCGCACGATCCGGTACGGGCGCTCACCAAGGAGCTCACCGGCCGCTGGCCCGAAGCGGTGCCCTACCGGGGCCTGTTCGGCGAGGGCCTCGACCCTCATCTGACGCTCGCCAACCACGAGGGCCCGGAGACCTGGGAGCGCGCGTACGACGCACTGGAGGCCGAGTGCGCGCCCGCCCTGCCGCTGACCGCCCGGGTCGGGGCGGTCCACCTGATCGTCCGGGACGGCGACCGCTGGCGGGACCGTACGGCGTACCCGCTGGGCCGGTCCTGAGCGTTACGCGGCGGTGTCCTCCAGGACCACGGACCGCGTGAGGTTGCGCGGCCTGTCCGGGTCGCAGCCGCGCGCCCCGGCGAGCGCGACCGCCAGGCGCTGGACGCGGATCAGGTCGGCCAGCGGGTCCAGGTCGCCCGCCGCCCCCCGGGAGCCGGCGGCCACCGTGCCGCCGGCCCGCAGGACGTCGTCCGCCAGCCCCGCCGGCAGCGCGCCGAAGACCCAGGCCACCCGGCCGGGGCCGGTGATGCTGATCGGGCCGTGCCGGTACTCCATGGCCGGGTACGCCTCCGTCCAGGCGCCCGCCGCCTCGCGCATCTTGAGCCCCGCCTCCAGTGCGAGACCGTAGGTCCAGCCGGTGCCGAGGAAGGTGAACTGCTCGGCGCCGAGCACCTCGGCGGCCGGCGGTACGGTGACGGCGAGCCCGGCGTCCCGGATCGCCTCCGCGAGCGGACGCACACCGGCCGGCAGCGCGCCCTCGGCCTCCAGGTGGGCGCGGAGGAGCGCGAGGACGGTGGTGGCGAAGCGGGTCTGCACCACCGACTCCTCGTCGGCGAAGTCCAGTACGGCCACGGCGTCCGCCGCCCGCATGACGGGTGTCGCCGGGTCGGCGGTGATCGCGCCGGTGGGCACGGTGCCCCGCACGCGCCGGAGGACCTCCAGGACCTCGGTCGTGGTGCCGGAACGGGTGATCGCCAGTACCCGGTCGTAGCCGTCGCGGTACGGGAACTCCGAGGCGGCGAAGGCGTCCGTCTCGCCGTGGCCGCCGCTCTCGCGCAGTGCCGCGTACGCCTGGGCCATGAACCAGGAGGTGCCGCAGCCGATCACGGCGACGCGCTCGCCGCGGCGGGGCAGGGCGTCCGTGTGGAGAGGGAGGGACGCGGCCGCCTCGGCCCAGGTGGCGGGCTGGGAGGCGATCTCGGCCGAGGTGCGGGAGGAATCTGCGGTGGACATGGAACGAACTCCCCGATGATTGGAACTGCTCAAAGCAGTCGGCTTTCAAGCAGGTTCGAGCGCTGGTCTGTCGTGGGGCGAAGTATCCACGAAGCTGAACACGCAGTCCAGGACGCCCTGGTGGGGCTCTCCTGCGGGCTCTCTCGCGGGCCCCCGGCGGGGCCGTGCGCTCCCCGGGGCCGCGCCGCCCCGGCGGGCTACCATCGCCTTCACGCACGTCTGGCACGAAGGAGTCCGGCCGCATGTCCAAACACGAGCGGTGGAGCGCGCTGCTGGAACTGCTGGCCGCCGGGGGGAGGCTGGAGGTCGAGGAGGCGGCCACCACCCTGGAGGTCTCCGCCGCGACGATCCGCCGGGACCTCGACGAACTCGCGGAGCAGCAGATGCTCGTGCGGACCCGCGGCGGCGCGATCGCGCACGGGGTGTCGTACGAGCTGCCGCTGCGCTACAAGTCCTCCCGGCACGCGTCCGAGAAGCAGCGGATCGCCGCGGCCGTGGCCGATCTGGTCGCCGACGGGGAAGTGGTGGGCCTCAACGGCGGCACGACCACGACGGAAGTGGCGCGGGCCCTGGCGCTGCGGACCGGCAGCGGCCTGCGCGACGCGGCCACCGCCCCTTCCTCCGCCTCCGTCCCCGCCCCCGTCGGTCCGGTCCTGACCGTGGTCACCAACGCGCTCAACATCGCGGGCGAACTGGCGGTGCGGCCGCAGATCAAGATCGTGGTCACCGGCGGGGTGGCCCGCCCGCAGACGTACGAGCTGGTCGGGCCGCTGACCATGGGCGTACTCAACGAGGTCGTGCTGGACGTCGTCGTCCTCGGCGTCGACGGGGTGGACCCGGACCTGGGCGTCATGGCGCACCACGAGGACGAGGCGGGCGTCAGCCGGCTGTTCGCCGAACGCGCGCACCGGGTGATCGTGGTGACCGACTCGTCCAAGATGGGCAAGCGCGCCTTCGCCCGGATCTGCGGGCTGGACCGCATCGACGTCGTGGTGACCGACTCCGCCATCTCCGCCGAGGCGACGGGCCGCCTCACCGACGCCGGGATCAAGGTGATCGCCGTCTGAGGACGGCGCGGCGGTCCGGAGGCCCCGCCCCGGGGCCCGGCCCGGGTCCGGACCCCGGGGCGGGGCCCGTTCGGAAAACCCCGCTGTCCCGGACCGACGGTTCTGGAGCCGGAGTCGTCGGGCTGTCCCGGCCCCGGCCCGATGTCCCCGCCACCACGCTGCGCCGGCACTTCAACCGCACGGTCGGCGTGCCTCCGTACACCTACCGCCGCACCTTCCGCTCGCGGACCCGCCCCGGCCCGCGCGGTACGGGACCCGGCACACCGCACTGAAGAGGCGCTTCACGCCGGTGAACCGGCACGCGGTCAGGGCGCGATCGCCATGTCGAAGATGTGGACGTCGGCGTTCGAGGGCAGGACCACGAACTCGACCGTCTTGGCCGGATCCAGCGGGACCGAGTGCGCGAAGACGCTGTACTTCACGTCGGCGTTGCCGTACCCGTCCTGCCGGTTGCGGCCGTCGGTCGACTTGACCAGCGTCGCGCCGTGCGCGGTGACCGGGTCGAACGACCAGTTGGGGAAGCCGAACGTCCCCGTGCCGGACGACCCGTCGGTGTAGTACACCGTGGCGCTGCCCGTGGCGGCGCTGGTGACGCCGGAGCCGAGGAACACCAGCTTGCCGCCCTTGCCGCCCAGCGCGACGGCCTGCCCGGAGCTCGCCACGTTGTCCTTCGTGCCGGCCGGCACGTCCGGCCAGGTCAGCTCGGCCCCGAGGGCGTCGACCCTCGCCCCGGGCGTCAGGCCGACGGCCGCCAGCTTCTGCGCCGAGAAGCTGTTGCCCCCGCCGTCGTAGTCACCGGCCCGCGTCGCGGACTCGTCGGTGATCGCCACGTTGTTGTACGCCGCCGACAGGCTCGCCCGCGGTGTTCCGCTGCGCTCGGCGCGGGTGCCGGTGGCCGTGCCCCTGCCGTCCCCGCCCTGGTACGTCGCGGTCGCCGTGAACGTACGGATCATGAACCCCGGCCGTTTCTCCGGCACCTGGATCCGGAACGTCGCACCGGCCGAGGCCCCCGTCGCGAGGGAGCCGTCCACGGCTTGCGCGGACGGCTGGACCGCCCACCCGGCCGGTCCGGCGAACGACACCTTCAGCGAACGCATGCGCTGCGGGCCGCCGTTCCTGACGGTCACCTTCACCGTCGAGACGGCCGGACCGTCGAGGTCCACGGGGGAGACGCTCACCTCGGTCCCGGTCCCGGTCCCGGCCGCCGTCGCCGTCGCCGGTTCCGGTGGCGCGGCCGCCACCGCCGGGGCGGGGACGAGCAGGACCGCTCCCGCCACCGCCACGGCCACGGCTCCGAGCGGTCTGATCAGTCGCGCTGGTCTCATGGCCTGCTCCTCCTTCACGCTTCGCGTCCTCAGGAAACGGGGGGCATCTCGGTGGCGCGCGAGTCCAGGCCGGAACGGAGATTGACCCAGCCGCCCCGCGTGAAGTCCGGTATCGCGACCGGACGCCCCTTGTTCGCCAGGGACATGACGCTCAACGGAACCGGCGCGCACCAGGCGGCCGAGTCGTACACGTCGATGTCCGGGACCAGCCCCGCCCGCATCAGCTGCACCGTGCGCCACTGCAGGACGTAGTCCATGCCGCCGTGGCCGCCGTTGTTCGCGGCGTCGTCGCCGATCTTCTTCCACAGCCAGTGGTCGAACTCCTTGCGGTAGGCGTCGAAGGCACGCCAGGAGTGACCGCCGTGGTCCGGCTCGACATAGATGCGGCCGCCCCCGGCCGACGAGACGCCGGCGTAGTCCTCGAAGATGCCGCGGCTGCCGGCGAGTGAGTTGATGCGGCTGTACGGCCGGGGCGAACTCACGTCGTGCTCGGCCCGGATGACCCTGCCCTTGGCCGTGTCGATCAGGCACGTGACCAGATCGCCGTTGATGTACGTCTCCCGCCACGAGGGGTGGGACTTCGGCACGAAGCGCTCGCGGTAGTCGGCGAGACCCTTCGGCGCGGTCGCGGTGGCGCGCAGCACGGTCATCCGGTCGCCGCGGTTGATGTCCATGGCCGCCGCGACCGGGGCGAGCCCGTGCATCGCGTAGAACGACGCGGTGGAGCGGGTGTGCCAGAGCCGGCGCCAGGAGTCCGTGTAGTACGTGTCGGAGAAGAGCAGGGCGCGCAGGTCGTGCAGGTAACCGCCGTGACCGTTGGTGATGTCGCCGAACAGGCCCTCGTGCGCCGCCTTGAGCATGGCCAGCTCGTTGCGGCCGTAGCTGCAGTTCTCGGACAGCATCAGGTTCCTGCGGGTGCGCTCCGAGGTGTCCACGAGGTCCCACAGCTCGCTCAGTTCGGTCGCGACGGGCAGCTCGACGACGACGTGCTTCCCGGCCAGCAGCGCGGCCTTGCCCTGCTCGTAGTGGAACTCCCACGGCGTCGCGATGTAGACGAGGTCGATGTCGTCGCGCTTGAGCATGTCCGCGTACGAGCCGGCCGAGCCGCCGTACTCGGCGGGGCGCGGCTTGCCCTGGGCGGCCAGCCGGTCGGCCGTGCGCTTGGCGCGGTCGGCGCGGATGTCGCAGACGGCGGTCACCACGCAGCCGGGGACGGCCGACCAGCCGGGGGTCATCCCGGAGCCCCGGTTGCCGAGTCCGATCACTGCGACGCGGACGGTCCTGTGGACCTCGAAGGGCACGTTGATCATCGACTTCTGACCCGGTCTGCGGCCGGGCGTCGCGGCGGACACGTCGGATGCCTCGGACGCGGCGGCCCCGGACGCCGCCGACGCGCTCCCGGCCGAGCCGATCCCGGCGGCGAGCGCTCCGGTGGCCAGCGTTCCTCCGAGTAGCAGGCGACGTGAGACTGCGGGGATTTCGGGCATGGCGACAGCGCTCCTCGTGACGTGACCGGCATCACTTGCGGAGTTGACTCTGGTCGGGTCGCCAGTTACATGTCAATAGGTGTTCGCAGGAACGGCGTTACGAACAGAAACAAGCATCCGGCGGCGCGGGGACGGCCGGACGAGGCACGAGCACACCGCGGGACGACAGCCCGCGGGACGGCAGCCGAAGTCCTGCGGCTCGTACCGGTCAGCGAGGCGTACGGGGCGGGCGGCACGCCGCCGTCGTCGTGGTGGTGGCTGCTTGAGCGCACCCGGGTCCGGGCCGGTGGCTCACCGGCCCGGTGGCTCACCGGCCCGGTCTCCTCCCCTCCCTCCCGTCCCCTTCTGCTTCTGCGCGCGAGGTGTCAGGGCACCGCCTCAGGCAGTGGCCGGGGCCGGCATGGCCGGGGCCAGCACCACGAAGTCCGCGCCGGACGGGTCGACACAGACGGCCAGCCGGCCCACGTCCTCGGCGTCCTCCGGCCCCATCTGCACGCTGCCGCCGCCCCCGGTGACCTTGGCGACCGTCGCGTCGCAGTCCTCGACCGCGAACACCGGGTGCCAGTAGGGCTTGCCGCCGTTCAGCGCGAGTGCGTCCGGGGGGAGCTGCATGAGGCCGCCGTGCATGCGCTCCTGGGGGAGGCCGGAAGGAACGATCATCGAGTACGTCCCGCCTCCGCCCGGGAGTTCCATGTCCTGCGTCTCCCAGCCGAAGAGGCCGCCGTAGAACTGCTTCGCCGCGGCCGAGTCGGTGGTGTAGAGCTCGGTCCAGCACAGGCTGCCCGGCTGGTCGGTGATCTCCACGCCCCGGGTCCTGCCCGGCTGCCAGGCGGCGAACTGACCGCCCTGCGGGTCGGTGTACTGAGCCATCCGGCCCTCGCCCTCGGCGTCCGTCGGGGCGACCCGCACCGTGCCGCCCGACCGCTCCACGGCCTCGGTGGTGGCGTCGGCGTCCGGGGTGCAGAAGTAGATCATCCAGGCCGACCGGGCGCCTTCCTCGGTGAGCGGGCCGATTCCGGCGACGGTCCTGCCGCCCTGCTTGAAGAAGCCGAAGTCGGAGGCGTCCGGGGCGTCGGGGGCGTAACTCTGGAACTGCCAGCCGAACACCGAGCCGTAGAAGGCGGTCGTGGCGGGTACGTCGGGGGAGCCGAGATCGATCCAGCAGGGGGAACCGGGCACGAAGTCAGTGGTGATCATGACGTTTCCTTTCGTCGCAGATCCTCATAACTCGTAAACCTCATGACTTGCAGAACAGCCTGTCACCCGCCACTGACAACCGCCCGTCGGCTCTCTCAGATCGTGCGGCCGGGAGCCAGCGCCTGCTCGATCTGCTGGGCGACCTCCGGGCCCGGCAGGGCCCGGCCCTCCTTGTCGAAGGCGTGCAGGGAGCGGCCGTTCAGGCGCAGGGCGGGCGTGCCGCGTACGCCGCCGCGCTCGAAGGCGTCGGCCACCGCCTCCGCCCACGGGAGGTAAGTGCCGTCCTCGACCGCCTGCCTGAACGCCTCGGAGGGCAGGCAGGCGACCGTCCCGGCGACCACCAGCAGATGGGCCGTGTCGCCGTACGCGTCGTCGCTCTCGGCGGGCTGGTTCGCGTACAGCGCCTCGTGGAGGCCCTTGAACGCGGCCTGCCCCTCGTCGGCCGCCGCGCCCAGCGCGCCCAGTGCCAGCTTCGAGCCGCGGCCGCCCAGCGAGGCGTCGAGGAAGGTGGCGAAGTGGTATTCGAGGCGCAGCCGGCCCTCGTCCGCGAAGGCGCGGACCGCGGCGCCCGAGGACCGCTCCATGGCCGCGCAGTACGGGCAGCGCGGGTCCTCGTACACCGAGAGGACCGGCACGTCGTCGCCGTCCGGGCCGTACGGGACGACAAGCCCTCCCGGGCCGGACGTGTGGTCCGGCACGGCTGCCGGGGACCCTGCGGCGCCGGGCCCCTGCGAGGGCGTACGGCTCATGGCGCGTCTCCTCCGTCCCCCTCGGTCGTCCCTCTCGGGCGGTCCCGTCCAGCTACGCACGAAGGGGCGCGCGCCGCATCATTTCGTCCGCGCGGACCTGGCGGACCGGGGCTCCCGCCCACGCCCCGGCGGGGCTGCCCGGCTCCGCCCGGTCCAGGTACGCGCCCAGCAGGCGGGGCCGACGAGTCCCTTTCGCTCCCTCCGGCTGTCGAGCCCGAACGGCCAAGAGAAGACGATCACCTTCTCTCGCGACGCCGAGGGAGCCCCCCGGTACCGGCGCTGGAAGCTGCGCTCGACAGACGAGTCCGAGACCGGCAGCAACGCGGGCGCGAACCTCCAGCTCGCCCGCTATGACGACAACGGCATGTTCCTCGACAACCCGATCCCCGTCAGCCGGTCAACCGGCAACGTCACGCTCGGGCCGGGACTGGTCGCGCGCGGGGGCTCGGCGTCCGCGTCCAGCCTGTCCCTCAACAGCACGTCTCTCGGCGGCGGTGTCGGGGTCGTAGCCGTCGGCAACGCTGCCACCGTCCCCACGGGAACCCCGACGGGCGGCGGTGTCCTGACCCCCGGTACGCGGAAATGGTCGCGGCGTGGAAGCGCGCACAGCAGCCGGACTCGCGAGACCCGGAGCCTGAGCCGGTGAGGGGATTCGTCGTCCCCGCACGGAAGGGCTGACTCACCGCCCCGGTCGTTCGGCGCCGTGCGGCGGCCGGCCGGGGTTCTTCACTGCCTGACGAGGTCGGCGAGCGGGACACCGGGATTCAGCGATGCGCTGGCCAAGGTCCCTGCAACGGGCGATGACCCAGTCGGGCAGGGGCGTTCGTCGAGCTGGCACTCGACAAACAGTTAGGTCCGATCGATCTTGAGTCAGTACCCAGACGGTCGCTTTTTCTATCGTGCAACGACTCGGCCCTATCCGCGTAGACAGCGGATAGGGCCTCTTGGCACCTGAGACATGTTCAGCGGATGTTCTAGCTGGTGAGCCCCACCGAAACCTTCCGGAAGCCTTCCGGCCGCGCCCGGATTTCCGCAGATTTTCCGTACGAACACGAGACGTCGTGTTATGCCTCGTGGTGCGTCGTAGGGCCTTCCCTCACTGGTCAGGTCCGGTATAGGCCTCTGACCAGGTCACCCGTTCTCGGCCTGGAACATCCAGCGCTGCTTCTCCAGCTCCGCGGTGAGGCCGATGAAGATGTCCTGGGTCACCGGGTCGGCCTTCTCGGTCGCCTCGATCCGTTCGCGCATCCTGGTGCCGATGGTGCCGAGCGTGTCGACGATCAGCGCCACCACGTCGTTGTCCTGGTTCCAGCCGTTCGAGGGCTCGGGAAGCTCACTGGTCTTGGCGACCGTCTCGACCCGGCCGTCCGGTGCGACGCCGATGGCCGACGAGCGCTCGGCGACGACGTCGGCGTACGAACGGGCGAAGGCCACCACCTCGTCGAGCTGGAGGTGGATGGAACGGAAGCGCGGGCCCACGATCGTCCAGTGCGCCTGCTTGGCCAGGAGCGACAGACCGAGGAGATCCACCAGCGCCCCCTGGAGGGCGTCCGCGGTGGTCTGGCGGGCAGCTTCGGGGAGGGTGCTCTTCAGGGTGGTCATGCAGTTGCTCCTTCTCGTTGCTCTGTCGTCTTCGATGCTCTGTCGTCTGTCGTGTCGTCCGTCTTCACGTGTGGCCCGGCCGGCCGGACCGGCCCGGTCCCCGCCTTCCCGGTCCGCTGACGCCCGGCGCCGTGCCGTCCGCCGGCGAGTCAGCCGCCGGGGCCCCCGCTGCCGAACGAACCGCCGGAGTTCTCACTCCACTGCCGGCGCTCGTGGGGGTCCTTGTCGCTGTGCCTGCCGGACGAGTTCCCGCTGTTCCTGAGCTCGTGCGGCAGGAGCCGCCTGCCCTCCGCAGGCGTCACCTCGTCGGGCTCCCGGTACTCCATGTCCTCGGGCAGCTCCGCGTCGGGCGGGCGGTGCGGCTGCTCCTCGGGCGTGGGAGGAGCCGGTTCGCGGCTTCTGATCCGGATGCCCCACCACACGGCGGCGGTCAGAGCGGCCACGACGGCCAGGCCCGCGATGAACGGCGCGATGCCGATGACCAGGTCACTCGCGGCGACGGGGTCCGCGAAGCCCGCGATCTCACCGGTTGTTCTGCTCTGGAGTGCGCTCATGCGCGGCGAGTACCCATGGGCGTCCGAGTCATGAGCTGCCGTACAGGTGAAACATTTCCTCACTTCGCGTCGGCGTAGCACTCCACGACCGCCGTCGTGAAGGGGAAACGCACCGGCGTCTCCCCGAAGGCGGTCCGCCCGGCCAGATCACCGGCCGCGCGGATCGCCTCCGTGACCGCCTCCGCCTCCTCGGCGGGACAGTGCACGATCACCTCGTCGTGCTGGAAGAAGACCAGCTCCGCCCGGAGCCCCGCCGCCCTCAGGCTCTGCCGCAGCGCCGCCGTCATCAACAGCGCCCAGTCGGCGGCACTGCCCTGCACCACGAAGTTCCGGGTGAAACGGCCCCGCGCGCGAGCGTTCACCGACGCGTACCCCGGCGTGAACCCCCCGTCGCGCTGCACCGCCACCGGCGTGCCGTCGTCCTGCGGAATGCCCGCCTCACCGTTGCCGTCACCGTCGTCACCCGACCCCGCGGCAGGCGGGCACGTCCGCCCCAGCCAGGTCCGTACGAGCCGCTTCTCCTCGCCCGCGCGCGCCGCGTCGTCCACATACGCGACGGCACGCGGGAAGCGTCTTCGCAGCGCGGCGAGGTTCTTGAGCCCGTCCCCCGACGTCTGCCCGTACACCGCGCCCAGCACCGCGAGCTTCGCCATGTCGCGGTCACCGGCGAACGCCCGGTCCGACACCGCCTTGTAGAGGTCGCCGGGCTGCCCCGCCACCTCCATCAGCCCCGGGTCGCGCGAGATCGCGGCGAGGACGCGCGGCTCCATCTGGTCCGCGTCGGCGACCACGAGCCGCCAGCCGTCGTCCGCGATCACCGCGCGCCGGATCACCTTCGGGATCTGGAGCGCGCCGCCGCCATGGGTGACCCATCTGCCCGTGATCGTCCCGCCCGGCAGGTACTGGGGTCTGAAACGGCCCCCGCGCACCCAGTCCTGGAGCCAGCCCCAACCGTGCGCCGTGTAGATCCGGTACAGCTTCTTGTACGCGATGAGCGGCTCCACCGCCGGATGGCCGACCTCCTCCAGCTCCCACCGCCGCGTCGACCCGATCTTGATCCCGGCCTGCGCGAACGCCTTGATCACGTCCGCGGGAAGCTCCGGCCGTACGCGTCGCCCGAAGGCCGCCGACACCTGGTCCGTCAGCTCCGCCAGGCGCCGCGGCTCGCCGCCGCCCGCGTACCGCTCGCCGAGCAGCTCCTCCAGCAGCGCCCGGTGGACGTCCGCCCGCCACGGCAGCCCCGTCCGGTTCATCTCGGCGGCCACCAGCATCCCCGCCGACTCGGCGGCCGTCAGCAGCCGCATCCGGCCGGGGTGCTCCGCCGCGCCGTGCCTGCGCTGCTGATCGGCGTACACCTCCAGCAGGTCCTCGAACGCCACCGCCACCGGCTGCGGCTCGAAGAGCGAGGACTGCGAGCCGGGCTCGGCGGCGCGCTGCGGCGGATCGGGCGGTACGGGCAGACCGTGCAGCCGTGCTCGGGCCGCCGCCGCCGAATGCGGCTCGCCGTGCCGCCCCTCGTGGCCGAGCAGCAGGGACTCCGCGTCCTCGATGTCGTAACACCGCTCGACCCGCACCCCGGCGGCGAGCAGGCGCGGATAGATCCCGGCGGTGGACCGCCACACCCACCGCCCGACCTCGGGCCGGGAGCCGACCGCGGCCACGAGATCGGGCTCCTCGCGCACGTCACCGGCCGGCCGCCCGTCCCGCCCCAGCGGCACGAGCAGCGCCCCACCCCCGTCCGTCGCGGCGACGGCCCAGCGCTCGCTCATGGGTGCGAGTCTGGCACCCGGCACTGACAACGGCCGTTCACCGGCGGGGTCCGAAGACGGCGGGGTCCGGAGCGATTCGCGGCGCCCGGTCAGGCCGCCCGCAGCGTGTGCGCCAGGGCGGCGGCCTCACCGCGCGTGCTGACGCTCAGCTTGCTGAGGATGTTCGCCACGTGGAACTTCACCGTGGACTCGCTGATCTGCAGTTCCTGCGCGATGGCCCGGTTCCGGTGCCCCCGCGCGAGACGCGTGAGCACCTCCCGCTCGCGCGCCCCGAGCACCGCCAGCGGATCGCCGGGCGCGGCCTCCGGCGTGCCCAGCGGGAGAACCGCCGTGACCGTGCTGCCCCAGCCGGGCACCGCGTCGACGTCCAGGCGGCCGCCGAGCGCGGCGAGCCGTTCACCCACGCGGTGGACGGCGACGGCGTCGCGGGTCAGGTCGCCGGGGCCGTCGTCCCGTACGGTCGCGCGCAGCTCGGTGCCCGGGGAGCCGTGTACGCCCCCGTCGCCGATCTGCCAGCCGACGTGGACGCGGTCGAGCGGATGCTGCTCCAGTACGGCGAGGACCACGGCCCGTACGACCGCACGCGCCGCGTGCGCGACGTCGGCGGCCAGCGGACGGCTGTCGCCGGGCGGACCGAGTTCCAACCGGACCGGACCGTGGCTCAGCAGCGGGCGCAGCGACTGCGCGAGGCGGGCGAAGGCCTGGTCGGCGGGCTCTTCGGTGACGGCCTGGTCCCGTTCCGCTTCGGCGCGCAGCTCGACCAGCGAGGTCACGGCGAGCTCGGTGGCGTGGGCGCGGGCCGCCGTGTCGTCGAGGGCGCGGCTGCGCAGTACGCCCAGCAGGGCGGTCAGGGCCGCGGCGTGCGCCTCGCCCAGCTCGGCGACGGCGCGCGCCCGTTCGCCGGCGGCGGTGCGCGACGGGGCGAGCGGGCCGGGCACGGCCTCGGTGGAGAAGCGGTCCAGGTGGCCGGTGACGAGGTCCCAGAACGCCTGGACGGTGGCGGCGTCGGCCTCCGGCACCGGGGCGTCCTCCGTCCGTACGAGCACGAGCAGCGCACCGCGAGCCGTCGCGTCACCGTCACCGGCCCCGGACACGGCCAGTACGGGACGCTCGTCCCCGGCGATACGGGCCTGCCCCTGCCAGGGCCGCCCGGCCCGCACACCGTCGGCGATCGCCGCCAGCTCGGAGCCGGTGACACGGCCCGCGAGGTCCGGCTCGCCGTGCGCCGTGAAGGGGGAGTGCGCGCGCCCGCCGGACAGCTCGGCGGAAGCGCGGTGCGCGACGATCCCGCCCAGCACGGCCGACAGCTTCCCGTGCACCTGCTCCAGCGGTGCGCCGATCACCTCGGCGGCAGCGGTGAGAGCGGCGGTTTCTGCGTTCCTGTCGGCCATCGGCTCCATGGCAGACAGCGTAAGGCGGCGATCCTGCCCGCCGGCCCGCCTTCCGGAGAGGCCGAACCGGCCAGAAGGCGGGCCCCGCCTGGGCGGGGCAGGGACAGCGCTGAGAGGCCGGGTGATGATCCCCACAGGGAAGAACTCCCTGCGCGCGAACGTTTTCGGCCGGTTCGACGGCCCCGGAGTGCTGCGGCTCACAGCGACCGGGAAGCCGTACGGGCCGAGCGGGCCGGGAACCACGGGCGGCAAGCCGGTGCTCCTCCTCCCCCGGCGGGACGGCTCTCCCCCCTGTTCGTGATTCCTGTCCGCAACTGGGACCATCGTCGGTGGCGGCGCGCGGTCGCGTAAGGAGGCACTCCGATGTCAGCGGAGCACAGGAGAACAACCACCGGGCCCGTGGCCGGCTGCGGCGAACCGCGGAAGGACCACGGCATCCCGGCCGTCGCCGGACCAGCGGCGGGAACCCGCTGATGGAACAGATCGAGAAGGCGGTCGCGGCAGCGGTGTACGCCGAGGACGACGCGGGCCTCGACCTCGGCGCCTCCCTCGTCGCCGCCGCGCCCTGGTCCGACGCGGGCCGTGAGCTCCTGCGCCGGGGCGAGGAGTCCGTACGCCGGGCCTGGGAGCGTGGCTGGCAGCCCGCCGACGTCGTCCGCGTCGTCCGGCGCGACCTCGACGACCTGCACGTGCGCCTGACGACCGACCTGATCGCGGCCGAGAACCGCAGGTACGCCACAACGGCCCCCCGCTGGGAGGCGCAGCTGCGCGATCTGACGGCGACGGAACCCTGGTGGGGCAGTGACGACCGTTACGCCGACGCGCTCGCCGCCCGTGAGCGGACGGACCGCTTCTCCCTCGCCACAGCGCTCCTCGAACTCTTCCGCCTCCTGATCCGCCTCCCCGTGATCGAGCCGGTGGGCCCGCCCCCGGGCGACCCCGTCCGCGCGCGCCCGCACTCACCCGCCACCCCCGGCGAACCGCGCATGCTCACCCGCATCCGCGCGCTGCTGGCCAAGGCGGAGGCCACCGACTACCCCGACGAGGCGGAAGCCCTGACCGCCAAGGCGCAGGAGCTGATGGCGCGCCACAGCATCGACGCCGCGCTGCTCGCCGCCCAGGGCCACACCGGTGACGCGCCGGCCGCCTGCCGGATCGGCGTCGACGCCCCGTACGAGACGGCCAAGGCGATCCTCCTCGACGCCGCCGCCTCCGCGAACCGCTGCCGCGCGGTGTGGAACAGCGCCCTGGGCTTCTCCACCGTCATCGGTTTCGAACCCGACCTCGAAGCCGTGGAACTGCTCTACACCTCCCTCCTCGTGCAGGGCACCACGGCGATGACCCGCGCGGAGGCGGCCCAGCGCGCGGCCGGCCGCAAGCGCACCAGGGCGTTCCGCCAGGCGTTCCTGACGGCGTACGCGAGCCGGGTGGGCCACCGCCTGTCCGAGGCGACGCGGCACGTGACCGAGGAGGCCGGCGGTTCGCTGCTGCCGGTGCTGGCGGCGCGGGACGTGGCGGTGGAGGACCGCGCGGAGCGGATGTTCCCGCAGACGACATCGACGCGGGTACGGGGCGTCGACGACCACGCGGGCTGGGAACACGGCACGGCCGCCGCCGACCGGGCGAAAATGCCCGGCCGCCCCGGCATCACCCGCTGACACCACCCACCGGCCGCGGCCCGGCCCACCGGCGCGAGGGGCGGGTCGCACAGGGAGCGGCGTCGCCCTGGACGACCTGTCGCGGACCCCGGACGACGAAGGGCCGCGGCCCCGTGAGGGAACCGCGGCCCACGCGCGACCCGGCCCGGCCGACCGGCCGACCGACCGGCCGGCCGACCGCCCGTCAGGAACCCGGCAGCTTCGGCACGTCCGTGGGAATCCCCTCCGGCAGCGCGCCACCGGCGGACTTCCTGAAGGAGTCCTTGAGCCCGCTGTCCCACTTCACCGTGAGGGTGCCGCCGTCGGCCCCCGGCGTGACCAGCCCGGCCGTACGGTCGGTGTTGCCGTCCCCGCACCTCAGGTCCAGCGTCACCGTGTCCTCCTTGTTGACCTTGCCGGAGCAGACGTGCTCACCCGCGACGGCCGCGTCGGACCCCTGGACGATCAGCGCGACGACCTTGCCGTCGGTCGTCGCGATCCAGGACCCGGTGACGTCCGCCGACGCCCCCGCCCCCTTGGCCCCGCCGGACGGCGTGCTGCTCTGCCCGCTGCCGCCGCCCTTCTCCTCGCTCTTGCCGCCGTCCGTGCCGCCGCTGTCACCGCTGCAGCCGGTCAGGACGAGGACGGCCGCGACGGCCGCCGCCGCGACGGTGGTACGTACGTGCTCACGCACTCCGGGCTCCCCAGTTTCGTCAGGTCCGAACGCGCCAAGCTACCAGGAGGACTTGCGCACACCGGGGAGGAAACCGGCGTGTGCCTGTTCCCTCATCCGGACCCGGGACAGCCCGAACTTCCCGAGGTGGCCCCGGGGCCGGCCGTCCACGCTGTCCCGGTTGCGTACGCGCGTCGGACTCGCGTCGCGCGGCTGGCGGGCCAGCTCCTCCCGCGCCGACCGGCGCTCGGCCTCGCTCGTTCCGGGCCTGCGGAGGATCTCCTTCAGCTCCGCCCGCCGCACGGCGTACCGCTCGACGACGGCCTTGCGCCGCTCATTGCGGGCGATCTTGCTCTTCTTGGCCATCAGACCTTCACCCCCCGCGCGCGGATCCGGGCCACGGCCGCCTCGACGCCGATCACGTCGACGGTCTTGACCGCCCTGGCGCTGAGCGTGAGCCGCACCTGGCGGCCCTCGCTCGCCAGCCAGTAGCGCTTGCGCTGGATGTTGGGGTCGAAGCGGCGCGAGGTGCGCCGGTGCGAGTGGGAGATGTTGTTGCCGAATCCCGGCTGGGCGCCGGTCAGCTGGCAGTGGGCGGACAAGGCTGATCACTCCTTCTTGAAAATGGGAACCATTTCCATATACTAACCACATGGCACGCAACGAGATCCGCCCGATCATCAGGCTCAGGTCCACGGCGGGGACCGGCTACACCTATGTGACCCGCAAGAACCGCCGTAACGACCCCGACCGCATGACGCTCCGCAAGTTCGACCCGGTGGTCCGCCGCCACGTCGACTTCCGCGAAGAGCGCTGACCGGCACCACGGCCCGACCGGACCAGCCAGACCAGAAGGGGGCATCACTCCATGAAGCCCGGAATCCACCCGCCGTACGGCCCCGTCGTCTTCCGCGACAAGGCCGGCGGCTTCGCCTTCCTCACCCGCTCCACCATGACCAGCGACAAGACGGTGGAGTGGGAGGACGGCCGCTCGTACCCCGTCGTCGACGTGGAGATCTCCTCGCGGAGCCACCCCTTCTACACGGGGACGGCGCGCGTGCTGGACACCGCCGGACGCGTGGAGCGCTTCGAGCGCCGCTACGGGGCGAAGAAGCGGTGAGCGGCGAGACATCGAAACTGCCGGTCGTCATCGTCGGCGGATTGCACTCGGACGCCCGCAAGGAGGTCGTGGAGCAACTGCTGAGCCGGGTCCCCGGCAGCGTCGCCCTGCACCACGACCTCTCGACCGCGGCCGAAGGGACGGTACGCCGTACCGTCCGCGACGCCGGGGGCATATGCACGTCCGGCGAAGCGCCGCTGGTCGACGACTGCGCCTGCTGCGCGCTGCGCGAAGACCTCGTGCCCGAGCTGGAGCGGCTGGCCGGCGGCGGCCTCACCCGCCTCGCGGTCGTCGAGCTGTGGGACTCGGTCGAGCCCAAGGCGATGGCCGAGGTCGTCGTCGCGCACGGCGGGGACGTACTCGACCTCACCGCCGTCATGACCGCCGTCGACCCCGCGCTGCTCCTGCCCTGTCTCGGCTGCGGCGACGACCTGGCGGAGGCCGGCCTGGCCGCGGCGGCCACCGACCGGAGGACGGTCGCGGACACCTGGGCGCGGCAGCTGGAGTACGCCCCGGTCCTGGCCGTCGTCGAGAGCGAGGAGGCGGACGAACAGGACGAAGCCCTCCTCGTGCAGCTGCACCCGACGGCCCGCCGGGTCCGGGCCGCGACCGGCGAGCTGGCCGAGGCGGCCTTCGCCGGCTTCGACATCGAGGCGGCGGCCACCCGCCAGCACCCGGCGTGCGCGCTGCTTCCGCAGGACGCGGACGACAGGGGCGTCTCCACGCTGGTGTGGCACCGCGACCGCCCCTTCCACCCGGAGCGGCTGTACGCGGCGCTGGAGGACCTGACCTGCGCCGCGGCCCGCAGCCGGGGCCGTTTCTGGCTCGCCGACCGGCCGGACACGCTGATGGCGTGGGACGCGGCGGGCGGAGCGCTGTGCGTGGAGAGCGCGGGGCCGTGGCTGGCGTCGCTGCCGGACGCCGCGTGGGAGATGGTCCCGCCGGTCCGCAGGGCGGCGGCCGCACTCGACTGGCACCCCGAGCACGGGGACTGCTGCCAGCACCTGGTCTTCACGTCCCCCGGGCTCGACCGCGACGGGCTCGAAGGACTCCTCGAATCCTGCTTGCTGACCGACGCCGAATACGCGGCGGGGCGTGATGCGTGGAAGCGCCTGCCGTCCGCTTTTGATTCCCTTCTGGAGGCATGATGTCCCGGCCGTTCCGAGGTAATGACCCTCGCGAATCCGCCAAGTACCGCCCCAATCCGCTGGACGAGGCGGGTATTGCGTACCTTGACTACAAGGACACCGATCTGCTGCGGAAATTCATTTCGGATCGCGGCAGGATCCGCAGCCGCCGTGTGACAAGGGTCTCGGCCCAGCAGCAGCGGCAGCTGTCACGTGCCGTCAAGAACGCCAGGGAGATGGCCCTCCTGCCGTACTCCTCGCGCTGAGCGGGGGATTCTGTAACCGAGGGAACACCCCGCGTGCACGTGCATCTGCCCATGCATCAGCAAGTGAACAAAGCTATGATCCGGGGCAGTTGACATCTGCACTTTCCGGGAGCGACCTGTGCACCACGCGTACAACGGCATGGCGGCCACAGAGCTCCACGGGGTGGTCTGGCAGAAGAGCAGGCACAGCAACTCGCAGGGCTCCTGTGTGGAGTTCGCCAAATTGCCGGGCGGGAATGTGGCGGTCCGCAATTCGCGCCACCCGGACGGGCCCGCTCTCGTCTACACGCCCGCCGAGATCGAGGCGATGCTGCTCGGCGTCAAGGGCGGCGAGTTCGACCACCTGACAGCCGGCGGCTGACCGGAAGCCGGCGGCCACCCACCGGCCGCGGCGGCAACGGTCAGCTACCAGCTGCACCGCTACTCGGCTCTCAGGCGGAACAGCGCCCAGACGACCTTGCCGCTCGGTCGTCCGGCGAGCGGGTGCCAGCCCCAGCTGTCGCTGAACGAGTCGACCAGGAACAGGCCGCGCCCCGACTCGGCGGAGAAGTCGTCCTCCTCGCGCGCCACCGGACTCTCGTCGCTGGGGTCGCGCACCGCGCACACCAGACGCGAGGTCCAGCGCATCAGGTGCAGCCGTACGGGCGGATCCTGCTCGCCCGTACGCGGGACGTCGGCCGGCAGGGCGTGCCGCAGCGCATTGGTGACGAGTTCGGAGACGACCAGGGCCACGTCGTCGAAGCGCTCGCCGAGTTCCCACCGGGCCAGCGTCGACTTGGTGAACTGCCGTGCGCCGCACACCGCCTCGTACCGGGCGGGCAGCGCGCAGGAGGCCGAGCTGGAGACCGCCGCGGGGTCGATCGGTGGGAGGCCCTGCCTCAATGGCTCGAACGGCTCGAGCACGGTCGATCCATTCGTCCCCATGCGAGGCACTCCCGGGATTCGCGGTCGTTGCGATACGGCGGTAGCGATGCGGCGGTGGTACGGCGACAGCACGAAAGAGCATGCAGGTACGCGCGGCCCATGGTTCCGAATGCGTACGGCAGATGCAAGGGCAGATGCACGTGCATGTGCCGGACCTGTTCGTTTCCGTGACAGTTCTTGCACATTTCTTCCGCTGTCCTCTTTCGGCGCCTTGTGTGGCTCTTGCCATTTCTGTAACCGAACGAGTACGGGGTGAAGCGTTTTGATGGCAGACTGCGCCTCTTGGAGCCCGGGGGAGGGCTTCCGCTGCTGAACTGTCGGACTGGGGAGGGCCGGAGAAGTGACCGCAGGCGAGTCGAGCGGCTCCGTGGTGCGGCGCATCCTGCTGGGTTCTCAGCTCAGGCGTTTGCGCGAGTCGCGTGGTGTCACCCGCGAGGCGGCCGGCTACTCGATCCGAGCGTCCGAATCGAAGATCAGCCGCATGGAGTTGGGACGGGTGAGCTTCAAGGCCAGGGATGTCGAGGACCTGCTGACCCTCTACGGCGTCACGGACACGGCGGAGCGCGAGTCTCTGCTGAGCCTGGCGCGGGAGGCCAACGTGGCGGGCTGGTGGCACAGTTACGGCGACGTACTGCCCGGCTGGTTCCAGACATACATCGGGCTGGAGGGCGCCGCCTCGCTCATCCGGATCTACGAAGTCCAGTTCGTCCACGGCCTGTTGCAGACCGAGCGTTACGCCCACGCGGTCGTCACCCGCGGCATGCCCCACGCGAGCGCCGCCGAGACCGACCGCAGGGTGGCCCTGCGTCTGGAGCGCCAGAAGGTGCTCGTGTCCGAGCGCGCGCCGCACTTCCACGCCGTGCTCGACGAGGCCGCGCTGCGCCGCCCGTACGGCGACCGGGCCGTGATGCGGGAGCAGTTGCGGCACCTCATCGAGGTCTCGGAGCAGCCGAACGTCACGCTTCAGGTCATGCCGTTCAGCTTCGGCGGACACGCGGGCGAGAGCGGTGCGTTCACGATGCTGCGGTTCCCCGAGTCGGACCTCTCGGACCTCGTCTACCTGGAGCAGCTCACCAGCGCGCTCTACCTGGACAAGCCCGAGGAAGTCGCCCTGTACGAACGGGTGATGGAGCGGCTCCAGAAGGACAGTCCGAGCCCCGCCGAGTCCCGGGACGTGCTCCGTGGTCTGCTCCAACTGACGTAACCCGCCAGTAGGATGAGGTTCCGACGGGAGTCCGCACCTGCTCACCCTGCAGTAAGGGATCGCATGTCCTTCTTCACCGACCTGGCCCACCAGTACATCGACGGCGAGTGGCGGACCGGCGGCGGCTCGTGGGACATCATCGACTTCAACCCCTACAGCGGGGAGAAGCTCGCCGCGATCACGGTGGCCTCGGTGGACGAGGTCGACGAGGCGTACCTGGCGGCGGAGCGCGCGCAGCCCGCCTGGGCCGCGTCGAGCGCGTACCGCAGGAGGGACGTCCTCGAACGCGCCCTGCGGATCACGGAGGAGCGGGAGGACGAGATCGCCGGGGCGATCACCGACGAGCTCGGCGGTACGCGGCTGAAGGCGTCGTACGAGATCGGCCTCGCCAAGGAGTTCCTGCGCGAGGCGATGCGGACGGCGCTGCGCCCCGGGGCGGTCATCCTGCCCTCGCCCGTGGAGGGCAAGGAGAACCGCGTCCACCGGCTGCCGGTCGGCGTCGTCGGGGTCATAAGCCCCTTCAACTTCCCGTTCCTGGTGACGCTCAAGTCGGTCGCCCCCGCGCTGGCGCTCGGCAACGCGGTCGTGATCAAGCCGAACCAGAACACGCCGGTCGTCGGCGGCGGCCTGATCGCCAGGATCTTCGAGGACGCGGGGCTGCCGGCCGGGCTGCTCAACGTGCTCGTCACGGACATAGCGGAGATCGGCGACGCGCTGATAGAGCACCGGGTGCCGAAGGTGATCTCCTTCGCGGGCTCCGACAAGGTGGGACGGCACGTCGCCGCGGTCGCCGCGAGCCACTTCAAACGCACCGTGCTCGAACTGAGCGGCAACAGCGCGCTGGTGGTGCTGGACGACGCGGACATCGACTACGCGGTGGACGCCGCGGTCTTCAGCCGCTTCGTGTACCAGGGGCAGGTCTGCATGGCCGCCAACCGCATCCTGGTGGACCGGTCGGTGGAGGCGGAGTTCACGGAGAAGTTCGTCGCGAAGGTACGGTCCCTGGTGACCGGCGACCCGGCCGACCCCGGGACCCACATCGGCCCGGTCATCAACAGCTTCCAGGCGGACTCCCTGACGGGGCTGGTGGAGCAGGCGCTCGCGGAGGGCGCGACCGCGCTCGTGCGGGGCGCGGTGCGCGGCAACCTCGTCGAGCCGACCGTACTGAGCGACCTGCCGGCCGGCTCCTCGGTCCTGGAACAGGAGATCTTCGGGCCCGTGGTGCTGCTGCTGCCCTTCGACGGCGAGGAAGAGGCCGTACGGATGACCAACGACAGCCGGTACGGGCTGAGCGGGGCGGTGCACACGGGGAACCTGGAGCGGGGCGTGCGGTTCGCCGAGCGGATCGAGACCGGGATGATCCACATCAACGACGCGACCGTGCAGGACGAACCGCAGGTGGCCTTCGGCGGCGAGAAGCTCTCGGGGATCGGGCGGCTGAACGGGGAGTCGGCGGTGGAGGCGTTCACCACCCAGAAGTGGATCTCGGTGCAGCACGGCCGGAGGAAGTTCCCCTTCTGACGTCCCCTTCCGCCACTGGCCGACGCGGACCGGCGTGGGTCGACACGGATTCGGCGCGGACCGGCGCGGATCGGCGCGGATCGATGCGGACAGAAGCTGTCCTCAAGGGTTCGTAACGTGGTTCTTGTCAGCAGGACGGCAGCGTCCCTGAACCCCCTTCGGCAAGAGGCGGACACCATGGTCGTACACGTGAACCCAGAGGCCCACGGCGACGAGCGCGGCGCGCTCCTGGCCTTCCTGGACGCCGAGCGCGGCGGTGTCCGCCGGGCGCTGCTGGGCCTGACGGACGAGCAGGCGGCGACGAGGCCGAGCGCGAGCGAGCTCTCGCTCTCCGGGCTCCTCAAGCACGTGTCCGAGACCGAGCAGGCCTGGCTGGCCCGGGCGAAGCAGGTCGCACCGGAGATCCAGCGGTCCGAGGAGAACTGGCACGAGAGCTTCCGTCTCGTCGGTGACGAGACGGTCGAGAGCCGCCTGGCGTACTGGGAGAAGACCGCCCGGCAGACCGACGACTTCATCCGCTCCGTACCCAGCCTGGACGACACCTTCCCGCTGCCCGACGAGCCCTGGTTCCCCGACGGGCAGCGGGTGTCCATGCGCTGGTTGCTGCTCCGGCTGATCACCGAGATGTCCCGGCACGCCGGCCACGCCGACATCATCCGCGAGAGCCTGGACGGCAGGACGGCGTTCGAGCTGGTGGCGCTGGAGCGCGGCGAAACCTGGGGCTGAGCCGGCCGTCGGCACGGGCGGCCGAGCCATTCGGAGAGACGGCCCGAGAAGGGGGACCCGGGCGCGGTCTCGCGGTGTACCGGAAGGAGAAGCGGTCCACCGCGAGCCCGCAGCCCGCAGCCCGCGAGACCGGGGAGCTGCGAGGCGCAGGCCGTTCAGACCAGCAGTGCCGACAGCGCCGGCGCCGTTCGCGCGGCGTCGGCGCTGTCGGCACTGCTGGCGGGGTGTGCGACGGGGGAGCGCGATCCGGGTGACCGGGGCGCACGGCAACCGACGGCACCGGCGCAAGTACCGGTGCCAGTGCCGGCCCAGGTACCTCGGGTGCCGTCCGGGACCGGCCTGCCCGGCTGGGCGGACACGGCGGGGGTCGCCTCTGACGGCAGCGGCTTGCGGTGGGACACCTTCGAGGTGGGCGAGTGCCGGGACCGACCCCGGCGGCCGGCGCCCGGGGCTTGCACCTCACGTGACGTGAGGGCTCAGGCTGAGGCGCGTACCGAGAAGAAGAAGGAGCGGAAAGCGATGGGCTACTCCGTCGGACAGGTCGCCGGATTCACCGGAGTGACCGTGCGCACACTGCACCACTACGACGAGATCGGACTGCTCTCCCCGAGCGGCCGCAGCCACGCGGGCCATCGACGCTACGACGACGCCGACCTCGACCGGTTGCAGCAGATCCTGTTCCACCGGGAGCTCGGCTTCCCGCTCGACGAGGTGGCGGCCCTCCTCGACGACCCGGACGCGGACCCGCAGGAACACCTGCGGCGCCAGCACGAGCTGCTGTCCGGCCGGATCGCGAAGCTGCAGGAGATGGCCGCCGCCGTCGAAACCGCCTTGGAGGCACGGAAGATGGGCATCAGCCTCACCCCGGAAGAGAAGTTCGAGGTCTTCGGCGACCACGACCCCGAGCAGTACGCCGAGGAGGCCGAGCGGCGCTGGGGCACCGGCGAGGCGTACAAGCAGTCGCAGCGCAGGACCGCGTCGTACACCAAGGAGGACTGGCTGCGGATCAAGGCGGAGGGTGAGGAGAACACCGCCCGCCTGGTCGCCGCCATGGAGGAGGGCGCCGCACCCGACTCGGTCCGGGCCATGGACCTGGCCGAGGAGCACCGCGCCTGGATCAGCGGCAATCACTACGACTGCGGTTACGACATGCACACCCGCCTCGCCGAGATGTACGTCACGGACGAGCGCTTCACCACCTCCATCGACGCGGCGGAGCCCGGCCTGGCCGCCTATCTGCGCGAGGCGATCCTGGCCAACGCCGCCCGCCACGCGTAACGCGGCGGAACGAGCGGCAGGACAAACAGCCCATGTGGGTCCCGGAGCGCCCCGGGGCCCACGGGAACGGCCGCTGGAACGCCTACTGGAACCAGGAGTGCTCCGGCCACGTTGATAGCTTTGGTCGGCAACCCCGCCGCAGACGATCCCACCCTGGAGCCGGTACCCGATGAATACGCTTGCGCTCGGACCGGCCTGGCTGGATCCGGACTACCTGCTGGAGCAGTTCGGCCTGATCGGTCTGCTGGTCATCGTCTTCGCCGAGTCCGGCCTGCTCATCGGCTTCTTCCTGCCCGGCGACTCGCTGCTGTTCACCACCGGTCTGCTGGTGACCACGGGGGTCCTGGACACCCCGCTGTGGCTGGTCTGCACCCTGGTCTGCATCGCGGCGATCGTCGGCGACCAGGTCGGCTACCTCTTCGGCCGCAAGGTCGGCCCCGCCCTCTTCAAGCGCCCGGACTCCAGGCTCTTCAAGCAGGAGAACGTCGAGAAGGCCCACGACTTCTTCGAGAAGTACGGGCCGAAGTCGCTGGTCCTGGCCCGCTTCGTGCCGATCGTCCGCACCTTCACGCCGATCATCGCCGGCGTCAGCCGGATGAACTACCGCTCGTTCATCACGTTCAACATCATCGGCGGTGTGCTCTGGGGCGCCGGCGTCACGCTGCTCGGCGCCTCGCTCGGCAAGATCGATTTCGTCCACAAGAACATCGAGGCGATCCTGATCCTGATCGTGCTGATCTCGGTCCTCCCGATCGTCGTCGAGTACCTGCGCGCCCGCAGCAAGGGCAAGAAGGCCGCCGCGGCCGAGACCGCCGACGGCGCGTCCCCGGCCCCCCAGCGCGGCCGCCACGCCAAGCGCTGACCGGGCGGATCCGCGTACGTACGAGGGCCGGATCCGCTACGTGTACCCGAGAGGGCCGGATCCGCGTACGCACAAGGACCGGATCCGCTCCGTACGAGACCTAGAAGCCGCGCGTCCGCTTGGCCGCGCGGCGGCTCGCCCCCCGCCCCGCCCCCGGCATCTTCAGGAACAGCCGGGAGATCTCGCCACCCAGGTTCACCCCGATGGCGATCGCGAGCGACAGCGCCGCCGCCTTCGACAGCGACGCGAGCCCCGAGTTCAGGTCGTTCTGCGCGATGGCCAGCAGACCGAAGTACGTCGCCGAACCCGGCAGCAGCGGTCCGATCGCCGCCGTGACGTACGGCAGCGCCGAGGCGTACTGGTAGCGCGAGAACAGCTGCCCGAAGAGCCCCACGAGCCCGGCCGCGACGGCCGTCGCGGCCACCTGCGAGATCTCACCGACGTCGTGCATCGCGCCGTAGACGAGCCAGGCCACTCCGCCGTTCAGCGTCACTATCAGCACGGTGTTGCGTTCCTGCTGGAGCAGGATCGCGAAGGCGAAACAGAGCAGCATCGACGCCAGGATCTGCGTCACCGGACGCTCGACCGTCTCCAGCGCCGTCGACGCGTGCAGCTCCGCGTCCAGCTGCACCCCCAGGTAGAGCACGACCAGCACGCCGATGACGATCGCGATGAAGAAGTACATGACTTCGAGCAGCCGCGCCGAGGCGGTGATGTAGTAGCCGGTCAGGCCGTCCTGGACGCCCGCGACCAGGGCCCGTCCCGGCAGCAGCGCGAAGAGCCCGCCGGTGATCACGGCGGAGGGCCGCACGTCCCACATCGTCGTCGTCGGCGCCAGCGTGAGCGCCACCCCTATCGCGGCGGGCGGCATCGCCGCCACCAGGAACTGGTAGAACTCCGGCAGCCCGCGTCCCGCGCACAGCCACGCCAGCCGGTCACCGAGCATCGCTCCGATCGCGGCCGCCAGGAACACCACGGGCCCACCACCGACCAGCACCGAGGCCGCGCCGGCCAGCAGCCCGCTGGCCGAGGTCAGTGCCCAGCCGGGGTACGGGTGGCGGTTGCGGCGTATCTCCGCGAGCGTGCGGTACGCCTCCTCCAGCGTGACGTCGGTGTCCGGGGACGTGATGTCGTCGATGAGGTGGTAGACCGCGGCCAGCCGGGTGTAGTCGGTGCCCCGGCGGCGCACGGTCCGGCTCGCCGTCACCGGATCCTCCACCAGCGACGGCTGGTACGAGATCGATAGCAGCGTGAAGGTGACGTTCGGCTCGCAGCGGTCGAGCCCGTACGCCCGGCTGACGCCGAACATCGCCGCCTCGACGTCCTCGGCCCCCTCGCCGCCCGCGAGCAGCAGCTCCCCGATACGCAGCGTCAGGTCCAGCACGCGCGGCACGGCGGGCCCGGCCTCGTCGTGCCGCTGCACCGGCTCCGGTACGGGCCGGTCGCCCACCGGCATGCGCAGCAGCGTGCGCATCCGGTCCTGCCAGGGCGCCTCCTTGGTCAGCCTGACCGTGGGCATGCCGTGGGCCGGGGTGAACGCGGGCGGCGGGTTGCGGGTGCTGTAGGTGCTCGGGGTGTCGAAGGCCGACGCCTCCGGCACCACGGGGTGCTCCCCGGTGGTCAGCCCCGGCGGAAGGGCGAACTCGGAGGTCGGGCTGTCCTCGTCGGCCGGCTCCGGCTGCTCCACCCCGGCCGGCGGTGCGAAGGCGCTGCGCGCCTCGTCCGACTGCGGCTTGCGGTCCTCGGGGCCCTCGCTCTCGGCCCCACTGCCGCCGCGCTTCGGCTCCGCCACCACTCGCCTCGCTTCGATTCCTTGATCCAGTGAGCCCGCCTGCCCGGTGAAAGGCCAGGCCGTGCCCGGTTCGGTGCCCAGGCAGTGCCCAGTATGCGGACGGACACCTTCCCCTTGCGGGTGGCTCAACACACGGCGGGCGGTGCGCCCCCGTTGGGGTGCACCGCCCGCCGTCGTGGTGTCGCGTGAGCCCGGGGGCTCGTCAGTGGCTGCCGCCCTGCGCCTGGAGGCGCTTGTACGAGGCCTCGACCTCGGCCTCGGCCTCGGTGCGGCCGACCCAGTCGGCACCCTCGACGGACTTGCCGGGCTCCAGGTCCTTGTAGACCTCGAAGAAGTGCTGGATCTCCAGGCGGTCGAACTCCGACACGTGGTGGATGTCGCGCAGGTGCTCCACCCGCGGGTCCGACGCCGGGACGCACAGCAGCTTGTCGTCGCCGCCGGCCTCGTCGGTCATCCGGAACATGCCGATCGCGCGGCACTTGATGACACAGCCGGGGAACGTGGGCTCGTCCAGCAGTACGAGCGCGTCCAGCGGGTCGCCGTCCTCGCCGAGGGTGTTCTCGACGAAGCCGTAGTCCGCCGGGTAGCTCGTGGAAGTGAAGAGTCGACGGTCCAGGCGGATCCGACCGGTCTCGTGGTCCACCTCGTACTTGTTCCGCGAACCCTTCGGGATCTCGATGGTGACGTCGAACTCCACGGGTGGCTCCTCCATGATCAGCACATGCTTCGGGTGGTGCTGCGTCCTCCTGGGGAGGGACCCCCAGACCTCCCGGCCGGTTCGGTAGGCCGGACGAGCCGGGGCGTCACGCTCCCGGCAACACGCAGTGGTTAAGTGTCCCTCACGCAGGTGTGTGATCGCGAAAGGGGCTGGTCCGAGGTGCCGGAGCGAAAAACATGGCAGCTCGCGACGGTCGCGGCGGTGGCCGGTCTCGCCCTCTCCGCCGGTGCGGTGGCCGCGGCGGGCCCCTGGGACTCCGGTCAGCGTAAGGCCGAGCGGGCGTGGGCCGCCTCCCGGGGCCACGGGAGCACGGGGAAAGGTGGCGCACGTCACGAACCGCCGCCGCCCGCCGCCCCGGCGCCCGCCCCCAGCGCGCCCGGTGTGCTCACCGCGCTCGGTTCGCCCGTACCGCCGCCGGCCCCCGGCGCGCTCGCGGACGCCCTCGGACCGCTGCTGCGCGACCCCGCGCTCGGCACGGTGCGTACCGCGTCGGTGCTCGACACCGCGACGGGCACCCAGGTGTACGGGAAGGGCGACGCGGACGGGCTGGTCCCGGCGTCCACCGTCAAGATCGCGACGACGGCCGCCGCGCTCCTGGCCCTCGGCCCCGGCCACCGCATCGCCACCACCGTCACCGCGGTCCCCGACGGCAAGAAGGTCGTGCTGGCCGGCGGCGGCGACCCCACGCTCGACCGGGACGACCTGGCCTCCCTGGCCGACGACACCGTACGGGTGCTGCGGGACCGCGGTGTCACCGAGGCGGAGCTGGCGTACGACGTCTCGCTGTACTCGGGACCCGCCCTTCACCCCATCGGCCCCAACGAGAACATCAGCCCCGTCACCCCACTGATGCTGGAGGAGGGCCGTCTCGACGGCTCCCGCCACGGTCCCGCCCCGCGCAGCACCGACCCGGCGGGCGACGCCGCCCGCGCCTTCGCCGAAATGCTGCGCGAACGCGGCGTCGAGGTGAAGCGGGCCCCCGCCCCCGGGAAGGCGCCCGGCGGCGCCGCACCGGTCGCCAGGACCCTCTCCGCGCCCCTCTCCGCCCTCGTCGAGCGCACCCTCACCCACAGCGACAACGACCTCGCCGAGGCACTCGCCCGCCAGACCGCGCTCGCCTCGGACGAACCGGCCAGTTTCGAAGGGGCGGGCAGGGCCGTCGGGGCGCGGCTGAAGAAGCTCCGGCTGCCGCTGGCCGACGCCCGTCTCGCCGACGGCAGCGGCCTGGACCGCGCCGGCCGCGTCCCGGCCGCCCTGCTCTCCGGACTCCTGGCCCGCGCCGCCGACCCGGCCCGCCCCGAGCTGCGGCCCGTCCTGACCGGCCTCCCCGTGGCCGGTTTCAACGGCACCCTGAAGAACCGGTACACCGAGGACTCCGCGGGCACGGGCATGGTCCGCGCCAAGACCGGCACCCTCACCGGCGTTAACGCCCTGGCCGGAACCGTCGTCGACGCGGACGGCCGGCTCCTCTCCTTCGCCTTCCTCGCCGAGGGCGCCAAGGACCCCGCCGCGGCCCAGTCCGCCCTGGACCGGCTGGCCTCCACGATCGCCAACTGCGGCTGCGAGCCCTCCGGCGGGCGGCCGGGACGTACGTGAACCCCGAGGAAGTTCAGGGGTACGGGTGGAGGGCGACACCTGACCGCGGGCCCGGTCGACAACGTACGGTTGACGCATGACGAGCATCAGTGGTGCGGAGATGGTCGACTGGAACCTCGCGGTGGCGACCGCGACCCGACTGGTGAGGCCGGGCCCCGACGTGAGCCGGGACGAGGCGCGAGCCGTCGTCGCCGAGCTCCGCCGGCACGCCAAGGCCTCCGAGGAGCACGTCCGCTCCTTCACACGGATGATCCCCGAGGGGCACGAGCCGCAGGACACCCCGGTCCTCGTCGTCGACCGGGCCGGCTGGATCAAGGCGAACGTCGCCGGGTTCCGGGAAGTGCTGCGGCCGCTGCTCGACAAGATGCAGGAGCGCAGGGGCTCGGGCCCCGGCAACGCGGTGCTCGGCGCGGTCGGCGGCAAGGTGACCGGCGTCGAGGTCGGCATGCTGCTCTCCTTCCTCGCCTCGCGCGTCCTCGGGCAGTACGAGACGTTCGCCCCGCCCTCCCGCGAGCTGCCCGCCGGTACCGGCGGCGGCCGCCTCCTGCTCGTCGCCCCCAACATCGTGCACGTCGAGCGGGAGCTCGAAGTGGACCCGCACGACTTCCGGCTCTGGGTCTGCCTGCACGAGGAGACCCACCGCACCCAGTTCACGGCCGTGCCCTGGCTGCGCGACCACCTGGAGGGCGAAATCCAGTCTTTCCTCGCCGAGACCGAGGTCGACCCGATGACCGTCCTGGAGCGGCTGCGCGAGGCGGCCCAGTCGCTGGCCGGCGGCCGCCCCGAGGGCGAGGCGGGCGAGGACGGCGGCCGCAGCCTCGTCGAGATCGTCCAGACCCCCGCCCAGCGCGAGATCCTGGGCCGCCTGACCGCGGTCATGTCGCTGCTCGAAGGCCACGCCGACTTCGTGATGGACGGGGTGGGCCCCGACGTGGTGCCCTCCGTCGCCGAGATCCGGGAGAAGTTCCAGCAGCGCAGGGCCAGCGGCGCGAGCCGCCTCGACCTCGCCCTGCGCAAGCTGCTCGGTCTGGACGCCAAGCTCCGTCAGTACCGCGACGGTGAGCGTTTCGTGCGCGCTGTGGTGGAGGAGGTCGGGATGGACGGCTTCAACCGGGCCTGGACCTCCCCGAACACGCTTCCCACCAAGGCCGAGATCGCCAAACCGGCGGACTGGGTCGCGCGGGTGCACCGTAGGGCAGAGTCGTGATCCGGATCCGGCCGACGGCAGGAGAACGCCCCTTCAATCACCCATCCGAGGGACCGTGAGGGCTGAGTAGGCGTGCGATGCTCGGGTAATGGCTCGGCTCTGTCACCATCGACGCACTCTGAGTGACTGGCTTCTCCTCCCGAGGCACCCCCAACTTCACCGAAGGGCACCGGACATGGGTCCCCATCCTGCGGTCGCAGCGATACGCCTGGCGGTCCGCCGCGTACTCCACGACGTACTCAACGACATCACCTCACGCGCGACACCGGTCACCGCACCGGGCACGCCCCCGCACGAGCCGCCCCCGCCGCTCGTGCTGGTCGCGTGTTCCGGCGGCGCCGACTCCATGGCGCTCGCCTCCGCCCTCGCCTTCGAAGCGCCCAAGCTCGGCATCCGGGCAGGGGGCGTCACCGTCGACCACGGCCTCCAGGAAGGCTCCGACGCACGGGCCGGCGAGGTCGTCCACCGCCTCGCCGGGCTGCGCCTCGACCCCGTCGAGGCCGTCGCGGTGACCGTCGGCCGCGGCGGCGGCCCCGAAGCGGCCGCCCGCGACGCCCGCTACGCCGCGCTGGACGCCGCCGCGGAGCGCCACGGCGCCGCCGCGGTCCTGCTCGGCCACACGCGCGACGACCAGGCCGAGACGGTCCTGCTCGGCCTCGCCCGCGGTTCCGGCATCCGCTCGCTGTCCGGCATGGCCGCCGTGACCGGCGCCGGCCGCTACCGCAGGCCCTTCCTCCAGCTGGACCGGCAGACCGCCCGCAAGGCGTGCATGGTCCAGTCGCTGCCCGTCTGGGACGACCCGCACAACACCGACCCCGCCTACACGCGCTCGCGACTGCGCCACGACGGCCTGCCGGCCCTGGAGAAGGCGCTCGGCAAGGGCGTCGTCGAAGCCCTGGCCCGGACGGCGCAGCTCTCCCGGGACGACGCCGACGCGCTGGACGGCTGGGCCGCCGAGGCGGACGCGTCCGTACGGGACGAATCCGGCCACCTGGAGTGCGTCAAGCTCTACGCCCTGCCCCCGGCCGTACGCCGCCGCGTGCTGCGCCGGGCGGCCATCTCGGCGGGCTCACCGGCCGGAGCGCTCTTCGCGCGGCACGTCGAAGAGGTCGACCGGCTGATCACCGGCTGGCGCGGGCAGGGAGTCATCAACCTCCCCGGCCGGGTGGAGGCGCGGCGGCAGGGTGGCAGACTGGTCATTCGGCAGGGCTGATGCGCTGAAGCACTACGAAAGTGACCCGGGTGAACGAGAAGGACATGGGCACCGACCTCAAGTCGGTGCTCATCACCAAGGAAGAAATCGACGCGAAGCTGGCCGAACTGGCCGCGAAGATCGATGCGGAGTACGCGGGCAAGGACCTGCTGATCGTCGGTGTCCTCAAGGGCGCCGTGATGGTCATGGCGGACCTGGCGCGCGCCCTGTCCACCCCCGTCACGATGGACTGGATGGCCGTCTCGTCGTACGGCGCGGGCACCCAGTCCTCCGGTGTGGTGCGCATCCTCAAGGACCTCGACACCGACATCAAGGGCAAGCACGTCCTGATCGTCGAGGACATCATCGACTCGGGCCTGACGCTCTCCTGGCTGCTGTCGAACCTCGGATCGCGCGAGCCCGCCTCCCTGAACGTGTGCACGCTGCTGCGCAAGCCCGAGGCGGCGAAGGTCCAGCTCGACGTGAAGTGGGCCGGCTTCGACATCCCCAACGAGTTCGTCGTCGGCTACGGCCTGGACTACGCCGAGAAGTACCGGAACCTGCCCTTCGTCGGCACGCTCGCGCCGCACGTCTACGGCGGCTGAGCCGGCCGGGCCGAGCCGTGCCCCGCTTGCCGGGAACCTCCACCCGTGTCCCGCCGTTGGAGCAGGGGAAGGCAGGTTCACCGGCCGTCCCCGGCAGTCGCGGGTGACAATGCTGGGGTACCGTCCGAAGAACAGTCTTTTTAACCAGCAGCATTTACCTACGGGCAGGAGGGACGGGGCGACTGCCGCCCCGTATGGATGGACGTGAAGCGATACTTCCGTGGGCCGGTCATGTGGATCGTGCTGGCCGTCCTCGCCGTGGTCGTGTTGATGCAGGTTGTCGGCTCGTCCGGCGGCTACAAGACGGTGGACACTGCCGAGGTCGTCCAGACGATCGACAAGAACCAGGTCAAGCAGGCCAAGCTGACGACCGGTGACGAACAGGTCATCAAGGTCGAGCTGAAGAACGGCCAGAAGGTCAAGGACAGCAGCAAGATCCAGGCGAGCTACATCGGCGACCAGGGCGTCGCGCTCGCCAACAAGCTGCAGTCGAAGTTCGACAGCGGGGACATCGAAAAGGGCTACACGGTCTCCCCCACCAAGCAGAACGCCTTCGTCGGGATTCTGCTCTCCCTGCTCCCCTTCGTCCTCATCGTGGTCGTCTTCCTGTTCCTGATGAATCAGATGCAGGGCGGCGGCTCCCGGGTCATGCAGTTCGGGAAGTCCAAGGCCAAGCTCATCACCAAGGACACCCCGAAGACGACGTTCGCCGACGTGGCGGGGTCCGACGAGGCGGTCGAGGAGCTCCACGAGATCAAGGAGTTCCTCCAGGAGCCGGCGAAGTTCCAGGCCGTCGGCGCCAAGATCCCCAAGGGCGTGCTGCTGTACGGGCCGCCCGGTACGGGCAAGACGCTCCTCGCGCGTGCTGTCGCGGGCGAGGCCGGCGTCCCGTTCTACTCGATCTCCGGTTCCGACTTCGTCGAGATGTTCGTCGGTGTCGGTGCCTCGCGGGTGCGTGACCTCTTCGAGCAGGCCAAGGCGAACGCCCCGGCGATCGTCTTCGTCGACGAGATCGACGCCGTCGGCCGGCACCGCGGTGCCGGCATGGGCGGCGGTCACGACGAGCGCGAGCAGACCCTCAACCAGCTGCTCGTCGAGATGGACGGCTTCGACGTGAAGGGCGGCGTCATCCTGATCGCCGCCACGAACCGGCCCGACATCCTCGACCCGGCGCTGCTGCGCCCGGGCCGCTTCGACCGGCAGATCGCGGTCGACCGTCCGGACCTCATGGGCCGCCTGGAGATCCTCAAGGTGCACGCGAAGGGCAAGCCGGTCACGCCGGAGGTCGACCTGCGGGCCGTCGCCCGTCGTACGCCCGGCTTCACCGGCGCCGACCTGGCGAACGTGCTGAACGAAGCGGCCCTGCTGACCGCCCGCAGCGACAAGAAGCTGGTCGACAACCACGCGCTGGACGAGGCGATCGACCGTGTCGTGGCCGGACCGCAGAAGCGGACCCGGATCATGAGCGAGAAGGAGAAGAAGATCACCGCGTACCACGAGGGCGGACACGCCCTGGTCGCGGCGGCTTCTCCGAACAGCGACCCGGTGCACAAGGTCACCATCCTGTCCCGCGGGCGCGCCCTCGGTTACACGATGGTGCTCCCGGACGAGGACAAGTACTCGACCACGCGCAACGAGATGCTGGACCAGCTCGCCTACATGATGGGCGGCCGTGCGGCCGAGGAACTGGTGTTCCACGACCCGACCACGGGCGCTTCGAACGACATCGAGAAGGCCACCGCCACGGCCCGCGCGATGGTCACGCAGTACGGCATGACCGAGCGCCTCGGCGCGATCAAGTTCGGCCAGGACGGCTCCGAGCCGTTCCTCGGCCGTGACATGGGTCACCAGCGCGACTACTCGGAAGAGGTCGCCGCGCTGGTCGACGAAGAGGTCAAGAAGCTCATCGAGACCGCGCACAACGAGGCGTGGGAGATCCTCGTCGAGAACCGCGACGTTCTCGACAACCTGGTTCTGGCCCTCCTGGAGAAGGAGACGCTGAACAAGGAGGAGATCGCCGAGATCTTCAGCCCGATCGTGAAGCGCCCGGCCCGCCCCGCGTGGACCGGCTCTTCCCGCCGTACGCCGTCCACCCGGCCGCCGGTGCTCTCGCCGAAGGAGCTCTCCCTCACCAATGGCGCCACTGCCAACGGTGTGACTCCCGCGGTGACGGCCGGCCCCGTGGACACCCCGGCCACCGAGGCGGTCCCCGAGGAGCGCCCCGAGAGCTGATCGCTCCGGCGCTCCCGCGGGCCCGGAATGAACGCCGCGTCCCCCAGGTTTTAGCCTGGGGGACGCGGCGTTTTCGTACGCCTGCACGTTTGCGGCATGTGAAAGCACAGGAACGAGGCACAGATGACCGACCCGGTGACGTTGGACGGCGAAGGCTCCATCGGCGAGTTCGACGAGAAGCGGGCCGAGAACGCCGTGCGTGAGCTCCTCATCGCGGTCGGGGAGGACCCGGACCGGGAGGGGCTGCTGGCCACACCGGGGCGCGTGGCGCGGGCGTACAGGGAGATATTCGCCGGTCTGTGGCAGAAGCCCGAGGACGTGCTGACGACGACGTTCGACCTGGGCCACGACGAGATGATCCTGGTCAAGGACATCGAGGTGTTCAGTACGTGCGAACACCACCTGGTCCCGTTCCGCGGGGTCGCCCACGTCGGGTACATCCCGGCGACCACCGGCAAGATCACCGGCCTGTCGAAGCTGGCCCGGCTGGTCGACGTCTTCGCCCGCCGCCCGCAGGTGCAGGAGCGGCTCACCACGCAGGTCGCCGATTCCCTGATGGAGATCCTGGAGCCGCGCGGCGTGATCGTGGTCATCGAGTGCGAGCACATGTGCATGTCGATGCGCGGCATCCGCAAGCCCGGCGCGAAGACCATCACCTCCGCGGTGCGCGGGCAGCTCAGGGACGCGGCGACGCGCAACGAGGCGATGAGCCTGATCATGGCCCGCTGAGATCCGGCCGACTTCCGCTACTGGAAGCGGTGTTGCGCAAGCATCGGGCGCATGGCTGAAAATCTGCTGTCCATACGCCGCTTGGGCGGCCTGGACGTGTCCGCGCTCGGCTTCGGCGCGATGGTCCTCTCGCCCGGGGTCTACGGAGAGATCGACGACGAGCGCGGTGAGCGGGCGATGCTCGCCGCGCTCGACGCGGGTGCCACCTTCGTCGACACCTCCGACGGCCACGGACAGGACGGCCACAACGAGCGGCTCGTCGGCAGGGCCCTGCGCGGCCGGCGCGACGAGGTCGTCATCGCGACCAAGTTCGGCTTCCGGCTCCCGGAGGGCGTCGAGGCGCACCCCTTCCCGGTCGGCTTCGCCTTGGGCGAGCTGGCGGTCAACGCCGACCCCAAGCACGTACGCGGTTACGCCGAGGCCAGCCTCCGCGAGCTGGGCACCGACCGCATCGACCTGTACTACCCGCACTTCCCGGACCCGCAGGTGCCGCTGGCCGACACCGTGGGCGCCGTGGCCGACCTGGTCAGTGCCGGTCTGGTGCGCCACCTGGGGCTCTCGAACGTGACGGCCGGACAGCTGCGCGCCGCGCACGCGGTGCACCCGGTGACGGCCGTGCAGACCGAGTGGTCGATGTGGCGGCCCGTGGACCCGGAGCTGCTGGCCGCCGCCCGTGAGCTGGGGGTGGGCCTCGTCGCCTGGTCGCCGCTGGGCGCCGGTTTCCTCACCGGTACGGTCGGCGAGGTGAAGGAGGGCGACTTCCGGCGGCAGATGCCGCGTTTCGACGCCGCCAACCAGCAGATGAACAAGGACCGGTTCGCGCCGGTGCGGGCCGTCGCCGAGGAGCTCTCGATCACCCCGGCGCAGCTGGCGCTGGCCTGGCTGCTGCACCAGGACGAGCACGTCGTGCCGATCCCCGGCAGCCGTACGCCCGCCCACGTCCAGGAGAACCTGGCGGCCGCGCGGGTGGAGCTGCCCGACGGCGTACGGGAGCGGCTGGACGTGATCCTCGCGCAGACCCGCGTCGAGGGCGGCACGCTGCTGTAGGGCGCCTGCGGGAAGCCCGAAGGACGCTCCCGAGCCTCCCGCGCCGGCCCACCGGCCCGGAAGGGCTCAGACCGCCGGGGCGGTGCCCTGGTCCTCGTCGTCGGGGAGCTTGCAGACCCGCTCCAGGAAGAAGGCCGCCGCGACGACGCCCGCGCCCGCCAGGACGGACAGGCCCGCGTAGATGGCCTGGTCCCGGCGGGCGGGGACGTCGAGGCTGTTCATCAGCAGGAAGACGCCCACGCCGCCGTACATTCCGCAGACCAGGGACGCGACGAGCGCGCTCGCCTGGCCGAACACCACCGCACGGGCCGCCATCAGCGGCTCCACGCCCTTCGCGCCCGGCCGGCGCTCACGCTGGGCGCGCAGCCGGGAGCGGATCGAGAGGGCGGTCGCCAGGAGCACGACGGCGATCACGGCCAGCACGACGGGCGCCGCGAGCGGCACGCTCGGCAGTGTGCCGACCGTGTCCCAGAGCCGGGCGGCGCCCCAGGACAGGACTCCTGCCGCGGCGAAGAGGCCGGCCAGCAGCCCGAGCCGAAGTTGCTTCACCGAGAGCGCCCCTCACATGCGGTCACGATCATCCAGTCACGATCATCAGGTCACGGCCACTGCCGGTCCGCCACCGGTCCGTACCGGCCCGTCAGCCTAACGACTACTCGGGCAGACGGAGTTCCAGGTCGGGGCGGGGGAGTACGCCGCCCGCGCCGACGCCGTCGAGCAGCTCCCCGACGGGGCCGCGGCCGGGCAGCTGGGCCTCGGGGTCCACGTCGTGCCACGGGGCGAGCACGAAGGCCCGCTCGTGGGCGCGGGGGTGGGGGAGGGTGAGGGCCGGGTCCTCGGAGACCACGTCGGCGTACGCCACGATGTCCACGTCGATCGTGCGCGGACCCCAGCGCTCCTCCCTGACCCGGTCGAAGGCTTCCTCGATGGCCTGACCGCGCTCCAGCAGGGAGGACGGCGGCAGGGTGGTCTTGATGACGACCACCGCGTTGAAGTACGACGGCTGGGTGCCGGGGTCGACGCCCCAGGGCTCCGTCTCGTACACCGGGGAGACGGCCTTGACCCGCAGGCCCGGGGTGTCCTCCAGGGCGTCGATCGCGCCCTGGAGGGTCTCCAGACGGTTGCCGAGGTTCGAGCCGAGGGAGATCACGGCCCGTTTCGGGTTGGACAGCGTGATGTCCGCGGCGTCCACCTGCTCCACCACGGAGGCGGGTACCGGCTGCACGGTGGGGTCACTCGGTGTGCGGTTCATACTCGGCTCCGGGTGATGGTGATGGTCACGTCGTCGAAGGGAACCGTGATCGGGGCGTCCGGCTTGTGGACGCAGACCTCGACCTCCTCCACGCCGTCGTGCTTGAGGCACTGCTGGGCGATCCGCTCGGCGAGCGTCTCGATCAGGTCGACCGGTTCGCCCTGGACGACTTCCACGACCTCCTCCGCCACGACGCCGTAGTGCACGGTCTTCGCCAGGTCGTCGTCGGCCGCCGCGGGGCGGGTGTCGAGACCGAGAACCAGGTCGACGATGAAGGTCTGGCCTTCCTCGCGCTCCCGGGGGAACACGCCGTGGTGCCCACGGGCCTTGAGGCCGCGCAGCGCGACACGATCCACGCGAATCACTCCTGCTGTCGTAGAGAACAAGGGCACCTGCCGAGTGCGGTCGGCCTGCCACCCTCGCCCGAATCTACCTGCGAGTACTGACAGCGGCCGCCCACGGGGGCTATGGACAGAAGCTCGTCCGGCTGGTAGCCGCCCCTACCCAGGGAGTCCGGACGCCAATCTTCCACAGGCCCCTACCCACTCAGGCGGGTGTCTCGTCGTCCTCTTCGTCATCGGTTTCGGCCAGAACGGGAGACCCGTGGTGCGACCACAGCTTCCAGCCCTCCTGGGTGCGTCGGAACACATTGGTGGCCACGATCAGCTGGCCGACCAGCGGGCCCAGCTCGCCGGCCTCCTCGGCCGGGCCGCCGCTGAGCGTGTTCTCGGTGCAGGTCACCACCGCGGCGTCGGCCAGCACCGTCACCTTCACGTCCGTGAGGAAGAACTGGATGTACTCCGTGTTGGCCATGATCAGGGCGTACGAGCGGAGCACCTCGCCGCGCCCGGTCAGCACCGGCCAGCCCGGGTGGACGCAGGAGACCTCGTCCTCCAGCCAGAGCGTCGACAGCTCCTCGAAGTCACCGCGCTCCACGGCCTCGTAGAACGCGGTGTTGGCCAGTTCGACCTGCTCGACGTCCGTGGGCGTGGGGCTCACCGGGCTCCCTCTACGGCCCTGGCGACCCGTACGGCGTCGGCGGTCGCCCGTACCTCGTGGACGCGCACCGCCCAGGCGCCCTCGTGGGCGGCGATGGCGGAGACGGCGGCGGTGGCCGCGTCCCGTTCGCGGGCGGGCGGCGGCGCGGCTCCCTCGCCGGCCTCGGCCGCCAGTACGCGGCCGAGGAACCGCTTGCGGGAGGCGGCGACCAGGAGGGGGTGGCCCAGGGCGCGCAGGTCGGCGAGGTGGGCGACCAGGGCCAGGTCGTGTTCGGCCTGCTTGGCGAAGCCCAGGCCCGGGTCGACGACGATGCGCTCGGGGGCGATGCCGCCGGCGATCACGGCCTCCACGCGCGCGTGCAGCTCGGACACGACCTCGCCGACCACGTCGGCGTAGACCGCCCGGCTGTTCATCTGCTCGCTGAAGCCGCGCCAGTGCATGACGACGAAGGGCGCTCCGGCCGCCGCGACCGCCGGGATCATGGCGGGGTCGGCCAGACCGCCGCTGACGTCGTTGACCAAGGCCGCGCCCGCCGCGACCGCCTGTTCGGCGACGGCGGCGCGCATGGTGTCCACGGAGACGGTGACGCCTTCGGAGGCGAGGCCGCGCACCACGGGGATCACCCGCTTCAGCTCTTCGTCCGCGTCGACGCGGGAGGCGCCGGGGCGGGTCGACTCGCCGCCGACGTCGATCAGGTCGGCACCCTCGGCGACGAGGGTCAGGCCGCGCTTGACCGCGGCGGTCGTGTCGAACCAGCGGCCGCCGTCGGAGAAGGAGTCGGGCGTCACGTTGACGACCCCCATCACCGCACAGCGGTCCCACTCCGGCAGACCGTCGACCCGGCCACGCGTGCGCAACGTACTCATGCGTCCAGCGTAGGCGTCAGGCGGTGGTGCCCGGACCGCGCGCACCGCAGAAGACGCGCCCCAGGAGGTCGTGGAGGATGGCGCGGCCGGAGTCGTCGAGGGCGTCGAGGGCGGCATGGGTGGTGTGCATGCGGGCCCGGATGGCGTCGACGGTCTCCTCGCCCGCGGGGGTGAGGACGACGTTCTTGACGCGGCGGTCGGTGGGGCTGACCTCGCGGCGTACGAGATCGCGCTTCTCCAGCCGGTCGACGATCCCGGTGATGTTGGAGGCGTCGCAGGCCAGGGTGGTGGCGAGGGCGCGCATCGAGGCGGGGGCCGCGCGCAGCACGCCGAGGGTCTTGGCCTGGCTGGCGGTGAGGCCCGCCTCGGCGGCGGCGAGGGAGAAGTCGCCGTAGTAACCGCTGAATGCCTCGGCGATCCGTTCCATGAGCTGGGCCTTGGTGGGAGTCGTCCGGATTGTCTCTGCCATGGGGGCAGCCTATCGCTCGAAACTTGACGTTCTCAAGCATTGAGGCCTACCGTGCGGTTATTAGTTGAGGATCTCAAGTATTTTTTTCACGCCTGTCCCAGGAGCAGCACCATGAAGGCCATCACCTACCGTCACTACGGCACCCCGGACGACCTCGAGTTCGGCGACGTGCCCGAGCCCCGGCTCGGCCCCGACTCCGTGCTGGTCCGGGTCAGGGCCGCCGCGGTCAATCCCGTCGACTGGAAGGTCCAGGCCGGTCACCTCGACACCGCGCTGGCCGCGGTCTTCCCCGTCGTCCCCGGCTGGGACGTGGCGGGCGTCGTCGAGCGGGCGGGCGCCGGAGTGACCGAGTACGCGCCGGGCGACGAGATCATCGGGTACGTGCGCGAGGACTTCGTCTCCCGCGGCACCTTCGCCGAGTACGTCGCCGCACCCGTGCGCACGCTGGCACGCAAGCCGGCGAACCTCTCCTTCGAGGAGGCCGCGGGGCTGCCCCTGGCCGGCCTCACCGCGTACCAGGCCCTGGTCCGCCACCTCGGGGCGGGCGAGGGGGACACGCTGCTGGTGCACGCCGCGGCGGGCGGCGTCGGTTCGCTCGCGGTGCAGATCGCGCGCGCCTTCGGTGTGCGGGTCATCGGCACGGCGAGCGAGCGCAACCATGACTACCTGCGGTCCCTGGGCGCCCTCCCGGTGACGTACGGCGAAGGGCTGGCCGACCGTGTCCGGGCGCTCGCGCCCGAAGGCGTCGACGCCGTGCTCGACCTCGTCGGCGGTGACGCGCTCAAGCTCTCGCCGCAGCTGCTCGCCCCCGGCGGCCGGCTGGTCTCCGTCGCGGACGCCGCGGTCACCGGCCTCGGCGGCACCTACCTCTTCGTACGCCCCGACACCGCCGATCTGACGGCGCTGACGGAGCTGGCCGAGCGCGGCGCGCTGACCGTCGAGGTGGCCGCGGTCTTCCCGCTGGAGAAGGCGGCCGAGGCCCTGCGGCTGAGCGGGGAAGGCCACACCCGCGGCAAGATCGCGATCAGCGTCGGCTGAGCGTCGTGACGGGCAGGCCGTCCGGCCGCCCGTGATCACCGGTCCGCGCCCGGGCGAGGTGCTCGCTCGGGCGCGGCACCGGCCCCCCGCCGGGCTCCCCGGCGGGGCCGGGCGCCACGGGGGCGCCGCGCGCGGTGTCCGGGCCGCGCCGGTCGGCGGGGGCCCGTCCGGTGCCCTCCGGCCCGGCGTCGCCGAGGTCACGGGCGCGGCGCGCGCGGGACGCGCAACCGCCCTGTCCGATGCGCTGGGCCATCCGGCGTACGGCACGCCCGGCCAGGGAGGAACCCGGCCCGTGGACCGCCGCTTCGCCCCCGGGCTCCAGGGCGTCGAGTCCGCTCTCGCGGGCCCACACCTCACCGCCGATCGCGCTGCAGCCCGTCACGGCGGGGGTCCAGGAGTGGGCCCCGGCCTCGTCCAGGAAGCGTTCGATGGCGCCCGGCCATGCCTCCACGTCGCCGATCGGGTCGCCGTCGGCGAGCATCACGCCGGAGACGACGCGGTAGGTGACGGCGGCCCTGCCGCTGGGGGAGAAGACGACGGCCCGGTCGTGGCGCGGCGCGGAGTGGCCCGGGCGGTCGGGGCCGCCGTGCCGGGCCAGCAGGGCGCGCAGCCGCTGCTCCTCGTCGGCGGTGAGGCGGGCCGCGGGGTGCTGGGGCCGCAGGGCCAGATAGACGGTGGTGACGGCGGTGAGCAGGCCCAGGGCGCCGAGCGAGTAGCCGACGGTGGAGGAGATTCCGCCCGTGTAGTCGACGGGGCCCTCGATGCCGAAGAGCCCGTACAGGACGTGCTCCAGTCGCTCCGCCACGCTCGGGTCCCCGACGACCTTCGCCGGGTGCGAGCTGACGACGATCAGACCGATGACGAGCGAACCGGCGCCCAGGAGGACGAAGTTGGCGAGCGCCTTCCAGCGGCTGCGCGGATCGGGCAGGGCCGCGAACTCCCCGCGGTGGCGCCCCAGGAGGACCAGCAGCGCCATCGGGAGCAGCACGCCGATGACCGAGTGCCGGTAGGCGAACTGCGCCGCCGCTCCGGCGGGCAGCAGGACCACGGCGGCCCGCCAGGCACGGCGTTTGTGGCGCTTGAGGCCGTGCGCGAGAAGTAACAGCAGTACGCCCGCGCTGATCGCGAGAGCGGCCGCGAACGGGCCGAGCGCCCCGGGCAACACCTCGGCGACGGTGTGCGTCCTGCTGTGCCGAAAGCGCGGGAAGACGCCGGCGGCGATGTCGAGGACGCCCACGACCGTGCAGGCCGTCCCGACCAGGAAAGGCACCCGATCGGGACGCGGGCCCCGCAGGATCCCCCGTACCGGCAGAATCCGCCGTGTCCGCCGTGTCCGCCGTGCCCGGTCCGGAACCGCCCCTGAGTTGTCGCCGTCCAGGCTGATAGACATCGCTTCCCGTGGCTCCGCGAGAGATCGTCTGTCCGTGGCCGAGGCATCCGGACAATTTGCGCCCTCTAGGACGGCGCATCCGGGAGGCGGGTTCACTCGCGCGCGGAAAATCCTCAGCCGGAAAGCCGGTGGACGAGCCGATGACTCAGTCCCGGCCGACGGTCTCCACCTCCACCGCCGTACGGGGAACGGCCTGCGCGTCCGCGTCGATGGAACGGCGCAGCGCCTCGTGGAGACGGGCCGGTGTGAGGACACCGAGGAAACGTCCCGCGCCCTCCGCGTCGACGACCGCGATCCACCCCGCGTCGTGCTGGAGCATCGTGGAGAAGGCCTGCTTGAGGGAGGCGCCGACGGGCAGCCACGCCTCCATGCGGCGGGCGTGTTCCCGTACGGTCCCGGTGGCCGTCCGTGCCTGTTCGGCGGAGATCCAGCCGTGCAGATCGTCGGCGCCGTCGAGGACGACGGCCCACCGGGCGCCCCTGGAGGCCAGCTCGGCGGCAGCCTTGCCGACCGGGTCGTCGAGGTGGACGACCGGCGGCTGCTCCAGGTCGCCCGGCTCGACGGGCGTGACGGAGAGGCGCTTGAGACCGCGGTCCGCGCCGACGAAATCCGCGACGTACGGGGTGGCGGGCGCCCCGAGGACGGCGGCCGGGGCGTCGAACTGCTCGATCCTGCCCTGCCCGTAGACGGCGATGCGGTCGCCGAGCCGGACGGCCTCCTCGATGTCGTGGGTGACGAAGAGGACGGTCTTGCGCACCTGGGACTGGAGCCGCAGGAACTCGCTCTGGAGGTGCTCACGGACCACCGGGTCGACCGCGCCGAAGGGCTCGTCCATCAGGAGTACGGGCGGGTCGGCCGCCAGGGCCCTGGCCACGCCGACACGTTGGCGCTGGCCGCCGGAGAGCTGGTCGGGGTAGCGGTGGCCGTGGACGGACGGGTCGAGGCCGACCAGGTCGAGGAGTTCGGCGGCGCGCTCGCGGGCCTTGGCGCGTTTGACGCCGAGAAGGTGGGGCACGGTCGCGGTGTTGTCCAGAACCGTCTTGTGGGGGAAGAGGCCGACCTGCTGGATGACATAGCCGATGCGGCGGCGCAGCCGCACCGGGTCGATGGTGGAGATGTCGTCCCCGTCGAGGAATATCCGGCCGCCGGTCGGCTCTGTCAGGCGGTTCACCATCTTCATGGTGGTGGTCTTGCCGCAACCGGAAGGACCGACGAGCGTGACCAGTTCCCCCTCGGCGACCTCGAAGGAGAGGTCGTCGACGGCGGTGGTGCCGTCGGCGTACCGCTTGGTGACGTGCTCGAAACGGATCATGACTCTCCATTGTGGCCGGTCCGGTGTCACGACCATGGTGCGGGAACGTGACGGATTCCGGCGGCTGTCAGTGGCCGGGGATAGGGTCGTCAGACACAAGTTCGGGATCTCGGGGGGAGGCGGGGCGGCATGAGCGGCCGGAGCTGCCTGACGGCGAACGACTGGATCTGCGGGGAGTACGTCCGCTCCCGGAGCCAGGAGTTGGCCGACGCGACCGTCCAGCATGTGTGGATCACCCTGGTCTCCGTGCTGATCGGCCTGCTGATCGCCTTCCCGCTGGCCCTGCTCGCGCGGGACCGGGACGGACGCCGGTCCCGGTTCGCGGGGCCGGTCCTCGGCCTCACGACCGTGCTCTACACGGTCCCCTCGCTGGCGATGTTCTCCCTGCTGCTGCCGGTGTTCGGGCTTTCGGCGGCCGTGGTGGTCACGGGCCTGGTCCTCTATTCGCTGACCGTCCTCGTGCGCAACATCCTGGCCGGGCTGGAAGCGGTGCCGGCGGAGGCGCGGGAGGCCGCGCTGGGGATGGGGTACGGCCGCGGACGGCTGCTGTGGGAGGTCGAACTGCCGCTGGCGCTCCCGGCCCTGCTCGCCGGGGTGCGGATCGCGACCGTTTCGACGGTCGCCCTGACGACGGTCGGCGCGATCGTGGGGTACGGCGGTCTGGGGACGCTGATCGTGGACGGCCTCGACTCCCTCTTCAGGGCGCAGGTCCTCACCGCTTCGGTGATCTGTGTGCTGTTGGCGGTGGCGGCGGACCTGCTGCTGCTCGGGCTGCAGAGACTGCTGACGCCGTGGACCCGGCCGCGCACACCGCGCGTACGCACCACCCGCACCACCTCCGTACCCGCCTCTGTCACGAAGGCCGGCTGAATCCATGGGAGCGATCGGGGAGGCCTTCGCCTGGCTGGCGGCCGGTGCCAACTGGCAGGGGGAGAGCGGGATCTGGAACCGGCTCGGCGAGCACCTGTACTTCAGCGGCGTGTGCCTGCTGCTCTCCTGCCTGATCGCGCTGCCGGTGGCGCTCTGGCTCGGGCACGTGGGCCGGGGCGGCGCGCTCGCCGTCAACCTCTCCAACGCGGGGCGGGCGGTCCCCACCCTCGCGGTGCTGGTCCTGCTGACGCTCACCCCGCTGGGCAAGCAGGGCGACCTGCCGACGATCGTCGCGCTGGTGCTGTTCGCCGTACCGCCGTTGCTGACCAACGCGTACATCGGCATGCGGGAGGTGGACCGGGCGGTGGTGGAGGCCGCGCGCGGGATGGGCATGTCGGGGTGGCAGTTGTTCGTACGGGTCGAGCTGCCCCTCGCGTATCCGTTGGTCATGACCGGGCTCAGGTCGGCGGCCGTCCAGGTGGTCGCCACGGCCACGCTCGCCGCGATGGCGGGCGAGGGCGGCCTCGGCCGGATCATCACGGCCGGCTTCAACACGTACGACACGCCGCAGGTGGTGGCGGGCGCGCTGCTCGTCGCCGTCCTCGCGCTCCTGGTCGAGGGAGTGCTGGTGGCGGCGGACCGGCTGCTCGACCCGATGCGGCGGCGCGGCGCGGACCGGCCGGCCGCCTGACGCACTCTCTGGTTGGTTTCCCTACTTCTTCTCTTGGATGGTGAACGTCATGAGCAGGACCTCACGCACAGCGGGTGCGGTAGTGGCCGTGATCGCACTGGCCGGTGGGCTGGCGGCATGCGGCGGCAAGAACCTGGAGGAGGGCGGGACCGGCGGCGCCACCGAGGCCGGTGCGGCCGGGAAGAAGGGGTCGCTGGTGGTGGGTTCGGCCGGCTTCACCGAGTCCAAGGTGCTGGCCGAGCTGTACGCGCAGCTTCTCTCCGACGCCGGATACGGCACCTCCGTCAAGACCGTGGAGAACCGCGAACTCTACGCACCCGCCCTGGAGAAGGGCGAGATCGACGTCGTACCGGAATACGCCGCCACGCTTGCCGAATTCCTCAACGCGAAGGCGAACGGCCCCGAGGCGCCGGAGAAGAATCCGGTCGCGTCCAGCGATGTGGCCGCCACCGTCGAAGCACTGGAGAAGCTCGCGGAGCCGCGCGGACTGAAGGTGCTGCCGGCCGGCGGGGCCGTCGACCAGAACGCCTTCGCGGTGAGCAAGGAATACGCGGAGAAGAACGACCTCAAGACCCTTTCCGATCTTGGCAAGTCCCAGCTGAAGGTGAAGATCGCGGCGGGCGACGAATGCGAGATCCGGCCCTTCTGCGCACCGGGCCTGAAGAAGGAGTACGGGATTGACGTCACCGGCGTCGACCCCAAGGGCGTGGGCACTACGCAGTCCAAGCAGGCCGTCAAGGACGGCGCCGATCAGCTGGTGCTGACCACGACGACCGACGCGACGCTGGAGAGCTTCGGGCTCGTCCTCCTGGAAGACGACAAGAAGCTCCAGAACGCCGACAACGTACTGCCGGTGGTCAATGCGAAGGACGCCGGAACGCGGGAGATAGCCGACACTCTCGGCAAGCTCACCAAGGTGCTCACGACCGATGATCTGGTGGAGCTGAACCGCAAGATCGACTCCGACCGGGCGAAGCCCGCCGACGCGGCGAAGGAGTATCTGGAGTCGAAGGGTCTGATCAAGAAGTAGATCCTGCGAGGAATTGGGTAACCGCCCGGGAACAGATTGCCGGGCGGGTCCCCATCTTCCGCGTACGCACGGTAAATTTCAGGCCATGCCACGTGGACGCCACCGCCATTCGCCACCCCTGCACAAGCTCCTTCCGCCTTCGGCGGTCGCCGGCGCGTCGATGCTCTGCGCCGCCGGTGCCTGGTTGTTCGCGGAACCGGTGGTGCTGCGCGGCCTGGTGGCCGCGGCCGCGGCCGCGGCGGTCACCGGCGCGGTTCTCATGCGTGACTGGGACCGGGCGGCGGGCCGGCGGGTGGCCGAGCTGACCCGGGCCCGGGTCAGCGACGAATGGAAGACCGAGGAGCGGGTGGCGGACCTCGAATCGGATCTGGAGGAGTCGCGTCGGCTGCGCGCCAGGCTCGACGCGAAACTGCGCGGCAAACGGGCCGAGCTGGCCGCCCTGCGCGGCGAGCACGCCGCCCTGCTGCGGCGCTACGCGACCGCGGAGACCGAGCGGGCCAGCGCGCTGGAAGGCCGGCGGCTGCTGGCGATCGAGGCGTCGGCCTCCGCGAAGGCCCTGCCCGCGGCGGGCAGTTCACCGACGCCGTCCGCGTACCTGCGGGCGTCCATGGCGCTGGACCGGCTCGCCCGCAACGCGGCGGACCAGGAGGCCCGCAGGACGCGCGAAGCACGCGACCGTGACGAGCGGGGCCCCGCCGGCCAGGGACGCGAGGCCCAGGGGCACGAGGCCCGGGGACGCGGGGTGGAGGAGCCGGAGGGGAAGCACGAGGCGGCCGCCGGTACCGACGCCGTGTCCCTTGCGGACCGCGCGCGCCCGTCGTCCGCCATCGTCCCGCGCCGCGTCGCGGCCGCCTCCACGGACAAGCCGTACGCCGCCCGGCGCCGCCGCGCCTCGCGCGTGGAGGGCGGCTTCGACTTCTTCGGCACCCAGAAGTCGGCCGAGGCGGCGATCGCGGCAGTCCAGGACGAGGATCTCGCGGACGTGGTCGGCCAGGAGGCCCTGGCGGCCGCGCACCGGGACTCGGCAGCCCCGGTGGTGGGCCAGGTCATCGACCTGACGGCCCATGACGAAACGGAACAACTCGACGTGGTGGAGCTGCGCAGCGCGATCTCGTGAACGGGCCTACGCGGACGCGTGGCCGCCGCCACCCGCGCGGATCAGCCCCGATTCGTACGCCAGGACCACGACCTGGACGCGGTCGCGCAGGTTGAGCTTGGCCAGGATGCGGCCGACATGGGTCTTGACGGTGGCCTCCGAGAGCACCAGCCGGGCCGCGATCTCGCCGTTCGACAGCCCCTGCGCCACGAGCAGCATCACCTCGCGCTCACGGTCGGTCAGCCGGGCCAGCGCGGTGTCGGCCGCCTTCGTCTCCTTGCCCGAACCCGGCAGCATCGGTGAGAAGCGGTCCAGCAGGCGCCGCGTGGTCGACGGCGCGACGACCGCGTCCCCGCTGTGCACCGAGCGGATGGCGGCCAGCAGTTCGGCCGGCGGCACGTCCTTCAGCATGAAGCCGCTGGCCCCCGCCTTCAGCCCGGAGAACGCGTACTCGTCCAGGTCGAAGGTGGTCAGGATGAGGACCTTCGGCGCTCCGGGATCCGCGCAGATGCGCCGCGTCGCCTCGACCCCGTCCAGCTTCGGCATCCGTACGTCCATCAGAACGACGTCCACCGCCGTGGCGCGCAGCACCTCGATCGCCTCCGCCCCGTCACCGGCCTCGGCGACGACCTCCATGTCCGGCTGGGCGGCGAGGACCATCCGGAAGCCGGTGCGCAGCAGCACCTGGTCGTCTACGAGCATCACGCGGATGGACATGGGGTGGGTGCCTTTCGTCGGCGTAGGCAGGGGGGAGGAACAGGAAAGGGGCTCAGTGGGCCGGCTTGAGCGGGAGCAGCGCGCTGATCCGGAAGCCGCCGCCCGGCCGCGGCCCCGCGTCGAGCGTGCCGCCGACCATACCGACGCGCTCGCGCATGCCGATGAGGCCGTGGCCCTGCCCGTCCGCGCCGCCGTCCTCGTACAGGTCGTGCGTCGCGCCCCGCCCGTCGTCCTCGACGAGCAGGCCGAGCCCGTCGTCGAAGTAGACGAGCCGCACGCTCGCGCCCACGTCCGGACCGCCGTGCTTGCGCGCGTTGGTGAGGGCCTCCTGCACGATGCGGTACGCCGTGAGCTCCACCCCGCTCGGCAGCGGCCGCGGCGTGCCCTCGACCTTGAAGTCGACCGTCAGCCCGGCCGTCCGCACCTGCTCCACGAGGTCCTCGATCTGCTCGACGTCGGGCTGCGGCACGTACTCGCCGCCCTCCTGGGGCTCGCCGGTCCGCAGGACGCCCAGCAGCCGCCGCATCTCGGCGAGCGCCTGGCGCCCGGTCGTCGAGATGGTCTCCAGCGCCTGCCTGGCCTGCGCGGGCGAGGCGTCCAGGACGTACGCCGCGCCGTCCGCCTGGACCACCATCACGGAGACGTTGTGCGCGACGACGTCGTGCAGTTCGCGGGCGATACGGGCCCGCTCGGCGGCGACGGCCACCTTCGACTGCGCCTCGCGCTCCTTCTCCAGGCGCGCGGCGCGCTTCTCCAGCTCGGCGAAGTACGCGCGCCGGGTCCGCAGCGAGTCGCCGAGCACCCACGCCAGCGCGAACGGCAGGGCCATGACGATCACGAAGAAGACCGACGCGAGGACCGGGCCGCTGTCCGGCGGGGGCCAGCGCAGTTGCGCCAGGGGAGCCGCGGCCAGGCCGCCGCCGAGCGCGACCCGCGAGGCCCAGCGGGGCCCGTCGCTCGCGGCGACGGTGTGGACGATGACCAGCATGGCCCAGTCGGCCGGATTGACCTCCACGTCGGACACGAGCTGGGCGACGCCCAGCAGGAGGGTCAGCAGCAGCATCCTCTCCGGCGCGCGGCGGCGCAGGGCCACCACGAGGGAGAGCAGCGCGACGATCGGAACGGCCGCGATGCGCGACGCGGTCTCCATGGACGCCTGGACGGCCCACAGCAGGGAGAACCCGAAGAGCATCACAGCCCAGAAGCTGTCGACACTCGTCGGGTGCCTGCGGATGAAATCGTAGAGGCGTTGCACGTAACCCAGCGTAAGGAAAACGAAGAGGTGCAGGGGTCAACCGGAGGAGCGATCCGGTGGGCCGGAGCCTACTCCCCAAGGTGGAGACTTGGTGTCGTGACGGATGAGTGGCAGGGATGGCGGGAGGCGGCGGAGCAGGCGCTGTACGGCCCCGGGGGTTTCTACGTGCACCCCGCGGGTCCGGGCCCCTCGGGGCACTTCCGTACGTCGGTGCACGCGTCCGCGCTGTTCGCGGGAGCGGTCGCCCGGCTGCTCGGGGACGTCGACGCGTCGCTCGGCCACCCGCGGGAGCTGGCGCTGGTCGATGTCGCGGCGGGCCGGGGCGAGCTGGTGTCGGCGGTGCTCGCGGCCCTGGCGCCGGAGCTTTCGGCGCGCGTGAGGGCCTACGCCGTGGAACGCGCGCCCCGCCCGGCCGGCCTGGACGACCGCGTCGAGTGGCTCGCCGCACCGCCGTCGGGCGTGGCCGGGCTGCTGTTCGCGAACGAGTGGCTGGACAACGTCCCGGTGGAGGTGGCCGAGACGGACGCGGCGGGTGCCGCCCGGTACGTCCTCGTACGCCGGGACGGCGAGGAGCGCCTCGGCGACCCGGTGACCGGGGCGGACGCCGAGTGGCTCGCGCGCTGGTGGCCGTTGCCGCGCGGCGGCGGGCCCGGACTGCGGGCGGAGATCGGCCGCCCGCGCGACGCGGCGTGGGCGGCGGCGGTGGCGACGCTCGACGCGGGCCTGGCGGTGGCGGTGGACTACGCCCACGAGCGGACGGCGCGCCCCCCGTTCGGCACGCTGACGGGCTTCCGGGCGGGCCGGGAGGTACGCCCGGTCCCCGACGGCACCTGCGACATCACCTCCCACGTCGCCCTGGACGCGTGCGCACTGCCGGGCGCGGAGCTGCTGTCGCAGCGGGAGGCCCTGCGCCGCCTGGGCGTGACGGCGGGCCGCCCCCCGCTGGCCCTGGCGTCCACGGACCCGGCGGCGTACGTACGCGCGCTGGCGGGGGCGGGCGAGGCGGCGGAGCTCACGGCCCGGGGCGGTCTGGGCGACTTCACCTGGCTGACCCAGCCGCTCCCGCCGGCCGTGTGAGCGGCCACCGCCCCGCGGAGCGTCCGGCGGTGGCGGGAGGGGGTGTGCCGGGGCGCTCCCCGCAGGGTGTCGAACGCGGCCCCCCGAAGGAACCCCCGTACCCGAAGGTTCGGCACCCGAGGAAACACCCCGACGCGCCACCGCCCCGAAGGCCCGTACCCCACGCGCCACCGCGCCCAGCGCGCCCGAAGGCCCGTACCTCACGCGCCACCGCGCCCAGCGCGCCACCGCGCCCGAAGGCCCGTACCCCACGCGCCACCGCGCCACCGCGCCCGAAGGCCCGTACCCCACGCGCCACCGCGCCACCGCGCCCGAAGGCCCACGCGACCCCGCACCCGGCGCGCCACCGTCCCCTCGCCCTGCCCCCGAGACCCCGCCGCGCACCGCGTCCGTGCTCCCAGCGCGTCCCGCACCCCACGCGTCCCCGCCCCCGAGGCCCGGCGCGTCCCCGTACCCAGCGCGTCCCCGCACGCCCCCGCACCCGCCCGGCCGCGGCGACCCCGGCGGGGGGATACTGTCCGCATGACGGAGACCACGGTCGGCATCGGCGGCGCGGCGGAGAGCACCGACATGGTGCTCAACATCGGCCCCCAGCATCCCTCCACGCACGGCGTCCTCCGCCTCAAACTCGTGCTCGACGGCGAGCGCATCCAGCACGCCGAGCCGGTCATCGGCTACATGCACCGGGGCGCGGAGAAGCTCTTCGAGGCCCGAGACTACCGCCAGATCGTGATGCTCGCGAACCGCCACGACTGGCTGTCCGCCTTCTCCAACGAGTTGGGCGTCGTCATGGCCGTCGAGCGCATGCTCGGCATGGAGGTCCCGGAGCGCGCCGTGTGGACCCGCACGCTCCTCGCCGAGCTGAACCGGGTGCTCAACCACCTGATGTTCCTCGGGTCGTACCCCCTCGAACTGGGCGGAATCACCCCCGTCTTCTATGCCTTCCGCGAGCGCGAAGAGCTCCAGGCCGTCATGGAGGAGGTCTCCGGCGGCCGCATCCACTACATGTTCAACCGGGTCGGCGGCCTCAAGGAGGACCTGCCCGCGGGCTGGCTCGGCCGGGCCCGCGAGGCCGTCGCGGACGTCCGGTCCCGGATGGAGGTGTACGACAGCCTCGTCCTCGGCAACGAGATCTTCCGCGGCCGTACGCGCGGCGTCGGCGTGCTGTCGCCCGAGGCCGTGCACGCGTACGGAGTGAGCGGCCCCATCGCCCGCGCCTCCGGCGTCGACTTCGACCTCCGGCGCGACGAGCCGTACCTCGCCTACGGCGAGCTCCAGGACACGCTCAAGGTCGCCACCCGGACCGAGGGCGACTGCCTCGCCCGCTTCGAGGTCCTCCTCGACCAGACGCACAACGCCCTGGACCTGGCGGACGCCTGCCTGGACCGCATGGCCGGCCTCGCCCCCGGCCCGATCAACCAGCGGCTGCCGAAGGTGCTGAAGGCCCCGGAGGGCCACACCTACGCCTGGACCGAGAACCCGCTCGGCATCAACGGTTACTACCTCGTCTCGAAGGGCGAGAAGACGCCGTACCGCCTGAAGCTGCGCTCGGCGTCGTTCAACAACATCCAGGCTCTGACGGAGCTGCTCCCGGGAACGCTCGTCGCCGACATGGTGGCGATCCTCGGTTCGCTCTTCTTCGTCGTCGGCGACATCGACAAGTAACCGGGGCGGCGCCCCGCCGCGCGTCACCGCCTAGCGCAGGACGCCCTCCAGGAACTCGCTGCCCAGCCGGGACACCACCTGGAGGTCCAGGCTGTGCAGGACGTACCGGCCGCGGCGCTGTGTCGTCAGCAGGCCGGCCTTCTTCAGGACCGCCAGGTGACGGGAGACCTCGGGCGCGGTGATGCCGTGCGAGTCGGCGAGCTCGCCCGTCGTGTACGGAGAGCGGGCCAGATTGCGGCACAGGCGCATGCGCATCGGGTGGGCCAGCGCCTCCATCCGCAGCTTCAGCAGCTCCACCGATGCCGGGCTCGGCAGCTCGGGGGCGCCGACCGGGTAGTGGATCACCGGTCGCCAGCCGGGAGCGTGCAGGACGGACAGGTGCGGCCAGCCGAAGCTGGACGGGACGAACGTGAGCCCCGTGCCGACCGCCGCCTCCACGGCGCTGGTGCGGCCCTCGGCCAGCTTGTCGGCGTGGATGCGGGTCCTGGCCCCGCCCGCGCCGCCGCTCTCCACCAGGGTCAGCGCGGGGGAGACCGCGTGCAGCGCCTCCGCCAGGCCCTTGTGGCGCAGCAGCTCGCCCTTGTGCCGGGCGTCGGCGGCCAGTTGGACCCGTGCGCGGCGCCAGGTGTCGGCGAAGAACGCCTGGTCGCAGTCTTCGAAGAGCCGCCGCAGCCAGGCCCGTACGGACGCGGGGTCGGCCAGCAGCCGCCGCGCGAAGTCCGTCTGCTTCGGCCCGCGCGCGGCGGCGAGGTCCAGTGCCCGCTCGCGCACCGCCGGGTCGACGAGCGGGGAGGGGCCGCCGGCGCCGTACGTACTGGAGCAGGTGAACTCCAGTGCCGAGGAGACGAACCGCTCGTCGTCCAGCCGGTCCAGCGCGTCCAGGTCCTCGCTGAGCCTCGCGCCCGTCCTGCCGTCACCGCCCCGCACGCCGGCGAACGGCATGAAGACGTCGGAGAACGTGCTGCGCCACAGGAAGTCCGCCTCGCTCAGCCGGTCGGCGAGGTCCGGCTTCAGGGAGGCGGCGGTCGCGGTCGCCCAGCCGTGCAGCCCCGGGTGGTGGCCGGGCTCGGACAGGGCGTGCAGGGCCATGCCGAGCTCCGCCAGCGGAGAGGTCTCGAAGGCGATGCGCTCGGGCGGCAGGCCGGTGATGTCGATGGACACGCTCATGGGCTCATCGTGCCCGCTGCCACTGACAGCGCGGCCGCCGATTGACGGGGGTCGTCAAACGAAGCGCGGTGCGCGGTGCGGTGTACGCATGGTGAGGACATGAACGCCACTCAGCAGCACATGCTCGACGCCTACCGCGCCACCCGGCTCGGAGCCCCCGTCCCGCCGGCGCCCGGCCTCAACGACTGGCAGGCGGTCCGGGAGGTCCGCGACTACTGGCGCTTCCGCGCGGTGGCCGAGGGCCGGCCGCCGCTGGCCCGCCGGCTCCGGACCGCCCTGACGCGCCTGCTCGGGCTCCGCACCCCGGCCGCCCGCGACTCCGGGCCCCGCCCCCGCCCCCGCACCGCGCGGCCCCGCCCGGCGGGCTCCGGCACCCCCCGCGCCTGCGGCTAGTGCTGGCGCCGTCAGCCGCTCGCCGGGCGTCGCCTCCGGGGAGGAGCGCGAAAGTACGCGGCCGGAGTTCTTCCACGCGGTGAGCCCGCGCCGGCGTTGTTCCTGCTCGCCGGTGTCCGCCATCGGCCGGTCACCGCGTACGGCGGTACCCGTGCCCACAGCCTGTGGACAGCGGGGCAATCGGACGAAACGCTGGCGTAGCATGACGAGAAATCGTCCGGTACCCCCCGCGGACTGGAACGGAAGGCCGTCCCCGCGTGAACGCGAACGCACCAAACGCAGCACATGAGCCCCTGGACGCCAGGGACCGCCCCGCCCGCCTCACCGTCGGCGTAGTCGGAGCCGGCCGGGTCGGCCCCGCGCTCGCCGCCGCGCTGCGGCTCGCGGGCCACCGCCCGGTCGCCGTCTCCGGCGTGTCGGACGCGTCCGTCCGCAGGGCCGCCGCGCTCCTGCCCGACGTCCCGCTCGTCACCCCCGCCGAGGTCCTGGCCCGCGCCGAGCTCGTCCTGCTGACCGTCCCCGACGACGCCCTGCCGGGCCTGGTGGAGGGCCTCGCCGAGACCGGCGCGGTCCGTCCGGGCCAGCTGATCGTGCACACCTCGGGGCGGTACGGAACGGGCGTCCTCGCGCCCGCCCTGCGCGCCGGCGCGCTGCCCCTCGCCCTGCACCCCGCCATGACGTTCACGGGAACGTCCGTGGACGTCCAGCGGCTGGCCGGCTGTTCCTTCGGCATCACCGCGCCCGAGGAGTTGCGTCTCGCCGCCGAGGCCCTGGTCATCGAGATGGGCGGCGAGCCCGAGTGGGTCGCGGAAGAGGCGCGTCCGCTCTACCACGCGGCCCTCGCCCTCGGCGCGAACCACCTGGTCACCCTGGTCGCCCAGTCCATGGAGCTGCTCCGTACGGCAGGCGTCGGGGCCCCCGACCGGATGCTGGGCCCGCTCCTGGGCGCCGCCCTCGACAACGCCCTGCGCTCCGGCGACGCGGCCCTCACGGGACCCGTCGCGCGCGGTGACGCGGGAACGGTCGCCGCGCACGTCACGGAGTTGCGCAAGCACGCACCGCAGACCGTCGCCGGATACCTGGCCATGGCCCGTACGACCGCCGACCGCGCCCTCGCGCACGGGCTGCTCAGGCCGGAGCTCGCCGAGGACCTTCTGGACGTACTGGCCGACGGGGCCGGGACCGACGGGGCCGAGGGAGACGACCGATGAGCAGCACCCCCGAAACCCCCGGGACCGCCGGGACCTTCGCACTGGTCCCCACGCGCGAGGACCTCCAGCACGCCCTCGACCAGTACGCCGTCGACCGCTCCGGCGCCCCCGGCCGCACCGCCGTCGTCATGACCATGGGCGCTCTGCACGAGGGCCACGCGACGCTCGTCCGCGCCGCGCGGAAGCACGTGGGACCCCAGGGCTTCGTCGTCGTCACCGTCTTCGTCAACCCGCTCCAGTTCGGCGCCGGCGAGGACCTCGACCGCTACCCCCGCACCCTGGAAGCCGACCTGATCCTCGCGGAACGGGCCGGTGCGGACGCCGTGTTCGCACCGTCCGTGGACGAGGTCTACCCGGGCGGCGAACCGCAGGTCCGTATCGCCGCCGGACCGATGGGCGGGCGCCTCGAAGGGGCGTCCCGTCCCGGCCACTTCGACGGCATGCTGACCGTCGTCGCGAAGCTGCTGCACCTGACGGGGCCCGACGCCGCCTTCTTCGGGCAGAAGGACGCCCAGCAGCTCGCCCTGATCCGCCGCATGGCGCGCGACCTGAACTTCCCCGTCGAGATCGTCGGCGTACCGACGGTCCGTGAGGACGACGGCCTGGCCCTGTCCAGCCGCAACCGCTACCTCTCGCCCGCCGAGCGCCGCACCGCGCTCGCCCTCTCCCGCGCGCTGTTCGCGGGCCGTGACCGGCTCGCCGCCCAGGAGGCACTGCACGCGCGCGCGGCCGCCCTCGGCGGCCCGCACCCCGCCCGTGCCGCCGCCCTCGCGGCCGTCGGCGAGACCCGGGCGGCAGCCGACGCGCACGCCGTCGAGCAGGCCGGCCACGCGGACCTGAGCGGTCCCGCGGCCGTCCGCGCGGCGGCATCCGCCGTCCTGGACACCGCCACGCGCTCCGACCCGCCGCTCACCCTCGACTACGTCGCCCTGGTGGACCCGTCCGACTTCACCGAGGTCCCCGACACCTACCGCGGCGACGCGGTCCTCGCCGTGGCCGCCAGGGTCGGCGCCACACGGCTGATCGACAACATCCCGCTGACCTTCGCCGACGAAGGCAACGAAGTCGGCAAAGGCAACGAAGTCGGCGAAGACAGCGAGCAGGGAGCTTCGGCATGACCCGCACCAGCACCGGTATACGGCTGAAGGCCCCCGCCCCCGGCTGGACCGTCGAGGCCGACGTCGTGGTCGTCGGCTCCGGCGTGGCCGGCCTGACCGCCGCCCTGCGCTGCACCGCCGCCGGCCTGCGCACGGTCGTCGTCACCAAGGCCCGCCTCGACGACGGCTCCACGCGCTGGGCCCAGGGCGGCATAGCCGCCGCCCTCGGCGACGGGGACACCCCCGAACAGCACCTGGACGACACGCTCGTCGCGGGCGCGGGCCTGTGCGACGAGGAGGCCGTACGGACCCTGGTCACCGAGGGTCCCGACGCCGTACGCCGGCTGATCGACACCGGCGCCCTGTTCGACACCGACCCCGAGTCGGGCGTCATCCAGCTCACCCGCGAGGGCGGCCACCACCGCCGCCGCATCGCCCACGCGGGCGGCGACGCGACCGGCGCGGAGATCTCCCGGGCGCTCGTCGAAGCCGTACGGTCCGCCTCTCTCCGTACGATCGAGAACGCCCTGGTCCTGGACCTGCTGACGGACCCCGACGGGCGCACGGCGGGCGTCACCCTGCATGTCATGGGCGAGGGCCAGCACGACGGCGTCGGCGCCGTCCGCGCCCCGGCCGTCGTCCTCGCCACCGGCGGCATGGGGCAGGTCTTCTCGGCCACCACCAACCCGTCCGTCTCGACGGGCGACGGCGTCGCGCTCGCCCTGCGCGCCGGCGCGGAGGTCTCGGACCTCGAATTCGTTCAGTTCCACCCCACCGTGCTCTTCCTGGGCACCGACGCGGAGGGCCAGCAGCCACTGGTCTCCGAGGCGGTACGCGGCGAGGGCGCCCACCTCGTCGACGCGGACGGTGTGCGCTTCATGCTCGGGCAGCACGAGCTGGCGGAGCTGGCCCCCCGCGACATCGTCGCCAAGGGCATCATGCGGCGGATGCGCGAACAGGGCGCCGAGCACATGTACCTCGACGCCCGGCACTTCGGCGCCGAGATGTGGGAGACCCGCTTCCCGACCATCCTGGCGGCCTGCCGCTCCCACGGCATCGACCCGGTCACCGAGCCGGTCCCGGTCGCCCCGGCGGCCCACTACGCGTCCGGCGGCGTACGGACGGACCTGCACGGCCGTACGACGGTCCCGGGCCTGTACGCGTGCGGCGAGGTGGCCTGCACGGGCGTGCACGGCGCGAACCGGCTCGCGTCCAACTCCCTCCTGGAGGGCCTGGTCTTCGCGGAACGCATCGCCGAGGACATCGCGGCCCGCCCCGCCGCCACCGCGCCTGTCCCGGACTCCGCCGCGCGGAGCGAGGAGGCCCCCGGCCCGCTCCTCGACCCGGCCACCCGCATCGAGATCCAGCGGATCATGACGGCGGGCGCGGGAGTGCTCCGGTCGGCGGCCAGCCTCGACCACGCGGCGGACGCCCTGGAGGCCCTGTACCGCAGCGCGGCCGCCGAAGCGGACCAGGACCGAGGGAACGACGCCCACGGCGTCCACGACACCCACGGCGTCCAGGACACCAAGGACACAGAGCCCGGCGTCGACGCCTGGGAGGCCACCAACCTCCTCCTCGTCTCGCGGGTCCTGGTCGCCGCCGCCCGCGCGCGCGAGGAGACCCGCGGCTGCCACTGGCGCGAGGACCACCCCGACCGCGACGACGACACCTGGCGCAGCCACCTCGTCGTACGGCTCACCCCCGGCCGCGCCCTCGCCGTGCACCGCACCGCATCCGCCTCATTCCCGCCCGTACACCTCCCGAGGGAGCAGTAACCGTGAGTACGCCCGACAACCCCCAGCTCCTGCCGACCGCGTCCGGCGGCTGCGGCGACTCCTGCGGCTGCGAAGGCGACGGGACGGAGGCGACGTACGAACTCGACACCGCCGAGTGCGGTCTCGACCCCGACCTCGCCCAGCTCCTCGTCGCGGCGGGCCTCGACCCGGTCGAGGTCGAGGACGTCGCGAACGTCGCCCTGGCCGAGGACCTCGCCCACGGCCCCGACGCCACCACCGTCGCGACCGTCCCCGAGGACGCCGTCGCGACCGGTGACTTCACGGCCCGCGAGGCCGGCACCGTCGCGGGCCTGCGCGTCGCCGAAGCGGTCCTGTCCATCGTCTGCACGGACGAGTTCGAGGTCGAGCGGCACGTCGAGGACGGTGACCGCGTCGAGGCCGGGCAGAAGCTGATCAGCGTCACCACCCGCACCCGCGACCTGCTCACCGGCGAGCGCAGCGCGCTCAACCTGCTGTGCCGCCTGTCGGGCATCGCGACCGCCACGCGCGCGTGGGCGGACGCTCTCGACGGCACGGGCGCCAAGGTCCGCGACACCCGCAAGACGACGCCGGGCCTGCGCGCCCTGGAGAAGTTCGCGGTCCGCTGCGGCGGCGGCGTCAACCACCGCATGTCCCTCTCGGACGCGGCGCTCGTCAAGGACAACCACGTGGTCGCGGCGGGCGGCGTGGCCGAGGCGTTCACGCGCGTACGCGAACAGTTCCCCGACCTCCCCATCGAGGTCGAGGTCGACACACTCGCCCAGGTCACCGAGGTCCTGGAGGCCGGCGCCGACCTGATCCTCCTGGACAACTTCACCCCGGAGCGGACCGCCGAGGCGGTCGCTCTCGTGAACGGCCGCGCGACGCTCGAATCCTCCGGCCGCCTCACCCTGGAGAACGCCCGCGCGTACGCGGACACGGGCGTCGACTACCTCGCCGTCGGGGCGCTCACGCACTCCTCCCCGATCCTCGACATCGGCCTCGACCTGCGCGAGGCGAAGTAACCCATGCTGCTCACCATCGACGTCGGCAACACGCACACCGTCCTCGGCCTCTTCGACGGAGAGGAGATCGTCGAGCACTGGCGCATCTCCACCGACGCCCGCCGCACGGCCGACGAGCTCGCCGTACTCCTCCAGGGCCTGATGGGCATGCACCCGCTCCTGGGCGACGAACTGGGCGACGGCATCGAGGGCATCGCGATCTGCTCCACCGTCCCGTCCGTCCTGCACGAGCTGCGCGAGGTGACCCGCCGCTACTACGGCGACGTCCCGGCCGTGCTCGTCGAACCGGGCATCAAGACGGGCGTGCCGATCCTCATGGACAACCCCAAGGAGGTCGGCGCGGACCGCATCATCAACGCGGTCGCGGCCGTCGAGCTCTACGGGGGCCCCGCCGTCGTCGTGGACTTCGGTACGGCGACGACCTTCGACGCGGTGTCGGCGCGCGGTGAGTACACCGGCGGCGTCATCGCCCCGGGCATCGAGATCTCCGTCGAGGCCCTCGGCGTCAAGGGCGCCCAGCTCCGCAAGATCGAGCTGGCCCGTCCGCGCAGCGTGATCGGCAAGAACACCGTCGAGGCCATGCAGGCCGGCATCATCTACGGCTTCGCGGGCCAGGTCGACGGCGTCACCCGGCGCATGGCGCGCGAGCTCGTGGGCCCCGACGGCGACCCGGACGACGTGACCGTCATCGCGACGGGCGGGCTGGCCCCGATGGTGCTCGGCGAGTCCTCGGAGATCGACGAGCACGAACCGTGGCTCACCCTGATCGGCCTGCGCCTGGTGTACGAGCGCAACATCGCCCGGATGTGACGGGGAACGACCGGGGAACGAGCGGGGGAGGGCCGTCCGGCGCGCCGTCATACATGCATTAAGCAGATTGTGTCTGTTTAGTGCGTATTGTCACTGCATGCCCACGCCATACGGTTCCCGTGGCGGCATGGCGTTCGGTGCGGACGAGCTGCGTGTGCTCCGACGCGCCCTCGCCATCGCCCTCCATCCCGCGTCACTGTCCGACGAAGACGTCCAGGACTGCCTGCGCCTCGCCGGCACCCTGGACGAGGCGGTCCGCGAGGCGGGCCGACTGCGCGCGTTCCTCCTCGCCGACCTCGCCCGGTACCGCGCCGCGCTCCCCGCGGCCGCCAGCGGCTACCTGGGGTTGCTCCAGGACGCCCTGGCCACCGGCTACCAGCCGACCCCCGACGACCTCGTGGCGCTGCGCACCCTGCGCGGCATGCCGGCCGGCGCGCTGCTCCACGACCGCTGCCGGGCCATCGTGGAACAGTCCGTACGGGCCCGCCTGGCCGGCCGCAGCGACGCGCCGCTCCCGCGCGCCCGGCTGCTGGCCATCGCCGGCGGCCGGGCCACGGCCGCCGACGAACCGTCGAAGCCCAGGGGCCCGTCGCCGGGACGCGAGCCCGTGCAGCGTCCGATGCCGAAGCCTTCCGAGGTGTTCCCGCCCCGCAGACGCCCCGCGCCCCCGCGGGAGCGAAGGGTCGCGGGGTAGCTACTCTGGACGGCATGGACTACGTTTCCGCGCTCCTGCCCCCCGTGGTGATGGCCGCGTTCTTCATCGCCCTGGTCACGACGATCGTCAAGACGCAGGGTGGTTCCAACAAGGCCAAGGAAGATGCGGCCGTGGACGCCACGCTCGCCCGCGCCGAGTCCGCCCGGCAGGCGGGAACCCCCAGGACCGACGGCGCCTGACTCCGCCCACCCCGCCCCTGTACTTCACCAGGGCGTACGACTCATTTCGAGCCGTGCGCCCTTTTCGCTGCGCGAATAACCAGCCATTACCGATATTTCCTACTATGGTGGCGCTGTGCCTCGCCAATTGGGAGAGCTGGAAGACGCCGTCATGACGCGCGTGTGGCAGTGGAACCGACCGGTCACCGTCCGGGAAGTCCTCGAAGACCTTCAGAGGGAACGGTCCATCGCCTACACCACGGTCATGACCGTAATGGACAATCTCCATCAGAAGGGCTGGGTGCGCAGGGAAGTCGACGGCCGCGCCTATCGATATACGGCCGTGTCCACCCGGGCCGCCTACTCGGCCGCACTGATGAACGAAGCCTGGTCGACGAGTGACAACCCCGCGGCGGCTCTTGTCGCGTTCTTCGGCATGATGTCGGCGGGGCAGCGCGAAGCCCTTCAGGACGCGATGCGCGTCGTTCAGCGCGACGATCCCGCGACTGAAGCTGTGACGGAACCCGCGACTGAAGCAGCGACTGATCCGGCAGAGGGTGACGAGAGCCCCGGCGGCCCGGGGCGATAGCGTCGAGGTATGCCTTCAGAGCTAAAAGCCATCACCGTCCGGCGGGCGAGGACCAGTGATGTGCCGTCCGTGCGCCGCCTCGTGGACACGTACGCGCAGAAGCGGATCCTGCTCGACAAAGCGAACGTGACCCTTTACGAGGACATCCAGGAGTTCTGGGTCGCCGAACGCGACGAGGACGGGGCCGTGGTCGGCTGCGGTGCGCTGCACGTGATGTGGGAAGACCTCGCCGAAGTCCGCACTCTCGCCGTGGACCCGTCCTTCAAGGGCGCCGGAGTCGGACATCACGTGCTGGACAAGCTGCTCCAGACCGCCCGCTGGCTCGGTGTGCGCAAGGTTTTCTGCCTCACCTTCGAAGTCGAGTTCTTCATCAAGCACGGCTTCGTGGAGATCGGAGAGGCGCCGGTCGACGGAGATGTCTACAGCGAGCTGCTGCGTTCCTATGACGAGGGTGTGGCGGAGTTCCTCGGTCTCGAACGAGTGAAGCCGAACACCTTGGGCAACAGCCGGATGCTTCTGCACCTGTGATCGGCAGAAGCGGTCAGATCCCTATGTCCGAAACGCGCATGTTTCCCGTCTTCTCGAGGTACTGAACCTCCTCCGGGGGTTTGTGTTTTCCAGGGAAAAGCGGTTTCCTTTCCGCGTACTGCATTTTCGATGAAAGGAAATCCGGTGGCACAGAAGGTTCAGGTCCTTCTTGTCGATGACCTCGACGGCGTCGAGGCGGACGAGACCGTGACGTTCGCTCTGGACGGCAAGACCTACGAGATCGACCTCACCACCGCGAACGCGGACAAGCTCCGTAGCTTGCTCGACCCGTACACCAAGAGCGGCCGACGCACCGGTGGCCGTGCGGCTTCGGGTCGTGGCAAGACGCGCGCAGCCGCGGGCGGCAACCAGAACACCGCCGAGATCCGTAAGTGGGCCAAGGCGAACGGTTACAACGTGAATGACCGCGGCCGCGTCCCGGCCGACATCCGTGAGGCCTACGAGAAGGCCAACGGCTGAGCATTCGCGTGAGCGGAATTCGCACGCGACAACCGGGCCCGGTGGCATTCCGTCGCCGCCGTGCCCACGAGTCGTACGAGATCGGGTGTTTCCCCACGGCACCCGAGTCCGGCCAAGGCCGGCAGCGTCGGTTCCACCTCGTGCCGCGGCTCGGGGGGCCGCAGCCAGACGGCGGCCCCCTGCGACCCGCCCCCCGGTGATCCGCCGCCCTGCCGGCCGGCCCACCCCGGCGGCGGGGGCGCGGTCATCTGCCCCCCCGCGCCGATCGCGCGCAGTTCCAGGGCGACGCCGCCCCATTCCAGCCAGTCGAGCAGCCCGGGCAGTTCCTCGGCGCTCCCCGCGGCCACCAGCAGCCGGATCCGCCGCCCCCTGAGCGCGACGGGACCCGTGAGCCCCGTGTGGCGCCGCAGTACGGCGAGACCCGCGTCCGCGGGCAGTTCCAGTACGTCGAAGCGGAGCCCCGTCAGCAACCGGACCGGGAGGCCCTCCGCGGTGGCCGGTGCGGTGGCCCAGCCGAGTTCGTGCTCGTACCACTGCGCGATGCCGCCTTCGCGTGGCAGGGGCAGCGGCGTGCGCGGCGGCGGAACCCTGGACGTCATGTCCGGACCAACTGCCGAAGCGCCCCGGAGTTACGCTGAGCCCCTGTCCGGATACGCTGGGTCAAGGCCATGAGGGCGTACGGAGGCATCCGGCGGCGCAAAGATGTTCGCCCGTAGCTGAGGGAACCGGCGCGCGCCGCATGGAGTGTCAGTGCTTGCGGGTAAGACATCCCTAGTGGGAAGGGGCGACACGCTGGCCGGAGCGTCTCACGTTCGCCATCGGCGTAGTGGATGAACGGGTATCTGCTTGGCCTGCGGGAACATCGTCTCGCACCATCAGGTTGGAGCAGTTGTCGGCTGTTCGGGGCAGGAGGCCAAGGACGGGTGTCGGCAGTTGGAATGAGCTGTCCTGCCCAGCGGGACTAGCATGCGGAAGGACAGGGAGGGGACCGACCCCTAACTGCCTGACCGCTCTGAGGAGCGATTAACGATGTTCGAGAGGTTCACCGACCGCGCGCGGCGGGTTGTCGTCCTGGCTCAGGAAGAAGCCCGGATGCTCAACCACAACTACATCGGCACCGAGCACATCCTCCTGGGCCTTATCCACGAGGGTGAGGGTGTCGCCGCTAAGGCCCTGGAGAGCCTCGGGATTTCGCTCGAGGCGGTCCGCCAGCAGGTGGAGGAGATCATCGGTCAGGGCCAGCAGGCTCCGTCCGGTCACATCCCCTTCACCCCCCGTGCCAAGAAGGTCCTGGAGCTGTCGCTCCGCGAGGCCCTCCAGCTCGGCCACAACTACATCGGTACGGAGCACATCCTGCTCGGCCTGATCCGCGAGGGCGAGGGCGTCGCCGCCCAGGTCCTCGTGAAGCTGGGTGCCGATCTGAACCGGGTGCGGCAGCAGGTCATCCAGCTGCTCTCCGGTTACCAGGGCAAGGAGACCGCCGCTGCCGGCGGTCCGGCCGAGGGCACGCCCTCGACCTCCCTCGTCCTGGACCAGTTCGGCCGCAACCTGACGCAGGCCGCCCGCGAATCCAAGCTCGACCCGGTCATCGGGCGCGAGAAGGAGATCGAGCGGGTCATGCAGGTGCTGTCCCGCCGTACCAAGAACAACCCGGTCCTCATCGGCGAGCCCGGCGTCGGAAAGACGGCGGTCGTCGAGGGCCTGGCGCAGGCGATCGTCAAGGGCGAGGTGCCCGAGACCCTCAAGGACAAGCACCTCTACACCCTCGACCTCGGCGCGCTCGTCGCCGGTTCCCGCTACCGCGGTGACTTCGAGGAGCGCCTGAAGAAGGTCCTGAAGGAGATCCGCACCCGCGGCGACATCATCCTGTTCATCGACGAGCTCCACACCCTGGTGGGTGCGGGCGCCGCCGAGGGCGCGATCGACGCGGCTTCGATCCTGAAGCCGATGCTCGCCCGTGGTGAGCTCCAGACCATCGGCGCCACGACGCTCGACGAGTACCGCAAGCACCTCGAGAAGGACGCCGCGCTGGAGCGCCGCTTCCAGCCGATCCAGGTGGCGGAGCCTTCCCTCCCCCACACGATCGAGATCCTCAAGGGCCTGCGCGACCGCTACGAGGCGCACCACCGCGTGTCCATCACGGACTCGGCGCTGGTCGCGGCGGCCACCCTGGCCGACCGCTACATCTCGGACCGCTTCCTGCCGGACAAGGCGATCGACCTGATCGACGAGGCCGGCTCCCGGATGCGCATCCGCCGGATGACCGCACCGCCGGACCTCCGTGAGTTCGACGAGAAGATCGCCGGTGTCCGCAGGGACAAGGAGTCCGCGATCGACTCGCAGGACTTCGAGAAGGCCGCCTCTCTCCGTGACAAGGAGAAGCAGCTCCTCGCGGCCAAGACCAAGCGCGAGAAGGAGTGGAAGGCCGGCGACATGGACGTCGTCGCCGAGGTGGACGAGGAACTGATCGCCGAGGTCCTGGCCACGGCCACGGGCATCCCGGTCTTCAAGCTCACCGAGGAGGAGTCCTCCCGCCTGCTGCGCATGGAGGACGAGCTCCACAAGCGCGTCATCGGCCAGAAGGACGCCATCAAGGCCCTCTCGCAGGCGATCCGCCGTACGCGAGCCGGTCTGAAGGACCCGAAGCGCCCCGGTGGCTCGTTCATCTTCGCCGGCCCGTCCGGTGTCGGTAAGACCGAGCTTTCCAAGACGCTCGCCGAATTCCTCTTCGGCGACGAGGACGCGCTGATCTCCCTCGACATGTCGGAGTTCAGCGAGAAGCACACGGTTTCCCGCCTCTTCGGTTCTCCCCCCGGTTACGTGGGATACGAGGAGGGCGGGCAGCTCACCGAGAAGGTGCGCCGCAAGCCGTTCTCCGTCGTTCTCTTCGACGAGGTCGAGAAGGCCCACCCCGATATCTTCAATTCCCTGCTCCAGATTCTGGAAGACGGTCGCCTGACCGACTCCCAGGGCCGGGTCGTGGACTTCAAGAACACGGTCATCATCATGACGACCAACCTCGGGACCCGGGACATCTCCAAGGGCTTCAACCTGGGCTTCGCCGCCCAGGGCGACGTCAAGACCGGTTACGAGCGGATGAAGAACAAGGTCAACGAAGAGCTCAAGCAGCACTTCCGCCCCGAGTTCCTCAACCGTGTCGACGACACGGTCGTCTTCCACCAGCTCACCGAGGAAGACATCATCCAGATCGTCGACCTCATGCTCGCCAAGGTGGACGAGCGCCTGAAGGACCGCGACATGGGCATCGAGCTCAGCTCGGAGGCCAAGTCGCTGCTCGCGAAGAAGGGTTACGACCCGGTCATGGGCGCCCGGCCGCTGCGCCGGACGATCCAGCGGGAGATCGAGGACGTCCTGTCCGAGAAGATCCTCTTCGGCGAGCTGCGTCCCGGCCACATCGTGGTCGTCGACGTCGAGGGCGAGGGTGACGCGAAGAAGTTCACCTTCCGCGGCGAGGAGAAGTCGGCCCTGCCCGACGTCCCCCCGATCGAGCAGGCAACGGGCGGCAGCAGCGGCCCGAACATGTCGAAGGACGCGTAACGGCGCCCTGACGGCCTGAAGGGGCGGCCCCGGAACCACACCAAGGTTCCGGGGCCGCCCCTTTGTCTTCGTTCATGGCGCGTGCCCGCTGCCGCTGGAACTGCTGCCGCCTCAGCAGAGGGCCGGTTTGCGCCAGGAGCATTCGAGCGTGGTGCCGGTGGCGGAGGCGGCGGCCCGGGGGGCGGACGGGCGTACCAGGGTGGTGGTGGTCCCGGTCGAGGAGGCGAGGGTGGTCACGATCGCGTCCTCGATGCTCTTGACCGAGGAGGCCAGGTAGTTGTTGAGGACGATGCTGTAGACCAGCTCGCGGCCGCCCGCGTCCGTGACGTACCCGGAGAGGGCGGAGGCGCCGGTCAGGGAGCCGGTCTTGGCCCGGGCGTTCAGGGCGGCCGGGGTCTTGCACATGCGGGAGCGGAGGGTGCCGCCGACGGCGCGGTCCGGGGCGCAGGCGACGGGGAGGGACGCGTACCAGTCGGCGTACCAGGGCGCGGTGCGTACGGCGAGGAGGAGCTTGGCGAACTGGGCGGCCGGGATGTTGTTCATCCGGGAGAGGCCGGAGCCGTCGACCTGGCGGAGGGTGGCCGTGTCCACTCCCTCCGTGGCGAGGTGGGCGGAGATGGCGGCGAGGCCGGCGTTCCAGGTGCCCTTGCCGGCCGTCTCGTGGCCGATGGTCTTGGTGAGGGCCTCGGCGTGCATGTTGTTCGACAGCTTCATGAAGGGGTGCATCAGCTCCTTGAGGGGCATGGACGTGTGGGTGGCGAGGGGCTTGGCGTCCTTGGGGGTGGGGCGGCCGAGGCGGGCGGGGCCTGTGACGCGGACGCCGTGGGCGGCCAGCGCGTCGGCGAAGACGGCGGCGGCGTAGCCGGTCGGCTCCCAGACGGTGACCCACTCCTTGGTGGGGTTCGCGCCGACGGGGATGTCGCCGGAGACGCTGATGGTGTTCGAGCCGTGCCGGCGTTCGACGGTGAGGGTGTCCGGCCGGCCGGCGGGGACGGTCCTGGCGGTACGGGCGTCGATGTCCACGTAACCGGTGGGCGGGGTGAGGGTGAGCCGGGGAGCGGCGCCCGGCTCGGCGCCCGGGGCGGCCTCGACGACGACCGTGCCGGAGTCGTAGTCGGTGTCCGGGGCGACGGTGAGCGCCGAGATCTGGGCGGAGTAGTACGACGACTCGTCGTCGGCGGCCCACGAGCGGCCGAGGCGCTGGGTGTCGAAGCGGGTGTCGTCGGCGATCAGGCGGCCGGTGATCCGCTTGATGCCGGATTTCGCCACCTGGGCGGCGAGTCCGTCGTAGTCCTCGGCGAGGGTGGTGGGGTCGCCGGTGCCGCGCAGGTAGAGGTCGCCGCGGAGTACGGAACCGTGGCGGCTGCCGGTGGAGAGGGCGTCGGTGCGGTAGCGGTAGTCGGGGCCGAGGAGGGCCATGGCCGCGACGGAGGTGGGCAGTTTGGTGTTGGAGGCGGGCATGAGGCGGTCGGCGCCGTCGCGCTGGTAGAGCGTCTCGCCGGTGGTGGCGTCGGCGACCACGACGCTCGCGGCGCCGCCGTCGAGGCGGGGGTCGGTGAGGATGGTGTCGATGGCGCCCTTGAGGCCGGTGTCGGAGGGGCCGGCGGTGGTCGTGGGGGTCGAGCTCCAGGTGAGGGCGCAGGCGAGGGCGACGGCGGCGGACCACACCCGGGCACGGTCGCGGCGCACCGGGCGCTTCGCGCGAATCACGGGTCTACTCATGCGACATGAGCATCCCGGACGGGAACGGCGGGGGGAAGGACGCCGCGTAGCCGGGCGCGGTCAGTGGGTGACGGAAGGGCCGGGACGTGACACCGTGACCGAGGCGGGGAGCCGGTCGGTACCGCGTACGGCGCCGACTCCCGCCAGGACGTGCAGGCTCTCCAGATCCGGCAGCGCCGCCGCCAGGGGCGCGAGGTCGAGTTCCTCCGCCGGGCCGGCGATGTACAGCTCCCGGGTCCCGGGGAACAGCTCCGCACCCCTTTCGGCCTCCCCCTGCGCGACGTTCCCGCGCAGGACGAGCCGCCGGACGGACGGCACGGCGAGCGAGCGGGGCGCCGACGCCAGGGTGTCGGAGTGCACCTGCAGGACCGTCAGGCCCGGCAGGCCGCCGATCTCCTCCCAGTCCGCCGCGTCCCGGGGACTGCTCACCGGCCCGAGCGTGAGCTCTCGCAGCCCGGTGAACCTGCTCAGTCCGCGAAGGGCGCCCACCAGCCGGCTCATCCGCGTCAGGGTGAGCCCCCGCAACGGCGCGCGAACGGGCAGTACGTCCAGGGACGTTCCGCGTTCGCAGCCTTCCAGCTCAAGGGCCCGCAGCCGGTCCAGCGACGACAGCGGGCCGAGGTCCGCACCGGGCGCCGCTTCCAGGCGGAGCGAGGCCAGCGGCAGCCCCGCGAGTCCGGAGAGGTCGTCGAGCCGCGGGCAGCCGGCGATGTCGAGGGTGTGGAGACCGGACTGGCCGCGGAGGAAGGACACGTCGGGCAGCCGTTCGTTGTCACGGATCCTGAGCCGGGTCATGGCTGCTCCGCGCGCGTACGCCCGGAGAGCGTCCGGCGAGACACCGCCCCGCACCTCGGTCCACGGCCGGGTGCCGAGCCGGTGCAGTGCCGTCAGCTGTTCGTCCGATGTGGCGGTGAAGTACAGGCGGAGCGGATCGAGGCGGGCGATCACCTCGTCGGCGTACTGCTGCGTGTCGAAACGGCCCCACGACCAGACGAGTTGCGAACGCACCGAGATCGACGGGTGCCCGCGGAAGCGGGTCAGGAAGGGGATCGCCGCCTCCGTGCCGACGTGGGAGGCCGCGGTGACGACGAGTACCGCCGTGTGTGCGTCCAGGTCCTCGGGGCCCGGCAGCAGGTCCAGGATCACCGGGCCGGCCGCCCCGAGTTCCCGGGCCGCCTGGGCGTCGGGCGGCGGGATCAGGGATGCCGCGCGGCGCTCGACTTCCTGGCGTACGGCCGGGGAGAGTTCGGCGGCGTGCTCCAGGCAGGCAGCCGCCAGGAGGTGCGTTCGGGTACGCACCGTGGGACTCGCGGGGCCGTCTCCGTGTGCGATGAGGTCCGTGAGGAACTCCGCGCGTTCGCGTGGGCGCGCGTGGGCCACCGACATGCGGATGACGTCCTCCCACTGGTCGTCCGCCGCGTGGGCGACCAGGACGCCGAAGTCGCCCTCGTCGACGGCGGCACGTGCCCCGAGGAAGTCCTGGAAGGTGCGGTGGACGAAGTCGACCGTGCCCGGCGAGGGCTGGCGGAGGAGGCCGCTCCGGTGCAGGAAGTGGTCGAAGACCGCCTTCGCGTCACCCAGCGCCGCCACCTCCGGGACGGCGGGGAGCGTGTCGGCGATGATGCTTTCCGCCCGGGCGCGGTCCATCTCCGTACGGCCGTTGCGGATCAGCCAGTACGCGAGCCGCTGGAGGAGCTGGACCTGCGGTTCCTCGCGCAGTTCGGGTACGCCGCCCATGTCGCGCTCGCGGTCGCGGCGGACCAGCAGCATCGAGAGCGCCGCCGTGTAGAGGTCCTTGCGGCCGAGCGGGAGGAAGCCGCGGCGGTCGCGGTGCAGGGCGCAGATCAGACCGCACATCAGGGGGTTGGTGGCGAGGCGGCCCAGGTCGGGTTTGGCACGTACCGCAGCCAGGAGCTGGCGTTCGTACGCGAGCAGGGCCGTGTCCTCGTCCTCCGAGCCGGTACGGGCCGCCGCGTGCCAGCGCTTGATGAACGCCGCCACGCCGGCCGGGCGCATCGCGGAGAGCGTCAGCTCGGTGAAACCCTCGTCGGCCAGCCAGTCCTCCCGTACGGCCGAGGGGCGTGACGTGACCAGCCAGCGGTTGCCGGGGCAGGCGTCGACGAGGTCGCTCAGCCAGGCGCGGGTGCGGGAGCGCTCGGCTTCCGGGATCTCGTCGATGCCGTCGACGAGGACGAGGGCGCGGCCCGCCGTCAGTACGCGCGACTCCCAGCCGGGGGGCTGTTCCCCGGCGAGCGGGGAGCCCACCGCGGCCAGGAAGTCCTTGGGGGCGGGGAGGCGCTCGCCGTGGCGGGTGAGGGTGCGGAGGGGGAGGACGAAGGGGATGCGGTGGCAGAGGTACGCCATGCGGTCGTCGGGACGGCCGAGGCCGCCGGAGTCCTGGCGGGACGCGGAGACCGCCAGCCACTGGACCAGTGTGGTCTTGCCGGAGCCGGCCTCGCCGCGTAGTAGAACGCGCTCGTGGTCGGCGAGCACCTGGTCGGCGGGGTGCGGGGCGAAGGCGGCGGGGTGGACCGGCCCGTCCCACCGGTCGTCCCGGTCGTCCGGCTTCCGCCGCGTGAGCCAGTCCTCGGAGAAGGGCTCCCGCGGGCTGGGCATGTCCCTGGTGCCCGCCGTCGCCTCCAGGCTCAGATACGCCGCGTCCAGCGGCCACTTCCCCGGTGAGTTGCTCAGGTCGATGCCGAAGATCGTCAGCTTGCTGTGCTTCTTCGCCATGTGCGCCAGGTAACGCCGCTCGAAGGCCGCGTCCTCGGCCCCCGGCAGCGGGCTGCGGGCGATGAGGGCGTCCACCTTGGCGATCACTTCGCCCTGGCGGCGGCCCTGCGCGACGAGGGCCGCCGGGACGAAGGTCGAGCGCTGGGTGAAGAAGTGGACGATGTGCAGGCAGGTGGCGGTCAGGAGGCGCTCGTAGAAGTACGTCGCGTCGGCCGACAGGTGGCGCTCGGGGCTGTCGCTCGCGCGGCGCAGTTCCGCGGCCAGGGCGGTGTGGCCCAGGCCGACTGCCTCGACGTCCGTGAGGGTGAGGTCCCCCAGGGCGTACAGCGTCGTGGTCAGGGCGTCCACCACCGCCTGGTCCTCGCCGGCGGGCAGCGGGCGCTCGCCCGGCCCGGCCGTGCGCAGGGCCTGCTTGACCAGCTCGGCGGCCAGTGTGCGCAGGTCGGAGTGGGTGAGGGTGCGCTTCTCGCCCCTGAAGGAGACGTAACCGGCCAGACGGACCGGTCGGTCGACCAGGCCGGCGCCCGGGGGCTGCGCCGCGAAGAGCTTCTTCACCAGTGGCCCGGCGACGCTCGCTGCGAGGCGGGTGCCGACGACTGCGGGATCCACGCGCGGTTCCCTCCCCCGAGGTCTGTGCTGTGCGTTGTCGGATCAGCGTATCGGGGGGCCTCGCGGTGACAAGGCGCACAGCGGTTTCGGGGCCTACGAGGCGCGGTAGTGGGTCCGCCGCGTGCCGGGCGGGGGACTTTGGGGTGGTGGGCGGCGGGACCTTCGGGCCTGGGGGGAGGACGGGGCGGAAACCTGGGCCGGCGGCAGGTTTGTGCCGGTCCGGCGTGGGTTTAAACCGCCACAAGGAGGCTTATTTCCATGCTTCGAGAGGGTGCTGGGGATGCCGTCAAGAGTCGAATAATTGATGACGGTAATACGGTCATTGTTAGTAGATGGGCCATTTTGGGTGGGGCGGGGGCGCGGGTTACCAATGTGAAGCCAGCCCGGCGGACTGCCGGGTTCACTCACCCCGGAGGTCCCTCCCGTATGCCGAAGTTCGACATGTTCTCCCGAGCCCGCTCCTCGTCCGTCCGCACCCGTCGCAACGCCGTCGTGGCCGCCGGGCTCGGCGCGTCGATGGTGCTCGGCACGGCGGGCGTGGCGTTCGCCGTCGAGGGGACCGCTGCCACTGCCGTCGAGAAGCAGGCCGAGATCCAGGCCAAGGCGGCAGTCGGTGCGAAGAAGGCCGCCGCCGACGCGAAGAAGGCGGCTGCCGACGCCAAGAAGGCGGCGGCGGTCAAGAAGGCAGCCAAGGCGGCGGCCGCGAAGAAGGCGGCGGCCAAGAAGGCGTCGTCCTGGATGAAGCCCGTCCAGCACTACTCGCTCAGTGCGACGTACGGCAAGGGCGGCAGCATGTGGGCCAGCAAGCACTCCGGGCAGGACTTCGCGGTGCCCGTCGGTACCCCGGTCGACGCCGTGCACGGCGGCACCGTCGTGAAGGCGGGCCCGAACGGTGCCGGTGACGGGCCGGCGTACGGCAACGCGATCGTGGTCAGGCACGACAACAACACGTACTCGCAGTACGCGCACCTGTCGAAGATCAACGTGTACCCCGGCCAGCAGGTCAAGACGGGCCAGCGCATAGCCCTCTCCGGCAACACCGGCAACTCCAGCGGCCCGCACCTGCACTTCGAGATCCGTACGACGCCGAACTACGGCACGGCGATCAACCCCGTGACGTTCCTCCGCGCGGAGGGCCTCAGCGTGTGACCCCCGGAGCCCGGCCGTGCGCCTGGCTCACCAGATCGACGGTGACCTCGAGAGCGGCCTCGCGCTGCTCCGGGAGACAGCCCCCGGCGTTCGCGACACTGTTGGGAAATCGGGGGCTGAGCGTGACGTTGGGGT
>NZ_BAAAUD010000032.1:0-40900 GCF_039533765.1 Streptomyces enissocaesilis | reverse complement strand
CCACCCCCTGAACCGCGGGAATGCGTCCGACGAACCGCCGCGCATGGAACTGCTCCACTTCCTGGAACGTGCCCGGCTCCGACAGCTCGACCAGAAGCCGGCTCCGCTGTCCCGCAGTTCAGGGGCAGTAACGGTCAGATGGTCAGTCCGTGACCATGGGGGAAGAGCGGGTTCTGCAAGTCGTCGGGTACGTCGGGGCGCGATGCTTCGACCGCCGCCATGGAGCGCGGCAGTTCGAAGGACGGGCGGCCCTGCGGTGTGGCCCGTCCTAAGGCGACGTCGCGGAGTGCGGCGTCGCTCGCGCCGCAGTCCGCGATCAGTGCCGCGGCCCGCCCGGCGGTCTCGAGGGTGACAGCCGCCCGTTCCAGGTCGACCCAGACGAGGGTACGGCGTCCAGGAGCCGCAGTACTTCCTTCAGTCCGTCGTCGGGGAAGGCGAGCGAACCGGAGGGGAAGAAGGGCTCGAACCTGGTCGCGCGCGGCTCGTGGGGTGTGCGCAGGCGCAGTACCGCGAGATCCGCGTCGGCCGGGCGGGCGACCACCTCGCCGTAACGGGCGGCGGTCTCCTCGGCGACGCCCTGGAGGTACAGCTCGGGGCGGCCGGTCAGTGGTACGCGGACCAGCCTCGGGGCCTGCGGCGTCATTGCGCCGGACGAGCGGCTTCGTCCTCACCGGCCTGGACGACCACGAAGGCCCGCCCGGGGGATGCGGGGGTCGCGTCCGGGTGCACGACGGGTACCGGTGGTCGGGCTCCTGCCGGGAATCCACCCGCGTCCTGCCGCCCGAGCAGGTGCTGTCCCCGCTCGTCCTGCGGGAACTCGCCCAGAAGGATCATCTGCGGGCGGCCCTGACGAAGGGCGCCCGACGAGGCAGGGGCACGCCTCCGAACTCCCGCTCCCGCGCCGGTTCCTGCCGCCGCGCCCGCACCCGCTCCCCTCGTCTCGTCGTGGCGAAGGCCGGGGGCTCGGACACCTTCGTCATGCCGCCGTTCGGCGTGTCCCTGGCGCGGTACAACGACCTTCCATGCGCACCGGGGCCCGAGTCCACGCCCGTCGCGTCACCTCTCGATGGAACGCGTGGAGGGGCCCTGGTGCCATATGGCACCAGGGCCCCGAAGGAACTGCTACACCATCTGCCGGCCCTGGTACTGCGCCGGCCTTCTGTTTCCGCAGACCCGGCCTGAGCACTGCCGGGGGTGCGGGGATCGCGGATGCGTGACCGGAGACCACCTGCCTGTCGATGTCCTGCGGTACCCAGGCTCCGTACTGCTCGCCCGGGCGATCCTGATGGCGCCCAATCCCTCCGTTCTTCCTCTGGGTCACTCACTTGCCAAACGGGAACTTCGAACCGCTGGTGGCCTCGAACAGCGCCACCCTTCGACAGCCAGCCCCGTCGCCCGTCCCGCATCTGCTCTGGCTTGGAACCCCACTGCCGAACCTCCCGGTACGCGCGCCCGCAGCCAGACGCCTTTACCGAGGAACTACTGGAAACCTCGCTGCTGGTACTGCGTGTGGCGGCCCCTGATCACTGCGGGCCCCCCGGTCCGGCCGTCAGCCCCGTCACCGTCCTGCAACCGCTCTGGCTTCGGAACTCCACCGCCGCACCGTCCTGCGAACTGCACTTGCGGGTACTGCTGCCCGGCAGTTCATCTCTGCCGGGCCCTTCTCGATCTCGGCTACGAGAGAAACCATAACCACACCACCACCCAATGTCTACTCCGGCCACCATAGATTTTCATGCGTTCGACAGTGAGGTAGTCGCCCTCGAACAGAACAGGGACAGGCGGTGGCCCCCATGGGGCCGCGTCGCCGATCCGACCGGCTCCGCCACCTCTCACCGGGCGCCGCGACCACGCCGCCCCGGCACCATCGAGGTGGCCGCCGGCCACGCCGGCCCGCGGACACTACGCACGCGCACCCCTGACCAGTACGGCGGCGCGGGAGGGTTCGGCCGGCCCATGGTCAGCCACCTCGCCCGCGCCACCGCGGCGACCCTCCGGACGACCGGCGGGAAGACCGTGCCCAGGTTCCAGGACCCGCGCCGGGCAAGGGCCGCCCTCAGGCCCGCCGAAGCCTCCGTCGCCCCCTTGTGCGGCAGACCGCTTCGCAGGAGGCCCTGAAGCGGGGACGGAGGAATGACGTCGGCGTGCCCTACTTGTTCGGGTCCCGGAAGCGGCCGAACGCCTTCGTGAGGGCGTTCAGCGGTGAGCCGCCCGCCTCGGCCGGACCCGGTGAGGGCGGCCGGGGCACACCGTCGCCACCGGTCACCTCGGCCAGAGCGGCGTGCGCCGCCTCGGCCGCCTCCCGGTAAAGGTCGCAGGACTTCGTCATGGCATCGAGCGCCTCGGCGTACTTGACGACCATGCCCTGGGCATGGACCAGCTCCTCGTCCCGGGACAGCAGGTGCCAGCCCTGGCGCAGCCGCGTCAGGGCCCGCTCGGCGTCGTCGGGCAGCGGCCGCGGCAACGCGGCGAACTCCTTGACGGCATCGAGGAGTTCCGTCGGTTCGGAGCCGTCCAGGAAGACAGTGCGCACCGTGAAACGCTCCGCGTCGTAATCCGGACTCCGCGGCTCCGAGGGCAGCACGACGGCGCCGCCGCGCGGCATCCGCACGTTCAGTTCCCGCTTCATCGCGAAGTCGGCGATCTGTGCCTGCTCCGGAGTGCCCCGGTGCTCGACCACCCGGTGCCGCAGGCTCGGCGGCAGGAACGTGGAGACCGGCTGCCGCCCCCTCGCGTCCGGCGTCATCGCCTCGTGCACCACGACATGGATCAACCAGCTCTTACGGGAGCAGTCCCGCAGCCGGTGGCGCAGCTCGTCGTCGTCCTTCGGCAGGTGGTTCACCGCCCGCAGACGCACGCCCGGCACCGTGTCGTGGCCCCAGGCGACCCGACCGCTGTCGGGCCAGAACATAGTGGCGGGCGAGGGCCACCGCATGTCCCACGTCAGCTCCGCCTCGGCGGCGAGGACCCAGGTGATGCCCTCGTCCTCCTTGCGGCGGACCTCGGGGTCGTACGTGGTCAACTGCGCACGCACCGTGACACCGTCGGCCACGCGCCAGCGGGCCTCGAAGAGACGACGGGCCGACGGACCGGGGTCGGCGGACTCGTCCCGCGGATGCAGGACGGTGGAGCGGGCCGCCTCGACGGGGTCGAGGTCCAGGAAGTCGTCGAGCACCCCGGCCGCCTTGAGGGCGATCAGGTTGCGCCGGACGTCCTGCTCGGGCTCGGGCCCGAGGTGGCGCCCGCGTCCCAGCCACGCGGTGTCGGGGACGATGGTCGAAGAGCTGCTGTTCTTGGCCATGGAATCGTTCTGTGGAGGGATCGGGGCCCGACCAGTATGGCCCTAGTACTGCAGCCGCGTCGTGCATGGTGGGGGTTGGGTTCAGGGGCTGTGGCCTCGCCGTTTGCAGGGGCTGATGCATGCTCGGTGTTGGGCGCGGCATCGTCGGCAGGGCCTGGGCGGCCGGGTATGTACAAGACTTGCTGCCTGTTGTCGGTCAGCAGCGCGATCACCAGCGCGGCCCCGCCGGCGCTGGAATCGATCGCCCAGGTCACCGGCCCGCCCTCGCTCAGCGCGAGGACGTCACCGCTCAGATCGAGCAGTGCGGTCTCGTCATCGGCCACACGCCGTGACAGCTTCCGCTTGCCGTCGGCCTCGATCACCACGCAGTGATGCTCGGCTTTGCCCGCGTCCGTACCGGCCCACAGCTCGGGCACGTCCACCTCCGACGTCGTCGCCTGTGTTTGTCCCAGCGGACGAATTCGCCGGCGTTGTCCTGCTCAGCGCTCTCCTCGCACATCCCGATCGCCACAGCGATCATCCAAAAAGCGGGAACCGATCAGCGTCGGTGCCGAGTCGGTGTTTCTCGGCGGCGGTCAGCGGCAGCCGGCCGGTCGCGGCCAGCGCGTAGTGCTCATCGCTCCAGTTCACCGGCACCGGACGACCGAGCAGGCCGTCGAGAGTGCCCCGTACACACCCCAGCCCGGCGGCTGCCGGCCGGGATGCAGGTGCCGGAAGGTGGGCAACGAGGTCAAGATGATGAATCGTGGCCTCAACCGCGAGAGTCTCCATCAGGTCGCCGACGGTGAGTACATGCCCCTGTGTACCGACGAACTGCTGGGGATCGCTGCGTTCAGCCGCAGTGACGGCCGCTGCCGCAGTCGCCAGATACAGCTCTCGCAACTGCTCGAACTCCAGGAACATGCTGGCGCCCACCCGGATGTACCGCCGCTCGTTCGCCGCATCTGCTGCGCCCGGCCGCCAGTCCGCCCAGTAGGTGACACCATCGCGGTCCGCGGGCCCATCAGCGGGCGTATGCAGAGCCACCAGCGCTCTCTGCGCGTCGGTCACGCAGTGGAGGACGAGATCCCGCACGGCCCACCCCACACATCCACTCGGCAGCCAGGACTCCTCCTCACCGAGCGAGGACACCACACCCGCGAAGGCGCCGTACGCGCTTTTCAGAGCACTGAGCGCCCCTGGCCCCGTCTCCCCTGTGTACATGCCGCCTCTCCCGTACCTGGTCGAACCGCGAGGCCGTCCGGCGCCCCGCGGCGGCTCACCAATGATCGTAGGCAGATCTGCCCTGCCCGACCCCGGTTCGGCCGATCCGGTCGCGCAGTCGGGGGGCCCGGGCCCATGCCGGGCCGGCTCCACAAATGTCCCGTGGGGCTGGTGACAACCAGCCTGCCTTTGTGACAACTGTCGCGCCTCGACTCAGCAGTCCGGGCTCGCGGGTTGTCCGGGGTACGGCCTCCACAGGCCGAACTCCAGGTGCCCGATGTCGGTGAAGCAGCCCTCCGCACCCAGAGCCGGCGCGGCAGCCGCCGCCCTGGAAACAGGTCTCCTTCGGGCCTCGACCGCGGCTTCGGCGGCAAACACCTGTGTACTGGCTACGGGGAGGGCACGAATTCGCGCCAGGGTCGTGAAACCAGGCTGCCTCACCTCTGCTCACCTCTGCTGTGTTGCGGCGCTGCATGATCCCTCCTTCGCGCAACGCCCGGCCACAAGACCACGTCCTTCTGGGCGTGACTGAACTCGTCGGCTCCTCCGGTCCCGACGACTACGAAGAGAAGGTGCGGCCTGGCCCGCTGCGGCGCCATGCCCTGTGGGGGGCGGGCATCGCAGTCCTCGGGGTGGGACTGGGTCGGGCGAGCGCCTTGTTCCGTACAGGACCCGAGGAATACGGGCTGCCGCCCGCCGCTCCGGGGACGGTCCGGCCGTATCTGGTCGCCTGGACTGCGACCGGCCTGGCTGCGGCAGCCGTCCTGCGGGCTGCCGCGGCGGTGATCCGGTCGATTGGCGGGGCGGCCGGGGGGGCGTTGGCCTCCCGTATCCAGCAGTGGACGATCGTGACGCCGATGCCGAGTCCGGCGGCGAGCTGGGCACAGGTGTCGCCGCACCGCAGGTGGGCCAGTGCGAGGAGGGCCTGACGGTCGGCTGTCAGCCGGCGTCATCGGGTACCGGTCTTCCGTCTCCGGAGGCCGAGTTGGTCAGCGGACGACGTCGAAAACGTTCTTCTGCAGGCCGTTGGCGTAGGCCTCGTGCTCGACGAGCTTCAGCTTCTGCGCGTCCTTGTCCGTGGCGCTGAAAAGCCGCTTGCCCGCGCCGAGCAGCAGCGGGAAGACGAGGAGGTGGTAGCGGTCGATCAGGCCGGCGTCCGAGAGGGCCCGGTTCAGGGAGGCGCTGCCGTGGACGATGATCGGTCCGCCCTCCGTCTCCTTCAGCGCGGCCACCTCGTCGAGTGAGCGCAGGATCGTCGTCTCGCCCCAGTTCGCCACCAGGCCGTCCTCGGTGAGGGTGGTGGAGACGACGTACTTCGGCATCACCTTGTAGTCGGCGAAGTCCTCCATGTCGGGCCACACCGGGCTGAACACCTCGTAGCTGGTCCGGCCCATCAGCATCGCGGTGGCTTCCTTCTGCTCCCGGCCCTTGATGTCGAATGCCTCGGGAAGGAACTCCACGTCCTTGAAGGTCCACCCCGAGTTCCGGTAGCCGGGCTCGCCGCCCGGGGACTCCACGACGCCGTCGAGCGACATGAAGGCGGTGCTGATCAGGGTACGCATCTCGGGTTCCTCGGTGTCTCGTGTCTGGTTTTCAGTGGGTCCGGCCGGTGCACGCTTCGAACACGCTCGTGACTGCGGTGCACCAATCATGAGCTCTGACTGTGGATCACGTAGAAACTCATCGGCCGTCGCCCACCCGTTCCGGCGGCCTCGGCCAGCCGGATCACCTCGGTGATCGAGATACGTACCCGGCCAGGAGAACTGCCAGCGGCGCGACAGCGACGGGCGCCACGGCCGGGTTGAAGGCGGTCTGCCAGACCACCTGCGCAACGGCTGGTACACCGAGAACCACCTCCAGGGCTTCACCGGTGCCCGCGAGCGCGACGTCGTCGCCGACAGCGTCGGCGCCGGCCGCGGCCACCTCGGCGGCCGGGACCGCTCCCAGCCGGGCGGACAACGCGACCAGGACCACGGCCAGGCTCATCGCCTTGTTCAAGATGACGGCCGAAAGCGCGGCGAACCCGAAGAGGCTGATCAGCAGCGGCAGGCGGAACTCCGCGCCGCCCAACCCGATCAGCCTGCCCAGAAGGCCGATGGCTGCTCCCGCACCGAACACCACGGGTGCTGAGCGCGTCGAGCGGAGGGGGACGTGGCTTCGGTCAGCGGTCATGGCGGGCATCCTCGCTGGTGACCGTCCCTGCCTGCTACGGCACGGCCTCACCTTCGGTGAAAGGAACCGGGTGTCCGCCCAGGATTCGTCCGGACCTCCGAGCACCGGCATCGACGCCCAAGTCCGCTCTGCGCCGGCACGTTCTGCGACCGCGCCCCGGTCCTCACGGAGCGACGCCGGTGCTTTCGAGAGCACTTGCACGAGCACTCGCACGAGGCTCGGGCGCTGACCGGTGTCTGACGGAAGCACGACGTACGTGTTCCTTGCATGTCTTCCGGCGGGCCTTGTCGGCCGCCCGCTCGTGTGCGTCGGCCTCTTCCGGCGCGATCACGAGGCCCACTGTCCACGGAGGCGCCTCCCCCGCCCGTGGCGGGCGGCGGGACCCCGGTCCGGTACGAGGCGATGGTGCCGCTCCCGCCGGGCGCTCCGGCCGGAGGCGGGCCGTCGACGGTGGGTTCGCTGTGGTCCGGCGGCCGAGGGGAGCCTGGGCGGCCGCCGTGGCCGGGAACTCCACGTGGTGGGCGCCTCTGACATCCGCGACGCCCTGTGGGCCCCCACGTCCGGCCACGACCGCGTCGACGCGCTTCGCGCCGGGGTGGCCTTCGTGGCGCCGAGTCCGCTCCGCGTGCTCCCGAGAGCGCAATGCCGCACACTTCGATATACGGGCCGGCGTTCACGAACGGCCCACGACGAGGGTGTTCGGTGTGCTTGAGGTCCCGTTGTGGCTGTGGGGGGCTTTCGCCGCGACCGTGGTGGTGTCGCTGGCGGTGGATCTGCTGTCCCACCGCACCGCGCACGTCATCGGTTTCAAGGAGGCCGCCGCGTGGAGCGGCCTGTGGGTGAGCCTCGCTCTGATCTTCGGCGCCGTCGTCTTCGTCGTTCTTGGTACGACGGCGGGCACCGAGTACACGACGGCCTGGCTGCTGGAGAAGAGCCTGTCGGTCGACAATCTCTTCGTCTTCGCCGTGATCTTCGCCTACTTCAAGGTGCCCCGCGCGTACCAGCACCGGGTGCTGTTCTTCGGCGTCATCGGCGCCCTGGTCTTCCGCGGCATCTTCCTCTCCCTCGGCGTCGCCGTGGTCAGCCGCTTCACCGCGGTGCTGTTCGCCTTCGCAGCGGTCCTGTTCTACAGCACCTACAAACTCCTCAAGGACGAGGAGGACAGTTTCGACCCGGGCAAGAGCTTCGCCGTACGGATGCTCCGCAAGATCATCCCGGTCCGGGACGAGTACGCCGGGGCGAAGTTCTTCGTCAAGGAGGCCGGCAAGCGGACAGCGACCCCGTTGCTCGCGGTGGTCGCGGCGATCGAGGCCGCCGACCTGATCTTCGCCGTCGACAGTGTGCCGGCCGTCCTCGCGGTCAGCGACGACGCGTTCATCGTCTACACCAGCAACGCGTTCGCCATCCTCGGCCTGCGGGCGCTGTACTTCATGCTCGCGGGGCTGCTGGACCGCTTCCGCTACCTGAGCAAGGGCCTGGCGATCATCCTCGCCTTCATCGGCGGCAAGCTCATCCTCCAGGCGTCCCACAAGATGATCAGTCCCAGCATCCCCGAGATCCCCTCACCGATCAGCCTCGCGGTCATCGTCATCGTCCTGACGGGCTCCGTGGTGCTCAGCCTCACGAGGCCGGCCCCCGTGCGCCTCCCGGAACCGGCTGACGAGCGGAGTGACGCCTCCGCGGCCGACGAGCAGGTCGAGGCGGGCTGCGCACCACCTGCGGTGGACGCCCCCGCGCCACCCATTGGTTCACCGGATCAGGACGGTGAAGCACCGTCGCGCGCGAGTCGGTCAGGAAACCGACCACTTCCCGATGTGACATTTCAGGCATATCGTAAAGAAATGGTCAAGATGAAGCACAAGGTCGACACGTACGTGTGTCCGGCCTGCCAGCAGTCCGTACCGGCCGCGGTCCACCGCCACAAGACCCTCGGGGTGTTCGTTCCCGTATGGGGCCCGGGTGCGTGCCAAAACCGCGACTGTCCCGACTACCGATTGGACCCCAGGCGCAAGCACCCTCCGGCCCGGTAGCGAGATCGACCACGCGTCGTGAGCCGCCTGCCTGGACCGGTGCGCCTGCCCGGTGTCACCGCGAACTCACGGGCACGGCCCCTGCGGGCCGGCGGTGGCGTCGCGGCCAGTGGGCCGGACCGGCTGCGGGGGCGCCGCGCGTCCGGGGCGACACCTCCCTGGTGCTCGGCATGACGCTGGTCGCCGCCGTCCTCGAAGAGGCCGACGTCTTCGAGTCCGTCACGTCCCGAGTGACAGGACGGGCCCGCGGGCCGTCACCGGCTGTCACCGGCCTGTACCTGTGGCTGCGCTGCTCAGCGCCCGCCTGCCCCGGGCGTCCACGCCGAGGAGGTGAGGACCGCGCCCGACTCCGACGACGACAGGAGCGCCGGTCTCGAAGCCGTGCTCTGATGCGGTCCCGCCCCAGGGACTGCTGCTCGCGGCGGGCCTGGCCGTGACCGCGACGGCGGTGAACCTCTTCGCGTCCGCCCGCGGGCGCCGTGTTCCGGCCGCCCAGGTCGTGAGACGGCTCGGGCCCGTACGCCAGGAGTGACGCCGACGCTGGAGCAGCCGCGCCGGCGGCGGCCGGGACCCCGGGCCCCGGGGCCGTCCCGGCCGGGCAGAGGCGCAGGCCGGAGGGCGCTTCCTGCGGCGTGCTCGGGTGAGCCGGGCGGGCATCGCGCCCGTACCTCCGGAGACGGGAGCGGGCCGACGGGAGGCAAGTGCTGGCGGCGCACGGGGCCGGATAAGATGGGAGGCTGCCTTCCCCCGCGCACAGGGCCGGACATCGCAGGGGGTTCAGCAGTGGTCCCCCGCCCTGCATCACCAGGAGAGCAACCGTCTTGTCCCAGCACACCCCGAACGCCGCCAACCCCGACCTGCAGGCCGACTGCGGGAACTGCTTCGGCCTGTGCTGCGTGGCGCTGCCCTTCGCCCGCTCGGCGGACTTCGCCGCGAACAAGGCCGCCGGTACCCCGTGCAGCAACCTCCAGCAGGACTTCCGCTGCGGTATCCACGAGCGGCTGCGAGGCAGCGGTTACAACGGCTGCACGGTCTTCGACTGTTTCGGGGCCGGGCAGAAGGTCTCCCAGGTGACTTTCGAGGGCCGCAGCTGGCGCGAGGAGCCGGCTTCGGCCCGCACGATGTACGAGGTCTTCCCGGTCATGCGGCACTTGCACGAGCTGCTGCGGTACATCGCCGAGGCCATGGACCTCCCGGCCGCCCGGCCCGTCCACCGCGATCTGCGTCGCGCCTACGACCGGATCGACGCGATGACCCGGGACACGGCCGAGTCGTTTCTCGCCGTCGACGTGATGGCGTTGCGCGGGGAAGTGAACGCGCTGCTGCTGCGGGCCAGCGAGCTCGCCCGCGCCGAAGTGCCCGGCCGCAAGAAGGACCACCGGGGCGCCGACCTCATGGGCAAGCGCATGCGGAACGCCAAGCTGCGCGGCGCCAGCATGCGCGGCACCTACCTGATCGCCGCCGACCTGTCCGGGGCGGACCTGCGGGAGGCGGACCTCATCGGTGCGGACCTGCGGGACGCAAACCTGTGCGGGGCGGATCTGACGGGAGCCCTGTTCCTCACGCAGCCGCAGCTGAACGCCGCCCGGGGTGACCTGGCGACCAGGATCCCGGCGGCGCTCCAGCGGCCCGGGCACTGGGCCGCGTAGAGCCCGGACCACCGGCGCGGCTTCGTGGGGAGGCCGGCCGAGGTCATCCGTACCGATCCGGGACGGCTGCGGGTGGCACTCACCACCTCGGCGTGGACGGGCGGATCGGTGGACGCCCAGGTGGCGGAGACCACGGTGACCGCCGGCAAGGTGCTGGAGCGGATCGGCCACACGGTGACCGAGACAGGGCTGGACGTCGATGGCGAGGCGGTCGTCGAGGCCGCCATGCTCACCGCCGTCACCACAGGTGGCGCAGTGCCGAGGGGCGCGTCCCGCCGGCCCGACGCCTCGTCGCTGGAAGCGGTGTCGCGCCGTGTGCTCGCCGAGACCGAGGCGTTCACCATGCTGGACGTCATGAGGGCGATGGAGGCCCAGCACCGGGTGACCCGGCCCGTGGGCCGGTTCTTCCAGGAGTACGACCTGCTGGTCACGCCGAAGCTGGCCCGGCTGCCCGCTCCGCACAGCACCCTGGACTACGACGCTCCCACCCTTCGGTGCGCTCCTGGCTGAGCCGCATCTTCACGCACGGGCCGTTCACCGCCACGTTCAACGTGTCGGGGAACCCGGCCGTCAGCCTGCCTCTCGGCCAGAGCGTGGAGGGCCTGCCCATCGGGGTGCAGCTCGTCGCGGCGCACGGCCGGGAGGACCTTCTCCTCCAGGTGGCCGCGCAGTTGGAGCAGGCCGTGCCGTGGAAGGACCGCCAACCGCCGGCGTACATCGGCTGACACCCGGGGCGGCCGGGCGGGCGCGTGCCGTGAGCGGGGCGGGCGCTTCGGCCCCGCCCCGTCAGGGCTCAGGGGCGGCGCGCGGAGTCAGCAGAGCGGACCTCGCCCGCGGACGACGACCGCGGTGGCCAGATGGCCGGGGCCCTCACCGGCCAAACTGCGCCACCGCCCCTCGAAGCGGTCGATCCGCTTCCCGGAGACGACCGGTCCGGGGACCTTGAGGGTTCCGGTGAAGGTTCCCCGGACCGGATCGGGCTCGATCACGCACTCGCTGAAGTCCAGCCAGCGGCCGGTCAGCGGGTACCACGCCTTGAAGACGCTCTCCTTGGCGCTGAACAGCAGCCTGTCCCAGGCGATCGCGGGCTCGGCCACGACGAGCCGTTCGAGGATGCCGCGCTCCTCGGGCAGCATCACCAGTTCCGCCACGCCGTCGGGCACGGGAGCGTTCGGTTCGGCGTCCACGCCCACCGAGGCGACCGCCGGACGCCGGGCCACCGCCGCGGCGCGGTATCCGTCGCAGTGCGTCATGCTTCCGACCACGCCGTCGGGCCATTTCGGCGCGCGGTGCGCCCACGGCGGACCTTCCCGGGCGGGCAGGATCGGCCCGGGTGCCACGCCGAGCCGGGCCAGCGCGGTGCGCGCGCACCGCCGTACGGTCGCGAACTCCCGCCGCCGTGCCTCGACGGCGCCGGCCACGACCTCGGCCTCCTGCGGGAACAGCGCGACGTCCGGTGGGTCGGTGAACAGCTCACTGACCATCACGTCGTCGGGGAGCAACCGGGTGAGCAGCCCGCGCCGGCCGAGGGCGGCGGTCACCGCCACCTCCCCGGTCCGGGGAGTATGCGGCAGAGTCCGGCGGGCGCGACCGGCCGGCTGCGCCACTCGCGCGGGTAACCGAGCGACACCTCGCGGTGAGGCACCCCGTCGCACTCGATCGTGCGCGGGATGTGCAGATGTCCGTAGACGACGGTGATCGCGCGGTACCGCACGTGCCAGTCGGCCGTGGCCTCGGTGCCGCACCACAGCGCGAACTCCGGGTAGTGCAGGACGCGGGTGGGCTCGCGCACCAGCGGGAAGTGGTTGACGAGCACGGTGGGCAGGGCGGGGTCGATCCGGTCCAGCCGCGAGCGGGTGCAGGCCAGTCGCGCCCGGCACCACGCCTCACGGCTGGGGTACGGGTCGGGGTGCAGCAGGTACTCGTCGGTGGCGACCACGCCCGCCTCGTGGGCGACGGCGAGCGCCTCTTCCTTGGTGTACGTGCCTTCGGGCCGGAACGTGTAGTCGTACAGCACGAACAGCGGCGCGATCACGGCCGGCCCGTCAGCGCCCTGCCACACCGGGTAGGGGTCCTCGGGCGTGACCACTCCGAGGCCGCGCAGGGTCTGGACCAGGTGCAGGTAGCGCTCCTCGCCGCGGAACTTGACCGGGTCGTTCGGCGGGGTCCACAGTTCGTGGTTGCCGGGGGTCCAGATGACCTTGGCGAAGCGGTCGTTCAGTGTCCCGAGCGCCCACACGATGTCGTCGAAGGTCTCCGCGACGTCTCCGGCGACCACCAGCCAGTCGTCGTCCGACTCCGGTCGCAGACCTTCGACGATGTCACGGTTGTCGGCATAGCGGACATGAAGGTCGCTGATGGCGAACAGACTCATCTCAGCGCCCTCGCCGCACCGTGATGGCCGCGCTGCCCGTCCTCGTACACACCGCTTCCCCGTCCATGTCGCCTGCGCACGCTGCCGCTGCGCAGCCCTGTCCCCGCGCACCGCTCCGTCCCGCGACGCGGGACGGCACACGATCTGCCCACTCTACGTGTCCCGGTCCCCGGGGCCGGGGCGCGTGGCGCCACGGCCCCGGGGAGGGCCCCGCGCGGTGCCGTCAGGAGTGTCCGCGGGGGCGCGGCGCCCGCCCGGCCGGCGCCTTCGTCCGGACCGTCTCCCTCTCCTTCCCCTCGGTCAGGGGTGGGGCGAGGGCTGCCGCGGTGCCGAACCCCGTGGCGAGCTGGGCGCAGGCGTCACCGCATCGCAAGGGGGTCAGGGGCAGGTGGGCCCGGCGGCCGGGGCAGGCGCCGCCTCCGGGTTCCGGTCTCCTGGCGGACGGGGCGGTCCTGGTCGAGAACCCGCCGGTCAGGGGCTTCGTCGTTCCGTACAGCCCTTCGCCGTCACCACCTCGACGCACCGTCAGGTCGGAGAAGGCTCACCGTCTTGGACATGTACACCGCGTTCGTGCCGTAACTCTTCGGCAGGCTGACCTCGTGATGGGCTTCGAATCCGTTCGCCGACCAGAAGGTGTCACTTCCCCCCACCGATACCAAGGACATCCGCTCATACGTTTTCGATCTGGCCGTTGCCGTCAGGTGGCGTATGAGACGTTTCGCCAGACCCCTGCCACGGAAACTTTCGGCGACGGCCAGATCGTGCAGATGCAGGTTTCGCGAGTGAAACGTGGTCTCTTCCACCCGGGTCAGATCCGGATAGTGGAACGTCGGGTAGGGCAACGCCAGCGAGTAGCCGACTATCTGCTGCTCACAATCCAGCACGAAGCAGGTGTCCGGTGAGGCGTGAGCCCTGGACTCCAGCGCTTCCCGTTCCTCCGACAACTCGCTTTCGATGTAGATGCTGGCTTCCAGCGCCACGATCCCGTCCCAGTCGCCTTCGGAGATGTGCCGTATATTCACCTTCCGGCCCATCTACGCACGGCCTTCCGGGCATTCGCCGTCCATCCATGCGTACGGGAGCGGGCCGGGGCCGTTGAAACCCCGTGCCATGCGGTCGGCGGTGTGGGCGGCGCAGGGGAACAGCCGGACCGGATCTCCCGGTGCGGCCGTCCTGGGCACGTGGACGGGGCCGCGCTCGTGCCAGGCTTTCCTTGCGCGTCGGGCGGACATCCCGGGCAGCTCCCGCGCCAATGACGCGTATCGCCCTTCGATTCCCACGGGGCCGAAGAACACCCGGCCCTCGGAAGCGGCTTCGGGGGCGGCGCGCACGCGCGTACTCACCTCCATGACCGGTGGACGTCCATGGTCCTGCTCGCCCGCATCAGCGGTTCCCAGGCTTCGGTCAGGAGTGCGAAGTCCTCGATGTCCTCCTGGGCTTCCTGGAGCAGCCGCCTGCCGCGTGACGCCAGGACGCCGGCGAACTCGGCATACCTGCCTCCCAGCTTTCGGTAGGACCGGTCGAGGACGTCCAGCCGGTGTACGTTCTCTCCCCGGTCCAACCGGGTGCTTTCCCTGGCGAATTCGACGATCGCGGAAGCTCGGACGCGATGCCGGTCGTCGAGCAGCGAATCGCCGGCCGTCGCCATCCTGTCGTAGATGAAATTGAAATAGAGCATCGACAGGAAGAACTTCGTCAATCGCAGCTGGTAGGCCAGGAATCCGGGGTCGGTTCTCCGCTCGGCCGTGTAAAAATTCACGATGTTCCGGTTGTGCAGGACGCCGGGTAATTTGGCGTCGTGTATCAGGTGCATGAGGAAGTAGTCACTGCCGATGGTGTCGGTGGCCGGTGGCAGGGGGACGAGCTCGTACACCTCGTGATGGAAACTGATGTTGCACATGTCCACCCGCATGGGGTCGACGGTGGTCAGCAGGGAGTGGTCCTCGACGAACGTGTCGGTGCCGGCTCCCCTGAAGGACTCGTCGACCAGCTGCCTCTTCTTCTCGTCCGGCCACTGTCCGGGAGCCCACAGGCCGACGATGTCGTAGTAGATCTCGCGGTCGAGCCGCTGGACCTCACCGATGTCCACGGACAGCTCACCGACGAAGGAGCTGCCCACCAACGCCACCGGTCTGTGCGCGTGTTCCGGATCCAGCTCGGTCCGGGACACGGCGTTCGCCGCGTCGGCGGCTCTTTTCCCGAGCGACATGAGCTCATGGTGAATGGGGAAGACGGGGTCGCCGTTCAGGAGCTGATAGCTGCTGTCCGAGTCCCTGCGGTGTACCGACCGGCACCCGAGCGCGCTGGCGATCAAGAACGCCCGGTTGGTGCAGGCACCGTAGGAGACGTCGGCCGGGAGCATGAGATCGAGCAGCAGGTCCGGCTTGGCGACGCCGGCCCGGTGGATCACTTGCCGCAGGAAATCCCTCTGCTGGGCTTCGCCGAGGTGATGGACGATCACGTTCGGCGCCCTCTGCTCCTCGTCTACGGTCCTGGCGTGCTCCGCGAACGCGTCCTCGTCGGAGGAGTCGAGGATCAGCAGGTGCACCTCGACGTCGAAGTTCTTCGCCGCGTAATCCGCCTCGTCGCCCATCGCCGATATCGTGTCGGCACACGCCCTGTTCGTGGGGAGAGTCAGACAGATTCTGCGCATGCCAGGTCTCCGGTCGCCCCTTCGAGTTCTTTCCCGCTCCAGGACGCGAGCCCCAGCAGCTTCGCACCGAGGTCGTTCAGAGTGGCCCTGCCGTACCTGAGGGACTCGTGCTTCGTCGCGTCGCCGACCAGCGTCTTGTTCCAGTCCGGCGTGCTGAGCCGGCGCCACGAGTCGACCCTGGACCGTCTCATCTCCTGGTGCGACTCCAGCGCGGGCATCATGGAGAGGTACTGGACCGCCCGCACACCGTTCTCCGAGGTGTTGCGTTCCACCCCGTGCGCCAGCAGACCGTTCCAGATCAGCAGGTCGCCGGCCTCGAGTTCCGGCCGGACCACGGGAAACTCCGTGCGGTCGGCCTCGGGCCGGACCGGATCACGGTCCGCCGGCTGGAATGCCTTCCACTGGTCGAACGTGCGGAACAGTTCGGGCGAGCACTGGAAACCGCCGTGGTCCGGCTGCGTGTCGTTCAGCGCGATGATCCCCTGGACTCTCTGGGGCGGCACGCTGAGTGTGCTGTCGACATCCCAGTGGAGCTCGATGTCGAAGCCTCTGTCCGTGGGCGCGATGAGCGCGCGATCGCGGTCCCTGATGTTGGGCGGGTTGAGGTTGAGCCGGTCCAGGGTCACCCACAGCTCTTCGCAGTCCCACACATCGACGAACGCGTCGTAGACTCGCCGCGTCTGGCGGCTGTCCCATATGAGCTGGTGGTGGTACGCCTCGACGAATCCGTAGACGTGCAGGTCTCTTTCCAGATCCGACCGGAACCGCCGTTCCGCGTACCAGCTGTCCGGCCTGGCGGGGTCGAGGCCCTGGAAGTCCCAGGTGAACTCCAGCAGGCGTTCCGCCGCCGCGGCGGGGATCGCCTGCTTCACGATGACGTAGCCGTAGGTCTGCCAGAAGGCGAAGTCCTGTTCGGAGAGCACTCGGAGCGGTCGTGTCTTCCGGAGGTCCCGCAAGGGTTTCTGTGCCAGGTACGACTCACCGTCGGAGCTGAAGTAGGGGATGTCCGAAGAGGCTCGGTGCAGGTAGGGGTCGGGCGTCGGCATGCAATCATTCCCAGGCTCGGATGTGCTGCGGCTGAGTGGGTCAACCGCGTGGTACGTGTGCGGGGGCGGCCGCACGGCCGCCCCGTCCGGTCAGACGGCGCCGACCAGCACCTCGGCGGCGGCGATGCCGGAGACGCGTGTCGCGCCGTGCGTGGCCAGGTGCACGGCTCCGGGGCGGTCGCCCGCGGGGACGCCCATCTCGACGACCAGCGCGTCGGGGCGGCGGCGTACGAGGACGGCCAGGGCCTGCGACATCCAGCGGTAGCGGGCCGCGTCGCGGACGACGACGACCAGCGCGCGGCCGGTGGCGGGCGCCAGCGCGACCCGGTCCAACAGACCTTCCTCCTCCGCGAGTTCGGATTCGCCGATGCGTACGGACGTGGTGCCGGGGCGCAGGTCCCGCAGCGGGCCGGCCACGCCCCAGGGGGTGCCGCCGTCGATGGCGAGATTCATCACCGGGGACAGTTCGACGACATGCGCGTCGCCCACGAGGGGCAGCTCGGTGCCGGTGTCCGGGTTCCGGTGCACCCGGACCGCGCGCCGGGCCGCCACCAGGCCGATGTCGGAGGCGTTCTCGTCGGGCTTCGCGTTGCGGGCGAGTTCGGCGGACCAGGCGGCGAACTCGCCCACCCGGGAGGCGGCTTCGGCGAGGCGCGCCTCGGGCAGGGTTCCTTCCAGGACACCGCGCACGAGCGCGTCGGCCAGCTCCTGGGTGGTGGACTCCTCGGCGCTCTCGCCGCCGACGCACACCGCGTCGGCGCCGCCGGCCACCGCCTTGACGGTCGCGCCCGCGATGCCGTAGCGGCCGGAGACGGCGCCCATCTCGATGCCGTCCGTGACGACCAGGCCGGTGAAGCCGAGTTCGCCGCGGAGCAGGTCGTTGATGATCGGGTGGCTGAGTGTGGCCGGCAGCTCGTCGTCGTACGCCGGGATGAGCATGTGGGCGGTCATGACCGTGCGTACGCCCGCTTCCATGGCGGCGACGAACGGCGGCAGGGCGGTCCTGGCGATCTCGGCGGCGTCGGCCGTCGCCCGCGGAAGGCTGTGGTGGGAGTCGACGTTGGTGTCGCCGTGGCCGGGGAAGTGCTTGACGCAGGCGGCGACGCCGGCTGACTGCAGTCCGCGGATCCAGGCCGCGGTGTGGCGGGAGACGACGTCGGTGCGCGCGCCGAAGGAGCGGACGCCGATCACCGGGTTCAGCGGGTTGGAGTTCACGTCGGCGCTGGGCGCGTAGTTCAGCGAGACACCGATGTCGCGCAGCGCGCGGCCGATGTCGCGGGCGACCTGTTCGGTGAGGTCGGTGTCGTCGATGGCGCCCAGGGCGAGGTTGCCGGGCCGGGAGGCTCCGGTGCGCGCCTCGATGCGGGTCACGTCGCCGGCCTCCTCGTCGATGGCGATGACGAGGTCGGGGTTCTCGGCGCGCAGCGACGCGGTGAGCGCGGCCACCTGTTCGGGGCTGACGATGTTGCGGCCGAACAGGACGACGGAGGCGAGACCTTCGGCGATCCTGCGGCGCACCCAGTCCGGTGCGGTGGTCCCCACGAATCCCGGCTGGAGTACGGAGTGGGCCAGCCGCATGAGTTCCGGGTGGCTGTTCTCTGCCATGAGGGTCCTCCGAGAGGGGCGGGGTGCGGGGCCGATGGATCGGAAGACCGCGACAGCATTGGTATAGGCCAGGACGGATATTGGCCTATACCAATCTGGGATGTCAAGGAGTGTCCGCGATGCGATTCGTGTCGAAATGAGCGCTCCAGAAAGCGAGTTGACGGATCCGCGACCTCGATTGACGCGCCGGGCAGCCTGTGCAAACCTCCCCGTGATCCATTTCTGGCGACGGGGGGACGACCATGCATGCCGCCACGGGGACGCCATGACCACAACGGCCGCGCCGGGGGTGTTCTCCCGCCCCTACCGGGCCTGCACGCTCGCGGTGGGCAGTACGTTCGTCCTGGTCGCGTTCGCCGGCCTGGCGCTGAGTACGGTCATGCCCATCGCCGTCCAGGACCTCGGCGGACTCGGCCTGTACGCCCTCGCGTTCGGCGGTTTCCTCACGACCGGCATCGTCGGAACCGTACTCGCGGGCGGCTGGGCCGACCGGCGCGGTCCCGCGCCCGCCCTGTGTGCGGGGCTGCTGTGCTTCTCCGGTGGCGCGCTGCTGTCCGGGACCGCGGCCTCCACCCTGCCCTTCCTGCTGGGGCGGTACGTCCAGGGGCTCGGCGGCGGTGCGGTGACCGTGGCACTGTATGTGGTGGTCGGCCGCTTCTACCCGACGAAGTTGCGGCCGCGCATGTTCTCGCTGATCACCGCGTGCTGGATCGTTCCGTCCATGGTGGGCCCGCCGGTCGCCGGGGCCGTCGTCCAGGGTCTGTCGTGGCACTGGGTGTTCCACGGCATCGCGCTCCTCGGGGTGCTCGCGCTGGCTCTGCTCGCGCGGCCGCTGGGGCGCCTGCGGCCGGACGGCGTCGGGGAGAGCCCCGGGGGCGGCGGGCGGACGAGCGGACTCCGGGTCGTGCCCGCGCTGGCGGTGGCCCTCGGGGCCGGCCTGCTGCAGTACGCGGGGGCGCAGTCGGTACCGTACCGCGTGGCCGCGGCGGCCACCGGGCTGATCCTGCTGGCCGCTGGTCTGCGGCCGTTGCTGCCCCCGGGCACCCTGAGGGCGCGGCGCGGCATCCCGTCGCTGGTGCTGCTGCGCGGCGTCTCGGCGGGCGCGTATTTCACCATCGAGACCTACATCCCGCTGATGCTGGTGAACGAACGGCAGTGGTCACCGGGGATGGCGGGCATGTCGCTCACCGGGGCGGCACTCACCTGGTTCGCCGCCTCCTGGCTGCAGGGCCGCCCCCGGCTGCCCTGGCCGCGCGAGCGGGCCGTCCTCATCGGCGCACTGGTCCACGGCGCGGGTGCCGCCCTGGCCCTGAGCGGCACGCTGCGGGCGATGCCCGCCGTGACCGTCGCCGTCGGCCTCGCCGTCGCCGGCTTCGGGATGGGGCTGCTGCTCCCCGGTGTCGGGGTCCTCACTCTCGAACACTCGCCCACGGACCGGCAGGGCCGGAACTCGGCCTCGCTGCAACTGTCCGACAGTCTGTCCAGCGTGCTGCTCGTCGGCCTGTGCGGGGCGCTGTTCAACGCGGCGCACGTGCGCGCGGGGCAGGACACGGCGGCCTTCGCCGCCGTGTTCGCCACCGCCCTCGCGGTGGCCGCCGCGGCCGGCCCGATCGCGCGCAGAATCACGCTGCCGCACACGGAGGAGAAGAAGAACCATGCGACGGTATGAGCTCGTCGACAGGCGTGACATCCGCCTGGTCACCGACGCCCCGGTGCCGGTGCCCGGTCCCCTGGAGGTGCTGGTGCGGGTACGGGCCTGCACCGTCTGCAACCGCAGCGACCTCGCGTACTACCACTACTACGGGCTGCGCGACCACTGCGCCCAGGGCTGCTACGGCCATGAGATCGCCGGTGTGGTCGAGGCGGTCGGACCGGGAGTGACCCGTGTCGCACCGGGGCGGCGCGTCTTCGTCCGTACGCCGCTGACCACCGGTTACGCCGAATTCGCCCTGGCCCGCGAGATATCCGTGGGCGCGCTGCCCGACGCGGTTCCCTTCGAACAGGGCGCGATCCTCCAGCTGCTGCCGCTGGCCGTGCACGCCACTCGCGGTGTGCGGCTCGGCGACCGGGTCGCCGTCCTCGGCCAGGGCCCGGTCGGCCTCATGGCGCTGCGCATGGCGGCGCTGCGCGGGGCCTCTCACATCACCGCGGTCGACCTCGACGACTGGCGCCTTCAGCGGTCGGCCCGGTTCGGAGCGGACGCCACGCGCCGGGTCGACGGCAGTACGGAGCAACTCCTCGGGACAGGAGCGGAGTTCGATGTGGCGATCGATGCCGTGGGCACGCCGACGACCTTCAACGCCGGTGTGGGGCTCGTACGGCAGAACGGTCTCGTGGTCATGCTCGGCACCCACCACGTGGACACCCGGGTCACCGTCGACCTGGTGGCCTGGGAGCGCAAGGGGCTGCGGGTGCACAGCTCCGCCGAGCCCCTCGACGCCGCGCGCGCACAGGCGCTCCAGACCGCCGAACGACTGGCTCGCACCAAGGAGTTGTTCCTTCCCGAGCTGCTGACCCACACGTACGCCCTGGAGGAGCTGCCCCGGGCGATGGAGCAGTTGTCGGCGAGCCGCGCACTGTACCCGGACGCCGGGCCGGCCCCGTACGACGGCCCGCCGCGCGAGACGCTGAAGGTGGCGATCGTGCCGTGAGGCGCCGTCCGTGAGGTGGGGCATGGCCGGGGCCGGCGACATCGTGTCCCGCCGGGTGCTGCCCGCGCTGCGCGCGCTGGGGGAAGAGCCGGTGTTCCTGTGGGCGCGCGATCCGGCGCGCGCGGCGGCGGCCGCCGGGCGGTGGGGCATCGCCGCGTCCGGCGATGACCCGCGGGGCCTGGTGACCGGTACGGACGCGGTGTACGTCGCCACCCCCGTCGTGCACCATGTGCCGCTGGCCGCCACCGCGCTGGACGCCGGGCTGCCCGTGCTGATCGAGAAACCACTGGCGGGGTCCCTGCGCCCCGGCGGCGCCGCCCTCGCCGCGGGCGGGGCGGGCGCGGGTGTCGCGTACTACCGCAGGCTCGCCCCCGTCGTGCGGGAGGTGCGCCGGGAGCTGGCCCGCTGGTCGCCGGACCGGGTGGACGTGCACTTCCGGTGCACGTTCGAGCCCGGTCCCGGCCACCCGATGCGCTGGCGCACCGACCCCGCCGTGTCGGGCGGCGGGGTGCTCACCGATGCGGGAAGCCACCGCCTGGACCTGCTGCTGATGCTGTTCGGGCGGCCCGCGCGGGTGAGCGCGCGGCTGGGCCGGCGCTTCGCCGCGGGCGCCGAGCGCAGGGCCGAGGTGGAGCTCGGGTGGCCCGGACTGCGCGCGCGCTGTCTGATGGAGTGGAGCGGCGGGCCCCCGGTGGACCGCGTCGCGTTCCACGGCGGCGGCCGCTCCCTCGTCCTGGACCCGCTGGACTCGGGGAAGCTGACCGCGACCGGCCCCGAGGGCACGCGGCGGGTGCGGTACGAGCCGGACGCCAATCCTCATCTGCCGCTCGTCGCCGACTTCGTCGCGGCCGTCGCGGCCGGACGGCCACCGGTCTGCCCGGTGGCCGAGGCCGTTCTCGTCGACGACGTCATCGTGGCGGCACACCGCTCGGACGCCCTGGGCGGGGCGCCGGTCAGGGCGTGGTGACGGTGAACTTCCGCCGGTCGCCGTATCCGTGGGCCGGGGTCCAGCTCATCGGCTCGACATGGGCGTTGAACGGCGCGCCGTCGTCCCGGGTCATCGCGGGCCGGGGATGGTCGAGGTGCAGCAGCGCGTCGTCGTAGCGGCGCAGCGAGGCGGCGGCGCCCAGGCGGGCGACCACGTCGTCGTCCTCACCGCCCCAGCCCTCGTACCGCTCGTCGAAGCCGCCCACCGCGTGGAAGACGTCGGTGCGCAGCCACACGCAGCCGCCGGGCGGCTCCCGCAGCAGCAGGCCGCGCAGGACGGACGCGGGCACGTCGGCGGCGCCGTCGTCGTTGCGCAGGGCGATGGCGCGCAGCGTGGACGGCGCGTCGAGGGAGAGCGACCAGCGGTACGGCAGGTGGGTGCCGTGGCCGCCGTCGCGCAGGCGTGCGGTGTTGCGGGCGACGAAGAAGCGGTCCACGAGGATGTCGGCGTCCAGGACGCACACGTACGCGGGCTCGGACACGGCGTCCCGGGCCGATTCGACGACGCCCACGTTGACCGCCCACGCCTTGTTGAACAGACCGTCCTTGCGGGCGAAGACGTAACGGTCGACGACGCCTTCCAGCACCCGGCGCGTGCGGGGCTCGCTGTCGGCCTCCACCACGGTGACCCGGTGGCCGGGTCCGCCTTCCTGGTCGGCGAGCGCTCGCAGGCAGGCCAGCAGATTGCGGGTCCGCAGGCCGCCCGCGCGGTCCCGGAAGGGGATCACCACGTGGGCGGCGGCGGTCCCGGGACGCGGGCGGGGGCCGGGTGCCCCGGACGCCGCCGGGAGCGGCTGCGCGGTGTACGCGGCGCCGAGGTGGTAGTCGATCCAGATGTGCCGGTCGGCCTCCGTCACCGCCGCCGCCAGCCGCTTCCGTTGCTCCGGGCGCTCGTCGAGCAGCGTGGTGAGGCTCTCGCGCAGCGCGTGCTGCGCGGCGGCGCGCGTGGGGTCGGCGAGGACCTCCCCGTACGGCCGCGCGGCGGCGGGCGCGTCCGCCACGAAGGTGGCGAGCGCGGCGTCGACCGTACGGTAATGGGCCTCGCTCCTGGCCCAGTAGTCGGCGGCGATGGCCGGCACGGCCGGGTCGTGGGCCAGTACGGCGTAGGCGGTGAGGCGTTCGGCGAGCCGGGGAACGGCCGGTTCGGGTGACGTGGACATGTGGGTGCTCCGATCGGGGGCCGGTGGGGTCATGCTCCGTCGTCCGCCGACCAGGGACGCAGCCAGCGCGGGTCGGGTGTGTCTCCCGAGCGGAGGAACCTGACGTCGGCGGACAGGCGCATGGTGGTGGTCATGGTGTCCAGCGAGGCGTGGATGATCTGCGGCACGTGCACCATGAGGTCACCGGCGGCGAAGTCGGTCCACAGCCAGCGGCGGCCCAGATGACGGGCTGTCAGTTCCAGGTCGTGGGAGATCGGCCGCCGGTCGCCGGGGCGGTCCGTGGTGTCGCGCAGCGGCGCGTACTCCTCGGGTGCCAGCGTGTGGGAGCCCTCCAGGTAGACGAGCGAGCCGGTCCGCCTCGGGCAGTCGCCCACCGGGATCCACATGGTGAGCACGCGGGGCGGTGCGGCGACGGCGTCCATGTAGTCGAGGTCGACATGGGCGCGGGAGGCCCGTCCCGTCCCGCGGTGGAAGTGGCGCAGGATACGGCGGGGCAGCATCTCGGCGCCGCCGCCGAGAAGGGTCTCGGCGAGGCCGGTGAGGAGGGGGTCGTCCAGGAAACGCCGGAAGGCGGCCGAGCGTACGAAGGCGTGGGCGGGGTGCCCCGCCACGCCGTACTCGGGGAGCCCGTCCGGGACGCTGCCCGAGAAGACGCCGTCCTCGGGGCGGGTGCCGTCGGCCAGGTAGCCGGCCGGGAAGAGCGAGAAGTACGCACCGCGCAGGCGCAGCACCTCGGCCCGGTCCAAGATCCCCGGCAGGTACACGTACCCGTCGGCGCGCAGGCGCCGGCGCAGGGCCGCGGGGTCGGCGAGGTGGTCGGTACTGGGGACGAGGGGGCCGAACAGGTCCGGCGAGGAGGCGATGGGGACGCCGTTCGAACGCAGCGTCGGGGCAGGGTTCGAGTGCAGTTCCACGAGGGGGTCCTTCGGCGCGGGTGGGGTGGGCACGCGGGGGGGGGAGTCGGTCAGTACACGCCCTCCACGGCTTCCTCCGTGTCCTCCTCGTCCTCGCCGAACGGCCGCACGGCCGCCACGCCGTCCCAGGGGAACCAGGGGTGCGGGCCGGTCCTGACGGCGCTGTCCCGCTCCAGCAGGTTGGGGATGAAGAGGTCCTCCAGGAGCGTGGTGACCCGCACCCGGCCGCGCTCCCCCACCGCCACCTCCCGCCAGGGGTCGTGCGGGTCGACGACCGTCATCACCGCGAAGGGGGGCGGCAGGTGGTACGCGTGCGTGCTGCCGTCCGGCAGGGCGGGCGCGCCCGGCACGGCGTCGGCCTGCAGGGCGTGGCCGACGAGCGTGTTGCCGTACGTGTCGATCCACTCCACGCCCACGAGGTGTTCCTCGCGCAGGAACTGGGCCTCGGCGGGCGTGCAGGAGGTGCCGCCGGTGCAGACGGCGCGGACGCCGTACGTGTGCAGGGGGCGCGGCAGCCGCATGGCGAGCTCGATGAGCAGGCGGGGGGTGGTGAAGAGCAGTGCGGGCCGCTCGCCGGCCAGCAGCGGAAGCGTCTGCGCGACGAGGTGGTCGGTGTACGCCTGCGCCTCGCCGCCCGCGCGCAGCGCGGCCTTCACCCAGCGCGGATCGAAGTCGATGGCGTGCACCGCCCCGTTCCAGCTGTCCGCGAGGGCTTCCACGAAGTGCCCGTACGCGTGCGGTCCCATCGGGGTCATCGCCAGGATGTCGCCGCGGGCCACGCCGCGCGCCCGGAGCATGAGGCGGTAGATCTCCACGTCGTACGCGAGGCGTGTGACATTGACGATCCGGCAGGGGGTGCCGGTCGTCCCACCGGTTTCGAAGATCCGGAAGGGACGGCCGTGGTAGCCGCGCGGGCGCAGGTCGCGGGCGCGGGCGGCGCGCAGTCCGGCCTTGTCGAAGAGGCCGAAGAGCTCCAGTGCCGCGAAGCCGTCGACGTCCTTCTCGGGGTCGAAGCCGAGGGAGTCCCGGCGGGACACCCAGAACGGGGAGCCGGTCCCCGGTGAGAAGTGCCACCGCATCATGCGGCGCGTCCAGGTGTCGAGGTCGACGGTGAGTTCCGGCACGCTCTCGCGCATGGCGGCGTAGGCCGTTTCGGGGCCCAGGAGGGTGCTCGGTGCGGTCGTCATGGGGTTCCCCTCTGCGCCGTCCCGTCGGACGGCGGTCGGTACACGAACAGGGATCCGTCCGCGATCGCCGCGGCGGCCGGGCCCGTGGCCCTCACCACGGCGGCGAACGGGAACGGCACTTCGTGGCCGATCAGCGGATGCCGGTCCGGCCCCTGCGGGCCTTCGCCGACCAGCACGAGGTGCGGAGTCACGCAGGTGTCGCCTCCGGGCCCTTCGAGGACCGGGGGCCTGCGGGTGAGCAGCCGGTCCCCCGGGCGCATCCGGTCCGCCACGGAGCGGGCCGCCCGCTGTGCGGAGCCCGGCTCGCGGAAGGCGGTCAGCGGCCACGGGCCCGGGGAGGGCGGAGGGCCGATCGTGTCGAGTTCCGCCGCCAGGGCGATGGCCAGTGGCGCCGCGGGGCCCGCGTGGACGACGGTGCGGACGTTGCTGCAGAACCGCCCGGAGTCGGCCGCGATCAGTGGCAGCAGCCAGTCGACCGCCTCGGCGGTGTCCATGCCCTCGGGCACCAGGGCACAGCCCCGGCCGGGGCCGCGCAGGGTGAGGGCGGCGGACGCGCGGACCGAAGCGGCGACACCGGTACCGCCGAAGACCACGTGCCGGTCGGTGAGCCCGATCAGACCTCCGAGGGCCCGCTGCCCGGCCGGGCAGAACGCGATCCGCACGGGTGGCCAGCCCGCCGCCAGCAGGGCCGCGACCAGCCGGGCCGCGGAGAGCGGTTCGCGTCTGCTGGGACGCACCCACACAGCGGCCGAGCGCTCCACCTGCTCCAGCACCGCGTCCAGACAGGTGAAGGTGTTGCCCGGCAAGGAGACCAGGGCCAGCGCCTCGTCCGGTTCGGGTGTGCGGCGTTGTGTCAGGGTCGTGCGGAGCATCCCGCACCAGCGGTCGACCAGAGGGGCCGGAAGCCCGGCGGTCCGCCACAGCGCGGTGCGGAAGTCGTCGCCGCTCTGCGGCCCGAGCCCCCCGACGGTGAGGGTGCCGTGTTCGAAGAGGTCCAGTGCGCGCAGCAGCAGCCGGCGCCGCCCGGCCGGTGCGGGCGGCAGGCCGGGGGCGGTCCGGTCCCACCAGCGGCGGTCGGCGGCGGCCACGATCTCCGGGACGAGGGCGAGACGCGTTCCCGTGGCGCCGGGCAGCGCCACCGTGTCGAGGGACGGCTGCCAGGCGCCGCGGCGGAAGGTGTGGACGAGGGGGGCGGGGGCGGGAAGTGTCACGTGAGTTCGCCGCGCAGCGCCGAGACCACCCGTACCTGCTCGCCGTGGGTGAGGGACGGATACAGGGGCAGGGCGATGTGGTGGCGGGCGAACCACCGGCCCCGGGGGTAGGCCCCTGTCCGGTCCGCTCCCCCGGTGTCCTGGGTGAAGTACGGGTGGTCGCAGAGGAGCCGGTCGTAGACCTCGCCCGCGAGGTGGACACCGTGCCGCTCCCGCAGTCGCCTCTTCAGCAGGTCGCGGTCGACGGACTCGTCCAGGCAGACCAGGTACTTGTAGTAGTTGCTCCGGGTGCCGTCGGGCACGGTGTGCGCCCGCAGGAGGGCCGTCCCGTCCAGCAGGACGTCGTAGTGCGCGGCGAGCGCGCGGCGGGCGGCCAGGGTGTCCGCGAAGCGTTCCAGGTCCACGGTGCCGACGGCGGCGTGCAGTTCGCTGAGCCGCCAGTTGCCGCCCGGCCGGTCGTGGAGGGTGGAGCCGACGGCGCTCTTGCCGTGGTCCCGCCAGCGCCGTACGTGTTCCAGGTCGTCGGGCCCGGAGCCGGTGAGCAGCCCGCCCTCGCCGCTGACCGCGACCTTCGTGGGGAAGAAGGAGAACGCGCCGAACCGCCCGAGGCTGCCGGCCGGGCGCGCGCCCAGGGCGCTGCCGAAGGCGTGGGCGGCGTCCTCGACGACGGGGATGCCGCGTTCGTCGCACTGTTCCAGCACGCCGTCGAGTGCCGGTGAGACGATGCCGCCGATGTGCACGGGCACCACGGCGGCCGTGTCCGGGTACCGGCCGAGCGCGGTGCGCAGGGCGTCCGGGTCCATGCCGAGGCCGTCGAGTTCGACGTCGACGAAGCGGACCCGGGCCCCGGCGCGCACGGCTGCCGCCGCGGTCGCGAAGAACGTGTTGACGGGGACGAGGACGGTGCGGCCGGCCACGCCGAGCACCCGCAGGGCGATCTCCAGGGCGGCGGAGCCGGACGCGACGGCGGCGCCCGGCGTGCCGGTCCAGGTGCGGGTCAGCTCTTCGAAACGGGTGACCAGCGGGCCCTGGGTGAGGACGCCCGAAGCGAGTGCGGCGTCGACGCGGTCCAGTACGGCGCGCCGGTCGGCGACGCCGAAACGGATGCGCTGGGCGGGCACGGGGGCGGGAGGCGCCGTGGGTGCGGCCAGGGCCCGGGTGAAGAAGTCCGCCGCGTGCGCCCCGTGGGTGCCGTGTCCCATGGGGAGTTCGAGGATGTCCGGCTCCTGCGCCCCGGCTCTCGTGTACGCGCGGCGGACCGTTTCGGCGGCGGCGCGGGCGTCCGCCGCGTCGAGGTAGGGGTCGGCCGTTCCGTACTGGAGCTGGAGGGGTGCGGGGGCGAGGGCCGCGTAGAGGTCGGGCAGGTCCGCGTACTCCAGGACGCCTGGCAGAGCCGCGCCCTCGCATCCGGTCAGCAGCCGTGCGTACAGCATCTGATAGGTGCCGAGGTGGCCGGCCGCGCAGACGGGGAGGGGGTGTTCCGTGAGGAGCGCGGTGTGCAGGGCGACAGCGGCGCCCAGGCTGTGCCCGAACAGTCCGGTGCGGTCCGGGTCGACGAGCGGGTGGGCGCGGAGCACGTCCAGGGCGCCGAGCGCGTCGCCGGTGAGGGCTCCGAGCAGGGAGCGGCCGGTGAGCGCGAAGGCGTGGGCGAGCAGCGCTCCTTCGTCGCGCCCGGTGAGCCGCTCGGTGTCGAGCCCGCCGCCGATGCCGTACGCGAAGGCGAGGGTGGTGAAGCCGGCCCGCGCCAGGTGCTCGGCGACATTGCGGTCCGGGTGGTCCGGCGCCGACTCGCCGGTGAGGTGGTCGAGTCGGGCGTTCTTTCCGCCGAGCACCAGGATTGCGGGCCCGGGCCCGGCGTCCTCGGGTGACAGGAGCGTGGCCCGGAACCCTCCGCGTACCGGGGACTCCAGGGTCAGCTGCTCGCGCCGCAGCCCCTCGCGTACGGAGACGGTGGCGGCGGTGACGTGGAGCGGCGCGCGCTCGATGCGCGCCAGGCGCTCCACCGTGGAGCGGACCCGGCCGGGCCGGGCGTGGCGCAGCGTCGGCCCGGCGGTGAGGAGCCGGCGCAAGTGGCTGGTCTGCATGGGGATTCTCGGACCGGTTCCGTGAGAACGGGCAGGGGCTTCGCGGCTGGTGGGGCCGTGTCAGATGAAGTCGGCGTGCAGGGTGCTGGGGACTTCCACCGCATACGAGTCCAGCGCCCGGTCCAGTTGGACCTGTCCGCGGTGGAGGTGCTCCAGGAGCTCGTTCTGCGGGCGGTAGAAGCACGACTTGCACAGGTCGGTACGGCGGGGGTTGGCGGCCTCCCACTCGGCGCGCGGACCGCCCTCGAGGACCTCCGCGTAGCCCTGCTCGAGCACATTGCCGATCAGGTAGCGGCTGTTGAGGTGAACCTGCGGGCACGGGTAGAGATTGCCGTCGGCGCCGACCGCGGTGACGAACCGGCTGTAGTGACACCGCTCGAAGTCGCCCTCTACCTCGTCGACCTGGTCCATCGGGCCGCGGTCGAGCTTGGGGACCGACACCTCGTACGCGTCCGTGGACAGCGCCGCGGCCTGCCTGAGGGACTCCGCGATCTGCGGCATCACGGCCTCGATGGTCTCGTGGCCGAGCCCGCTGTAGAACTCCGGCTCGAAGCGTACGTAGTGCGCTCCGGAGTCGAGGCCGATGCGGGCCGCCTCGAGGATCTCCCGGTGGTTCTGCCGGGTGATCACGAAGTTGAAGCCGATGCGGAAGTCCGGGGCCACCGCCCTCTCGCGCAGCCGTCCCACCGCCCCGACGAAGGACGCGAAGGTCTGCTCCCGGTCCCGGGTGATGTCGTTGAAGGTGGCCTCGGTCCCGGCGTTCAGCCCGATGCGCACCCAGGTGTGGGTGGCCGCCACGGCCTCGGCGACGGCCGGCCGGCCGAGCCTGGAGCCGTTGGTGATCAGCCCGATGCGCAGACCGGCCTCGTGGCCCGCCCGGCTGATCTCGGCGTACCCGGGGTGGATGGTGCACTCGCCGCTGCCGCAGAAGGTCACGGCACGGCCGTCGTTGGCCGCGAACTCCCTCAGCAGTCCGACCGCCTTGCCGGTGGCGATGGAGTCCTTGAACGAGAACAGATCGTAGAACTGCTCCTCGTTCGGGGAGTGGAAGTTGCAGAAGTCGCACCGCATGTTGCAGGCGCCCATGATGCCGATGCGCATGTGGATCGGCTTGAACTCGTCCCCCGCCACGAACCGCCGGAGCAGGTCTCCGTGTGCCATGACCTTCTGCGGGGAGTGCGCCTCGTCGAGACTCACGGGGAGCAGCGGGACTGCGCCTTCCGCGACCGTGGCCACACCGTCTCGGGATTCACCAGGACTGTTCACAAAACCCCCAAGTATGAATGTCCGGCACATTTTCGATCACCGGATTGCGACCCTAGGAGGGCCCTCCCGGGGCTGTCAATAGGTCTAGACAATTGACTGAATGAACGTCAGTTTGTGGGCATTGGGGGCGAGTTGACCTGCCCGCGCGAGACCCATGAATCCAGCATGTGATTACTCTTCGTATTCGCTTGACACCTCCATAGGTCCATACCAAGCTAACGCGAGATCCGAGCAGGAAACGTCAACGCCAGCTTGCCTTCCGGCACTTGGAGACAGGTCGCCGCAGAGGAGGGAGCGGCTGTCGTGCGCGCGATCGGACGCGCCGGACGGCTCCGACGATGCTCGGAAGTCACGTACGGGGGGATCTCTGCTGTGCTTGTCCATGTCCTCGGCCCACTGCGCGTCACCGTTGACGGAGAACCCGTCCATCTCGGGGGAAGGCGAACCAAAATCGTTCTGGCGGTCCTGGCCCTGGAGGCCAACTGGGTCGTCGCGCTCGACCGGCTCGTCGACGCGGTCTGGGGCAGCACCCCACCCGCGAGCGCCCGTACGCAGATACGGATCTGCGTCTCCTCGATGCGGCGCGCCTTCGCCGCGGCCGGCGCACCGGAACTGATCGAGACCCACCCCTCGGGGTACCGCCTGCGGCTGGCCGAATCCGATCTGGACGCGGCGGTGTTCGAAGCACGGGTCGGCCATGCGCGGTCGCTCGCCGGGGCCGGTCTGGCAGGCGAGGCCGTCCTGGAACTGCGCCGTGCGCTGTCCCTGTGGACCGGACCCGCTCTCGCCGGGCTTTCGGGCCCGGGGGTGGATGCGGGCGCACGCCGTCTGGAGGAGGCACGGCTGCGCGCCGTCGAGGAGCGTGTGCGGCTGGAGCTCGATCTCGGACGGCACCAGGACCTGATCGGGGAGATCATGGAGCTGGCCGCCGCGCACCCGTACCGGGAGCATCTGCACGCCCAGCTCATGCTCGCCCTGTACCGCTCGCACCGCACGGCCGAGGCGCTGGCCGTCTACCGCAGGATCCGGTCGACCCTGGTCGAGGAACTGGGCATCGAGCCGGGTCCCGAGCTGAGCGATCTGGAGCAGGGGATCCTGCTCGGCATGGAGAGGGTCAAGCTCTGCTGAAGGCCCGGGGACCGGGGACCGGCCGGCCGCCCGCCGCCCCCGGTCCCCCGGGGGCGGCGGCCCCGGCCCCCCGGGCGGCATGGCGCCCCGCGCCGTCACAGGGAGAGCCACAGATCCTGCATCCGGTGTTCCGAGATGCCGTCGGTGGGCCGGAACGCGTAGCGGTGCAGATCGACGGGGCCCGCGGTGAAGCTCCAGTCCACCCGCCACAGCGGCAGCGAACGGTTGAACACACTGTCCCACTCGAACCCGGCCGGTGCGTTGAACTTCCAGCTCAGCGGCAGGAAGTCGTCGTTGGCGCGCAGTGCGTCGTCGGCCCTGGCCCGCAGCCCGTCCAGTTCGCGCATCGACGCGGTGGCGTTGAAGTCCCCCGCGATCACCGTGGGGTGGGGGTTGTCGTCCAGATCCTTCTCCAGGCCGCGCAGTTCCTCCTGCCGCCAGGTGAACTTCCGGTGGAAGTAGGAGTCGAAGTCGAACCCGGAGAAGGGGTTCAGGTTGTCCGGCGCCAGCTGCACGGTGATGTGCGCGTTGTAGACGCTGAGGATCCTGCCGCCGACGCGCAGGTCCGTGCGCATCACCTTGTCCCGGGCGAAGACGCGGCTGAAGGGGGTGGCGGGGTCGGCGTCGATCTCCGCCCCGGGGCCGATCGGCGGCTTGGCGACGATCGGGAAGCGGGAGAGGGTGAGCAGCTCACCGCGGCGGGCGATGTGGTAGCCGGGGAACTCGGCACGCAGCCGCGCGTCGTCGTCGAGCTTGACGTACCCGTCCTCGCCGAGGCCCGGCTTCCAGATCACGTGCTCCTGGAGCAGGTAGACGTCGGCCTTCTGCCGGTGCAGCAGGGCGTACAGCCGGTCGACGCTGGTGGCCTGGCCCCAGTACTGGGTGTTCAGCGACACCACGTGGAGCGCGCCGGGCGGCACGGCGCCCTCGCCGCGCCACAGCGCGGGCCAGTTCAGCCCGGAACCGGTGGTGAGTCCGAGGAGCAGTGCGGCCAGGGAGACCCCGGCGGCCCACGGCCTGCGGCGCCCGCAGGCGGCGGCGCTCGCCGACAGGAGTACGGCGGGGGTGGCGACCAGGAGGAGCGGCGGGGCGGCGTCGAGGGGGATGGCCCAGTGCCAGCGGCCGCTGACCAGCCACCGGACGGTCGCGTACAGGAGCCAGAGTCCGGCCAGGCCGACGAGACCACGCCCGTACCACAGCCGCAGGAACCGCCCGGCCCGTCGCCCCCGGCTCGGGGCGGGGCCCGGCTCCGGCGTCTGCGACGGCTCCTCGGCCGGGTACGGCCGGACCGGTTCCGTCTGATGGGCCGTCATGCCGTGGCCTCCTGTTTGTACATGCGGCGGAAGCGCCCGCTGAGCACCCACTGGGCCAGGCCCGCCGCGAGGCCCGCGACCACGGCCGTGCCGACCAGGAGGTGGCACAGAGTGAAGAAGACCAGGAAGGCCGGGCCGCGCTCCTTGGCGACGAAGGTGTACTGGCCCAGGTCCGCCAGGACGCAGAGGACCAGCGCGATCCCCGGCACCAGTGCCGTCGTCGGCCACACCACGGCCGGTGGCAGGCTCACCAGGGTGAGCGCGGCCATCACCGAGGCCACCGCCCGCCCGCCGGTCTCCATGCCCTGCATCGCGCGGCCCCGGTCCAGGTAGAACGGCACCCGCAGCCGGCTGCGGACGAACGCCTTGCGCAGCAGCGGCCGCATCCGGCTCTCGTCGGACAGCCGCCCGCGGATGCGGGAGGTCAGCAGCATGGGACGGCGGGCGGCAAGGCGTTCGGCGTGGTCGATCTCCTCGGTCTGCCGCAGCGCCGGGTTGAACCACCCCGCTTCGAGGAAGGCCGTCCTGCGGACCGCGCCCAGGGCGTAGAAGCCGCCGCTGACCATGCCCTCGGCGCTCTTGCGCCAGTAGTAGTACTGAAGGATGCGGTACTGCCCGACGAGGGTCTCGGCGAACAACGGCTCCTTGTCCGGTATGCCGAACACCGCGCCGTACGAGGGGTTCTCCTCGAAGAGCTCGACCGCCTGCGCGACCGCCTCCGGGTGCATGGTCAGGTCGGCGTCCAGGAAGAAGACGATCTCACCGGTCGCGTGCCGGACACCCAGGTTGCGGGTGGCTCCGGGGCCGCCGTTGCGCTCGGCCCGCACCAGGGTGACGGGGTGCCCGGCGGCCAGCTCGGCCGAGTCGTCGGTGCTGGCGTCGTCGACGACGATCACTTCCAGCTTCGGGTAGGTCTGTTCCAGTACGGAGCGCAGGCACAGGTCGACGGTGCGGCGGTCGTTGTACATGGGGACGACCACCGACACGAGGGGTGCAGCCATTCGGATCCTCGGTTGGTGCGAGTACGGACACGGGTCATCGGTACGGGTTCGGGAAGCGCGCGGACCGGCCGGGCGTCAGGCGATCTGGAACACCACCAGCAGGGCGCCCCAGATGGACGAGTTCGTCATCATGACGCGGTCCCGGAGCAGTGTCCGTACGGGATTTCCGCCCTCGCTCCTGACCACCACGATCTGCAGGTAGCGGAAGAGCGCGAACAGCGCGCAGGGCGCCGTGAGCAGCGCGCCCGTCCCGTAACCCGATTCGGTGCGCAGGTAGAGCAGGTACCCGACCATGGTCAGCGCCGAGCACATCACCAGCATCAGATCCAGGAAGTGGGCCGAGTAACCGACGAGCGCGGGGCGGTGCCCGGTGCCGGAGACGCCCAGCTCATGCCGTCGTTTGCCCAGGATCAGCACCAGGCACAGCGTGAGGACCGTGAGAACCAGCCACTCCGCGACAGGACGGCCACTCGCCTCGTAACCGCCCAGCAGACGCAGGACGAAACCGGTGGCGACGATGAACACGTCCAGCAGCGGCAGGTGCTTCAGCCGCCAGCTGTAGGCGGCGTTGACGACGAGGTAGAGCAGTACCGGCCAGGCCCCGCCGGGGCCGAGCAGCACGAGCAGTGGAGCGAGCAGGCCGGCCAGGCCCAGGCCCAGCGCCACCGCCGTCCGCATGCTCACCCGGCCGGAGGCCAGCGGCCGGTTCCGTTTGACGGGGTGGCGCCGGTCGCGTTCCACGTCCGCCATGTCGTTGACCACGTACACCAGCGACGAGGCCAGTACGAACGCGATCATGGCGACCAGCACCCGGCCCGCCATGTCCCACTCCCAGGCGGCGCCGAGCAGCGGGAGCGGTACCACCAGGAAGTTCTTCGGCCACTGGCCGGGCCTGATGAGGGCGATCGGCCCGCCGGCCCGGGGCCTTTCGCCGGCCGGGGCAGCCTTCGCTCTTTCGTCCAAGAAGGTCATGGCGCACTCCTCAGAAGAAGATCTTCGCCGCGGTCAGCAGTCCCTGGCTCCACGGGTCCCGGCTGGTGCGGCCGGTGGAACCGCCTCCTGCGGGGCTTTCGTGGCGGGCGGTGCGCCACCATGCGTAGGTGAGCAGGATGGCGTCCTGGTTGGAGAGCCGGGGGGTGAACCCGAGCCTCGCCTTGGCCTTGTCGATACTGACGTACGAGTCGTCCATCAGCTTGTGCAGCAGCCGTCCGTACACCGGTGAGAGCCTGGCCCGCTGCAGCACGCTCAGTACGCTCAGCGCCGGGCGGGCGGGCAGGCCCACGACCCGCTTGCCGTGGCCCGCCACGTCCAGGACGGACTGGAAGTCCTCGCGCAGCGTGCCGAATTCGGCCGCCGCCAGGTTGTACGTGTCGTTGGCGACGTCGTCGGACGCGGTGAGCACGGTGACGACCGCGTCGACCAGGTCGTCGATGCCGAACATCTGGATGCGGACGTCGCCCCTGCCCAGGACCGGGAAGTTGCGGCCCTCCTCCGCCCACTCGAACAGCATCGAGAACAGGCCCATCCGGCCGGGTCCCACGAAGGTCTTGGGCCGAAGGATCGGCACGCACATCCCGTTGTCGCGGTGGCGCTCGGCGATCACCTCGGCCGCGGCCTTGGCCCGGCTGTAGGTGTCGACGGGCTCGCGCGGGTACTCCTCCGGCGTGGGGACCACCGTGGGCAGCCCGTACACGGCGGTGGAGGAGACGTGCACGACGCGCGGTGTCCTCGCCGCGCTCGCGGCGGCGAACACGTTCTCCGTACCGCCGATGATGATCGAGCGTATCTGCTCGTCGGGATAGCTGGGCAGCGCGGCCGCCGCGTGCACGAGGGCGTCGGCGCCGGCCAGGGCCCGGTCCATCACCGCGCGGTCGCGGATGTCGCCGACGAACTCCACGCCGGGTCCCGGACGCAGGTCGACCCCCCTGACCTCGTGTCCGTCGGCCAGCAGGCGTTCGGCGAGCCGCGAACCGAGCATGCCCGCCGCACCGGTGATCGTGATCACCACTGTGAGCTCACCTTCTGCTTGATGAAACGGGTGATGAGACGGCCCAGGCTGCGTTCCAGGACCTCGCCGAGCGCGTCGACCGCGCGCTCCACCTCGATGGGTTCGGTGACCAGCGAAGGGCCGAGGATCAGGGGGTTCCGGCCGTTGAGGGTGTAGTAGGCGAAGATGCCGTGGTCCTCGTAGAGGGCGTTGACCACAGCGCAGGTGACCAGCTTGGTCTTGAACTGCGGGTCCTTGGCCATGCCGCCCGGCGCCAGCTTCGCCACCAGGTCGAGGATCTTCGGGCCGCCGTCGATGAACACGCCCCAGAGCGCGCCCGCGCCCGCGACCTTGCCGATCGCGTCGGGATACTCCTTGGCGAGGCGGGCGAGCCCGGGTTCGAGGACGGCCTCGATGGCCCGGGCACGCGCCGGATAGTCGTCCTCGACCGCGATGTTGACCGCTTCGAGGGCGGTGGCGCACTCCTCGCCGAAGCCGTAGTACGTGGTGGAGGTGGAATTCAGCAGGGAGTCGCCGAGGTTGTCGTACGCCTTGCGGAAGACCGGCTCGCGGGCGACGTACGCGGAGATGGAGGACTTGCCGCCACCGAGCGACTTGGAGGTGGTGACCACGTCCGGAATGAGGTCCGGATAGCGCATGAAGTAGAACATGCTGCCGGTCTTGCCCCAGCCGCTGTAGATCTCGTCGAAGATCAGCACGATGTCGTGGCGGGTGCACAACTCCCGCAGGCCGCGCAGGAATTCCTCGGAGCACCACTGGATGGTGGAGGCGCTGAACGGCTCGATGAGAATCGCGTAGACGTCGCCGGAGTGGGCGGCGACGGCCGCGCGCACCGAGTCGAGGTCTCCGTACGTGAAGGTGCCGATGCCGGGAATGGTCGGGAAGGAGAACTGGTTCTGACCGGTCAGACCGCCGGATCCCAGGAGCTTGCCGTGGAAGGCGCAGTCCGCGCGCAGGACGGTGTGACGCTTGCCGTTGTGGTACTTGTACGCGAGTTTCACCGCGCCCTCGACCGCTTCCGCTCCCGAGTTGGGGAGGAACGACATGTTCAGGTCGCCGGGCAGGACCTCGGCCAGGTTGCGGCTGAGCGCCGCCAGGTAGGGCGAGAAGTAGGTCTTGTGGACCTCCATCCGCTTGTTGCGGGCGAAGCGTTCACGGGCGGCGAGGATCCGGGGGTGGTTGTGGCCGTGGTTGAGTACGCCGACGCCACCGGTCAGGTCGAGGATCCGGCGCCCGTCCGCCAGCGTCAGGTAGGCGCCTTCGGCGTGGTCGACCAGCTCCCGGCCGAAGCCGAACGAGGTCATCAGGGACACCTGGCTCTTGTTCACGTACTGCCGGTACAGGTCGTGCACCTCGCCGACCTCGAGTTGTTCGGCGTCGTCAAGGGTGTACACGGGTTTCTCCCATCGGAGCAGCGGACTGCGGGGTTACGGACAGGGGGACTTCGGACAGCGGGGTCTCGGACCTGAGCCGGGACCAGACAAGGACGACCGCCGAACTGCCGAGCTCGGCCAGGACGCAGACGATGCGGCTGGCGATGGCTGCGGTGGCCGCGGTGCCGGTGGGCAGCACGGTGGCCAGCGCGGCGGTGATGGTCAGCTCGCGCACGCCCCAGCCGTCCGGGACGATCAGGGCGAGGCTGCTGACGACGGTGGCGAGCGCGAAGGCACCGACCGCCACGCCCAGCCCGGCCCACACCGGTGCGTCCAGGGCCAGCACCAGGAACCACAGGTGGAGTCCAGAGAACAGCCAGGAGACGACGGCCAGCAGCATCGCCCGCCGCACGGCGCTGTCCGGCGGCGGTTCCACGGGCCTGCGGACCATCCGCGACAGGGCCGTGACCGGGCGGGTGGCCAGAGCCGGCCACACCACACAGGCCACGAAGAACAGGGCGGGCGGGCACAGCCACAGCCAGTGGCCCGGCAACGCGGCGGGGGCGGCGAGCAGGCTGACGCCCACCCCGGTGAGGATGGTGAGCATCAGGCTCAGCAGGTACGCCGAGGTCATCTGGGCGCCGGGCACTCCGGCCGCACGTCCGTGGGCGACATGGGTGAGCACGCCCCAGACCCGCCCGGGAACGTACTTGCTGAGCTGTCCCAGGAAGTAGATCTTCGCGGCGTACAGGCCCTTGATGGGGTGCTCACCAGGGATCAGCACCCGCCAGGCATGCACCGCGAACACGAGCCCCGCCACGTTGGTGACCACGGCGGCGGCCAGCAGCGGGACGGCCTCGGGCCGGGCGAACGCCCGGGCGGCGGCCGCGCCCTCGTTGCGGACCACGAAGTACACGCCGATCAGGGCGGCGAGTACGACGACCGGGGTGAGCAGTCTGCGCAGCCGGTCCATCATCGGTGCACCGCCGTGTCGCGGGTCTCACGGGGTGTCCGTCGTCGCCCGGCCGCCGCCCCGCCGAGCATCCGCAGGGCGCCGAGTGCGGCGCCGGTCAGCAAGGCGGCGTGGGTCAGCAGGTGGACGCCGGTGAAGAACGGGACGAAGCCGGGCCCCCGGTGGCGGGCGACGAACCGCAGCAGCCCGGTGTTGGCGGCACAGAACGCCAGGAGGCCGGCCACGGGCAGGAGCGGGTACCAGGGGGCGAGCGGCAGTGCCGCGAGGAGCAGGGCGGCCGCCGCGACGGAGGCCGGGCTGTTGGCGGTGAGGTTCTTGCGCCCGCCCCGGCGCGCCGACACCAGGGCCGGGACCAGCAGCAGGGCCCGTCGGAACGTTTCGGCGAGCAGCGGCCACAGGCGGTGCTCCTCGTCATGGAGGGCCACGATCCGGTCGGTGAGGACGATCCGGTAGTGCGGCGCGAGCCGGTCGCTGAACTCCAGGTCCTCCGAGTCGCGCAGCCGCTCGTCGAAGCCGCCCAGTTCGTCGAAGACCCGGCGCGGGACGGCGGCCTGGGCGAAGAACGCGGTCTCCACCTCGCCGGCCCCCCGCGCCCGCCACCAGTAGGCGTGCAGCACCTTGTAGTGCTCGACCGGGCCGTCGTCGAACAGCGGGTCGGGTGCGATCACCCCGTGCACACAGCCGCACTCCGGGTCGGCGCCCAGGATCTCCAGCGCGCTCGCCACCGAGTCCGGGGTGAGTGCCTCGTCGGAGTCGAGGAAGAAGAGGATCTCGCCGGTGGCGGCGGCGATGCCGGCGTTCCGTGCCGCCGACACGCCGCGGTTGCCGTCACTGCGGATCAGGGTGCAGGGATAGCCCTGCGCGACCTCGGCCGTCCGGTCCGTGCTGCCGTCGTCCACCACGATCACCTCGTGGATCCGACAGGTCTGGGCGTAGACCGAATCCAGGCAGGCGCCGAGGGTGCGGGCTGAGTTGTGGGCCGGGACGACGACCGACACGGATTGCGTCATGTGACCAGTTCAGTGCCGTCGCATATCGGCCGGATATTGGTTCTGTATCGAGCCGGCGGGCATGACAGCGGGGTCGCGGGCACTGCTACTGTTCGGCCGCGTGTTCCTCAAGCGACCGTACGACCGCACGCTCGGGGTGTCCGCATGACGGCCGCCCCCGACACCCTCACGTCCTCCGCGCCCGAGCCCGGGGCGGCGCCGGGCCGGTCCGGGCGGCGCCGGGCCGTGGCTGCACGGGCGCTGGTCGCGCTCACCGCGCTCTGGGCCCTGTACTCGGCGCTCAACTTCCTGCTGAGCGGCCGCTGGTGGCTGTGGCTGGTACCGGATCTGGCCCCGCCGGTGTTCTTCCTCGCCGTACCGGTGGCGCTGCTCGCCCTCAGCTTCGTACCGGTGGCCGTTCCGGTGCGCCGCCGGCTGGTTCCCGTACTCGTCCTGCTGCTGGTGTCGGGGGCGACCCGCGCGGGTCTCAACTGGGATGCCCTGGTGCCGGGCGCCGGCCCCGCGCCCGCAGAGGCCCTGAAGGTGTTCTCCTGGAACACCAAGTACTGGGACACCACCGACGACTCCGGTGCCTTCTACCGCTACCTCAGGGCGAAGGACGCCGATGTGTACCTGCTCCAGGAGTACCTGGCCTGGGTGGACGGGCAACCCGCCCCGATCGACGAACTTGCCCGGATCCAAAAGGAGTTCCCCGGTTACCGCATCGTGGTCGCGGGAGAGCTGGTGACGCTCTCGCGCTTCCCGGTGCTCGCGCGCCCTCCGGTGGGGCGGGGCGAGGAGGTCCGCCCCGGCACGCCGTGGCGGGAGGCCTTCGAGCGGGACAAGGTGCTGCGTACGGACCTCGATGTCCGGGGCCGCGTGGTCTCCGTCTACAACGTCCACATCCCCGTGCAGCTCGACATCGCGCGGAACTGGCTGAGCGGCGGCTTCTACCGCGAGATACGGGAGCGCGACGTGGCACGGCGCGGCCACTACGCGGCACTGGAGCGCGACGCGGCGGCCAATCCGAACCCGTCGCTGGTCGCCGGTGACTTCAACACCACCCCCGCCATGGGCGACCTGGACGGCCTGCGGGACACCCTCGACGACGCGCTGCCCGCGTCCGCCACGCTCCACCCGGGCACCTGGAACAGCGAGGGCCTCGGCCTGTGGCGGCTCGACTGGACGTTCACCAACGACCGGCTGCGCGTGCACCGTTACACGTTCGAGGACCCGGCCGGCATGNGGCGGCCGGGGGGCGCGTCACCCCGGCCGCCGCCCGCTGCGGGCGGGCGTCAGACGCCCGCCTCGTCGAGGCGCCGCCGCTGGCTGTCGTCGAGGACGAACTGGAGGGCCGACATGGCTTCCTCCACCTGGGCGACCTTGCTGACTCCCACGATGGGCAGCACGAGCGGGTCGTGGTCGAGCAGCCAGGCGAGCACGACCTGGTTCAGGGTCGCCCCGAGCTCGTCGGCCACCTCGCGCAGCGCCGCCAGCCGCTGCGGCGTGCCCGGGTGGTCGTACGCCGCCGGGATCTCCACGTCCTTGCGCGTGTAGCCGCCCGACAGCAGCGGGCTGTAGGCCCACAGCCGCAGGTCGGGCTCGTTCCGTACGTAGTCGAGCAGCTCGTTCGTGACATGGACGTGGGCCGACGAGGGCAGCGCCATGTCGGAGCGGGGCTGCGCATACGAGTAGCGGTACTGCAGGTGGGTGTAGCGCGGCCGGTCACCGGCGAGCGCGCGGGCCCGCTCGACGCGCCACACGGCGTGGTTGCTCACACCCAGCTCGCCGGCCTTGCCGCCGTCCACGAGGTCGGCGAGGGCGTTCACGGTCTCGGCGAGCGGTACGGACCGGTCCTCGATGTGGGTCCAGTACACGTCGATGCGGTCGGTGCCCAGGCGGCGCAGACTGTCGTCGACGGCCGCCCTGACGGCCTTCTCCGAGAGGCCCTCGGCGGTCTCCAGACCGGTGCCGGGGACGGTGGGCCGTCCCCCGGCCTTGGTGCTGATCACCACGTTGTCGCGAGCGCCCCGGTCCGCCAACCACCGCCCGATCACGGTCTCGCTCTCGTCACCGGTGGCGCCGTCGACCCAGAACGCGTAGTTGTTCGCGGTGTCGAGGACGGTTCCGCCGAGTTCCGTGAAGCGGTCGAGGATGCGGAACGACGTCTCCTCATCGACGCTCGTGCCGAAGCCCAACGTCCCGAGGGCTATTGTTCGCTGACATGCCGTCATGTGCATGGGTTCTTCCTGGTCGGCGTCTGGCCTTCACCTGTGTATACCCCTGGTACCACGCAAAGGTCTAGGCCAAAGCGCATACAGGTCTGAACCATTACCGGCGATGGGGGCCGCACCGGCAGGCGGGCGTGCCCAGGACCGCCCCGCTTGCCCGCCCGGGAGCTCGCACCGAGACGCCGGGCGGCCCGGCCGGCGGCCCGGGGCGGACTGCCGGCCGGGCCGGGGAACCGCGCGTGCGGTACCGGCCGGATGCCGCGGTCAAGGGGCGACGCGGAGGCTAGGTGTCGATGCCGGTCACCGCGGTCGGGCCCAGCGGGGCATCGTCCTCGGTGATACCGGCCTCGCGCAGGGCGGCGGCAGCCACCTGTTTGGCGTGCTGCTCCGC
>NZ_BAAAUD010000031.1:0-166222 GCF_039533765.1 Streptomyces enissocaesilis | reverse complement strand
GCGGACCGCCAGCGCCGCGCGCTCGCCCAGGGACTGCCCTCCCTGATCGACCTGATCACCACACAGAGCACCACCCCCTGACCGACCGGGCGGGCGACCGACCGGGCGACCGGACGGCCGGCACAAGAGCGGGGCCGGACACACTTTCCGGCAGTTTCCGGCAGTCAGTTCCGCAGCGCCCCGCCAGCGGATCCGGCGGCGCGCCACCGAGGCCGCGAAGGCCCGATGCGCACCCCCCTCACCCCCGGTGAGAAGTGCACCAGCGGGTCGCGGGAGGGCGTGGGCAGGCCCACCGCCGTCGTCAGCGACTGCGTCAGGTTCTCGACCGCGCCGGTGTGGAGCGGCCAGGGCGCGTGCTCCACAGGGGTGTCCCAGACCAGCCCGGCACGGCGCGTGAAGGCGTGCCACCGGGTGGTCAGCCATACGTCGCGCTCCGACGGCACGACCGGTGCCCCGCACCGCACAGCCAGGCGGTACGCACCTTCGCCGCCCCGGCGTGCGCCGGAGTAGGAACAGATCTCGTCGTTCCGTCGCAGACTCAGCGACCCCCGGTGGTACGGCGCCCCCACGGCCCTCGCGGCCAGCATGGCCGGGCAGGACACCTCGATCGTCAGGAACCACAACGCCTGGCGTCCGTCGGGGCCCCGGACATAGGTCCGCAGGTTCGTCTCGAGGAAGCTGCCGAGGGCGGGGACGCAGGACGGGACACCCGCCGGGCGCACGCCGGCCATCAGGAACGGCGTGAGAGTGACCCAGGCCGCGCCGTCGTACGTGTCCGCTCTCAGCCCGCCGGGCAGCAGCGCCTGGACGTCGGCAGGCCGGTACGGCCAGTGCACGAACGCCTGGTTCAGCCAGTCGGCCCGCAGCACCCGCAGCCGAAGCCGCCGCTCCGCTCCGTACGAGACCATCGCTCACCCACGTTCCGGTCTCCGCCCGGCGGACCGGTTCACCGGCCGTAGGCGTCGTCGCGGGACGGCGGTCCGGCATGGGTGCGGCGGCCCGGACGCATCATGGCGTGGCGCTGCCCGGGCCCCGGACCGGAGCGGGCGGCCAGGGCGTCGGCCACGGCGCCGGTGGCGAAGGCGTAGACCGTCTTGTGCACCAGGTCCACCGCCAGTTCCGATCGGGGCCAGGTCTGGGGCGGAGCGCCCACCCCCGTGGCGTTCTCCAGGATCTGGTCGTTGGTCAGCCGGACCACCGCGAACATCGCCGACGGCAACGGCCCGCGCAGCCCGGCGTGCGCCATGACCGAGCGAAGCACGCCGAGGAGCGCTCCCTGCCCGAAGTGCATGGCCCAGTTGACCGGAGCCGGCTGACGTCCGGGCCGCTCGGCCATACCGGTCAGGCGTTCCAGAGTGCGGGCCGGGACGTAGGAGTCGGGCCGGCCGGTCAGGCGCTGCTCCGCCTTCTCGCCCACGGTCATCACCACGGTGCCGACCGCTCCGGCGACCAGGCCCTGCCACAGCGCGCGTTTCATCATGCGGTTGCGGGTACCCCGAGTCGTCGTCCTCCACCACCTGCCCGGCCCGGGAAGCACCCGCCTGCCGACCGCCTCACCCGAATGCTGGCAGCGGTGCACCGGAGGCGTCGACCGGGAGAGCCGTACCGTTGCCCGGCAAAGACCGATTCACGCGATTCAGGACGCCCGGCTGTCACCATGTGCCGGAGCGCCACGGCTGATCTCGTCGCGGGCACCGGTATCGCCGCGATCGGGGTGGCCTGTACCGCGCGCCCGTCCCGGGCGCGCGACCTGCCGCCGGCCGCGCTTCCGCTGCTCCTCGGGACACACCGGATCATCGAGGCGCTGATCCGGCGCTCCGGCGGTGGCGCGGGCCCTGCCACCGTCGTCCGGGCCGTCCCCGCCCTTCCCCTGCCGGCGTGGTGGGTGCCGGTGGGCGTGGTGTGCGCCGCGCCGCCGCACGCCCGCCGGCGTCTGCTGGTTCCGCTGGCGGTCGCGGTCACGACGGCCGCGTCACTCGCGTACTGCCTCGCCACCCGCCCCGTGACCGCCGAGATCCGTGGTCGCACGCTCGGCTTCCTACTCGGCCTGGCATCCGGCGCTGCCCGTCGCGGGCTGCTTCCTTGCCACCGTCGGCTCCCTGTTCCTCGCCGACGGCCGACGGCTGCGGCTGCCCGGGGCCCTGGTCGCCTTCGGGGCGGTGACATGCGCGGCGCTGTGGCGGCTGGTACCCATCTCCACCTGGTACGCGTGCGCGGCGGTGTGTCCGGTCGTCCTGCTCGGGTGGCCACGCCGCCGCCGGGCATCCCCCGCATCCCCCGTACACCGGCCGCGGGAATCTGACGCGGTCCGCCCCGGTCCCCGCCCGGTACGGATCAACCGTGAGTCGTGCTGCGCAGACTGGGTACCGTGCCACCTAGGTGTCGCGCCGAAGAATGATCATGAGAGATCCCGCTCCGGGTACGGACGACGTGCCCGCCTCCTCCCGGCGGCTTCGCGCAGACCCGTCCGACTGAACGGAAGGTAAAAAACATGGATCGTGAGACCGGACTCGGCGGCGGGGTACGCCTGCTCAAGAACGTCCTGCGCCGTGAACACCACAACTACTCGGCCGGTGAGGAGCGCCCGCTCGTCGGCTACGCCGCTTCGCTGACCGCGTTCGGCGCGTACACGGCCGGATGGGCGGCTCTGGTCCGCCGCTCGGGCCGGCCGCTGCCCAGCCGCCCCGACCCCCGGGACCTGGTGATGATCTCCGCGGCCACGTTCCGGCTGAGCAGGTTGTTGAGCAAGGGGTCGGTGACCAGTCCGCTGCGCGCTCCGTTCACCGAGTTCGAGGGGCCTGCGGGCCCGGCGGAGCTGAGTGAGAAGAGCCGTGGGGAGGGGCCCAAGGAAGCGGTCGGCGAGCTCCTCACCTGCCCGTTCTGCCTGAGTGTGTGGGTGGTCACCACGCTGACCGCGGCCCAGCTGATCTGGCCGCGGGCGACCAGGACGGCGACGGGCGCACTGACCGCACTGGCGGCAGCGGACACCATGCAGCTGGCCTACAGCACGCTCGTCGGCAAGGCCACCAAGGCCTGAGCCGGCCCGCCCACGCCGTGGGTTCCCCGTCCGAACGCGCCGCAGCAGCGGCTTCGGCCCGGCTCCCACCGCGTGGGGCGTCCGGCGCGACCGCAGGTCGGGGCGTACCCGCCCAGGTGTCCCGGGAGTGCCCGGGACGGTGACCGGAGCACTCCGCCGCATCGCCCGGTGCCCGCCGGTCACGACGCCACCACCGCCAGGAAGGCAGCAGAGCCCATGAGCGAACCGGTCCGGCCCGCCGTGTCCGGCGCCCGCCCCCGGCCCCGCCGGTCGATGGCCGTCTGCGCGCTGATCGGCGCCGCGCTCATGGCCGCCGTCGATGAGATCGTGTTCCACCAGATCCTGGCCTGGCACCATTTCTACGACCGTTCCACGCTGTCCGTGGGCCTGCTCTCGGACGGTCTGCTGCACACCGCCGAACTGCTGGGACTGGTCGCCGGGGCCGCCCTCTACGCCGACCTGCGCCGCCGCCGCGGGCTCTCCCCGGCACACGCCCGGGCCGGGCTGGTCCTGGGTCTGGGGGCCTTCCAGCTCTTCGACGGCGTCGTCGACCACAAGCTGCTGCGCCTGCACCAGATCCGCTACGGCGTCGACATCACCCCCTACGACCTGGCCTGGAACGGCGCCGCCCTGGTCCTCCTGGCCGTCGGCGGCGCCCTGGCCGTCCGTGCGGCGCGCCACGCGCCCAGCGGGCGGGCGGCCGGGTGACACCGGCTCACACCCATCCCGCCCTGGCCGAAGCGTCCCCCGGAACGGCCCAACTGCTCGCCGCGGCAGGCGCGGTACTGGCCGTCGCGCTCTACCTGACGGCTGCCGCCCGCCTGCGCCGCCGCGGCGACGCCTGGCCCCTCCGGCGGGACGCGTCCTTCGCCGCCGGCGGCATCGCCCTGGCCGCGGCCGCCACGGCCACGCCGCCGGGCGGAGCGTTCACCGCCCACATGGCCCAGCACCTCGTCGCCGCCATGGCCGCCCCTCTGCTGCTGGTCCTCGCCCGCCCTCTCACCCTCGTCCTGCGCACCCTGCCGCCAGGCCCCGCCCGCCGCGGCCTGCTGGCGACGGCGCACTCCCGGCCCGCCGCCTGGCTGGCCTTCCCGCCGTCGGCGGCTCTGCTGGACGTCGGCGGCCTGTGGATCCTCTACCGCACCCCACTGTTCGCCGCCGTCCACGACCGGCCCCTGCTGCGCGCCGCGGTCCACCTCCATGTCCTGGCCGCCGGGCTGCTGTTCACCTTCGCGGTCTGCCGGCTCGACCCGCTGCGCCGCCGCTGGAGCCTGCCCTGGCGCGGCGCCGCCCTGCTGGCCGCCGGGGCGGCCCACGCCGTCCTCGCCAAGACCCTCTACGTCACGCCCCCGCCCGGCACCGCCTTCACCGGGGCCGACCTGCGCACCGGCGCCCAACTGATGTACTACGGCGGCGACCTGGCCGAGGCCGCGCTCGGCGCCGCACTGGCGACACAGTGGTACGCCGCCACCGGCCGCGCCCGGGCGGCCCGGGACCGGCGCCGCCGCGGTCCCGCTGCCGCCCCGGCGCGCAGATCCCCGCGCACCCGGACGCGTACCCGGTCCGAAGCGGATGCCGGCACGCGTCCGTCCTCACCCCGAGGAGCCGCCCCGGTGCCCGCGCAGCTCCACCGTGGTGACGACGCGCGTGAGGGCGGGAGGCCGGGGGACTGAACCGAACCCGAAGCGCACCGGGGGGTCGACCGGAGCGAGCGGCCCGAGGCCGTTTCCCTCGAAGACGGCCGTGGCGGCGGTGACCGGCCGGAGATCCAGCGCGCCGTACCACCCCCGGCGGCCGGGGCCCGAGCTGCCCCGGGTCCGTACGCCGGGCAGCAGCCGGGCGGGAAAGTCCACCAGCGCCGCCCACGCCGGCCGGGTGGCGAGCGGGCGGGGCACCGCCCGCAGCAGCAGCCCCAGAGGGCCCCGCGCACCTACCGTGAAACGCAGTTCCAGCGGCCCGGCCTCGACAGCCCAGGACGTACCCTCCACCCTCACCGTCACCGGTACGACCCGCACCTGGTCGAACGTGTAGACGCCGGCGACGAAATCACCGATCGGCCGGGACGGTGCGAGGAGGAGACGTGTGCCGTCGGCCTGTTCGAGCATGACGTCGCTGAACGGACCGAACGGCGACCGGACCCAGTGCCCGAGCACCACCCGGGTGCCGGAGGAGGTTCCGACACCGGCGATCCAGCCGTCGAACTCCAGACGTGTGCGTTTCACGGCGCATGAATTCCCCGCCGCCGGCGTCACGAAGCTCGTACGATGCGCGCATGGGCGTTTCCTGAGCACGCGAACCCGGTCCGAGACCAGCCTCCCGGCAGCAGTTGCCGGGCCTCCTCCGTACGCCTTCGCACCAGCTCAGGAGAGATCAGACCCATGCCCCGCATGTCACCCGCCCCCGCCCTGGACCGCCGCATCGAGCGGCTGCGCGCGATCGCCCGGTCGGACCAGCGGCTGGACGGCGTACTGCTGTACGGCTCGTGGACCCTCGGTGAGGCCGACGCCCACTCCGACATCGAGGCGTACCTCTCCATGTGCGGGACGCCCACGCCGAGGACTTCGACGGCCGCGAGTTCATCGAGCGGCCGGCCCCGCTGAAGCTGGCCTGCACCAGCATGTACGGCATTCTCGCGGTCGTCTTCGACGACCTCATGCGCGGGGAGTTCCACGTCGTGCCCGCCGGCCCCGGCATCGAGGAAGTCCCCTCCTGGCGCGGACAGGTGCACCTGCCCGATCCCGGCGCCGCCGTCCTGCTCGACCGCAGCGGACGCCTGACCGCGGCGGCGCGCCTGCTCGCCGACTTCCGGCCGCCCGAGCCGGTCACCACGGCCCAGCGGCTCACCGGCGAACTCGCCGACTGGACCCTCATGCTCGCCCACGTGCCGGCCCGCGGCGAGACCGCCCGGGCCCACGCCCTGCTGCACAGCGTCATCGCCCCGCAGCAACCACGGCTGTGCCGACTGCTGCGCGACTCCACGGCGCACCGGCTCACACCCAGCCGGTCCCTCGAAGACGACCTGCCCGTGTCCGACCGCGACCGCTACACCGCCACCACCGCCCCCGCGCACCAGGAGGCGGTACGCGCAGCGGCGCAGCGCAGCTGGCAGGGGAGCCGCGACCTGGCCGGCGCAGCGGCGCAGCGGTGGGGCATCGGTCTCCCGGTACAGCCGCACCAGGAAATCGGCGCGTTCCCGAGCCGGGGCTGACCGCACCACCGGCGCACCACCGGTCGGGCGCACCCGGGGCCGCGATGCACCGACGGCCTTGCGGAGGACCACCGGCCGCGGGACGTGACGAGCCCCACCAACGCCGAGGTGAGGAGCTGCCCTCCTTCCCGCCGCGTTCCGCGATGCGCTGGAATAGCTCCCGCCGCACCGCCGAGAAATCTGTCATGGTGAAGGTAGACATCCGGTCGCTCTGTGGCTAGAGTTTCTGGCATAGCCGACGAAGTCAGCACAGCGCACCAGAGGCGAAGACGAACTGGTGCGAGCAGTACACGGCACGGCAGTGGAGTCGTGGGGCCAGGAAGTGCGTGAAGGTCTCATGACTGACTGCCGGGCCGGGCGGCCTCAGGGCCGCCGGCAGAACCGCATGAAGAGCAGTAGAGCAGTGAGGAAAGACAGATCGGCAGGAGAGGAGTAGACGCCATCAGGATCGCCTGAGCGAGGATCCAGTTCGCTCAGGTACCGCAGGCCCCGGATTGGAAGGTGGTCCCCGGTCAGGCATTCACGATCCACGCATCTCCGGCCTCTTCGGCGGACGTGCGGAAGAACAAGAGTCGGCGCCGAGCGCCGATAGATGGTGTTCAACCCTTACGGGCCCCGGTGCCGCACGGCACCGGGGCCCCTCGACGCGTCCCGTGAGAGGTGCAAGTGACCCCAGAAGCCACACCGCAGACAAACAGCAGACTCGACGACGACGACTACCCCGCCTACACCATGGGGCGGGCGGCCGAGATGATCGGCGCCACTCCCGGCTTCCTGCGCGCCATCGGCGAGGCCCGGCTCATCGCGCCGTTGCGCTCCGAGGGCGGTCACCGCCGCTACTCCCGCTACCAGCTGCGCATCGCGGCCCGCGCACGCGAACTCGTCGACGGGGGTACGCCGATCGAGGCCGCCTGCCGCATCGTCATCCTGGAGGATCAGCTCGAAGAGGCCCTGCGCCTCAACGAGGAACTGCGCAAGGCCGGCGCGGAGGCGGGCGAGTCTCCCGGCCCGCGACCGGAGGGGCGGGCGCGAGCCGGCGGGCACAATTAATATCTGTGACCGCCACGACAGAAATTAGCGCAATACGCAGACGAGGATTTATGGGTTCCCCGGCCGAGCGGTATTACTTGCCGCGCCCCGATGTCCGAGTCGTGCTACGGTAAATGCCAGTTGCAGTTGTGGTTCCCGAAGACTTCAAGTGTTCTTGCCTGCCGTTCATGTCGGCAGGCACACTTTTGTATTTCCGGTGCTGTTCTCCGGAGGGGCGATCATCGCGGCGACTCGGGGCTCGCACAGTGCGGGCCTCTGGGCACTGCCCCGAAGGAGATATGACATGGCTACTGGCACCGTGAAGTGGTTCAACGCGGAAAAGGGCTTCGGCTTCATCGAGCAGGAGGGCGGCGGCGCCGACGTCTTCGCCCACTACTCGAACATCGCCGCCCAGGGCTTCCGTGAGCTCCAGGAGGGCCAGAAGGTGAACTTCGACGTCACGCAGGGCCAGAAGGGCCCGCAGGCCGAGAACATCGTTCCCGCCTGACGCTGAAGCGTACGACGCAGCTGGGGCCCGCACCTTGGGGTGCGGGCCCCAGCTCGTTGCTTTTCTGAGGGCTCGCTCGTGCCCATGACATTACGAGTGGACATTTTCCCCTCCCGGCTCGGGAGCGGGGTCGTCTTTTCTTGGCTCGTTATTGTAATTCTCTGCGCTTTCCGTTGCTGCCGGGAATTCCTTGATACGTGCCGCATCGAGGAAGGTTCTGCATGAACCGCACAGCCCGCACCAACGGCAGTTATTCCCGCACCCGCACCGACGGCGCGAGCCGTGGCGGCTTCCGGTCGCAGGTCCCCGGCCGCCAGGGCGCTCCGAGCCGTTCCGGTGGTTTCGGTCGCCGCCCCGCCGGCCTCCAGGGCGAGTTCGCCCTGCCGGTCAGCACGACGCCCGCCCTGCCCGCGGTCGAGGCGTTCGCCGACCTGGACATGCCCGCGCCCCTGCTGGCGGCGCTCGCCGTCGAGGGCGTGACGGTGCCGTTCCCGATCCAGGCCGCCACGCTGCCGAACTCGCTGGCCGGACGCGACGTCCTGGGCCGCGGGCGCACCGGCTCGGGCAAGACCCTGGCCTTCGGGCTGGCGCTGCTGGCCCGCACGGCAGGGCAGCGCGCCGAGTCGCGCCAGCCGCTGGCGCTGGTGCTCGTACCCACCCGTGAGCTGGCCCAGCAGGTCACCGACGCCCTCGCGCCCTACGCCAGGTCGCTGGCGCTGCGGCTGACCACGGTGGTCGGCGGCATGTCCATCGGCCGCCAGGCCGGCGCGCTGCGCAGCGGCGCCGAGGTCGTCGTGGCGACCCCGGGCCGGCTCAAGGACCTCATCGAGCGTGGCGACTGCCGCCTGGACCGGGTCGCCGTCACCGTGCTGGACGAGGCCGACCAGATGGCCGACATGGGCTTCATGCCCCAGGTCACCGAACTGCTCGACCAGGTGCGCCCGGAGGGACAGCGGATGCTGTTCTCGGCCACGCTGGACCGCAATGTCGACAAGCTGGTCCGCACCTACCTGACCGACCCGGTGGTCCACTCGGTCGACCCGTCGCAGGGCGCGGTCACGACGATGGAGCACCACCTGCTGCACGTCCAGGGCGCCGACAAGTACGCCATGACCACGGAGATCGCCGCCCGGGAGGGCCGGGTGATCATGTTCCTGGACACCAAGCACGCCGTGGACAAGCTCACCGTGCACCTGCTGGCCAGCGGCGTACGGGCGGCCGCGCTGCACGGCGGGAAGTCGCAGCCGCAGCGCACGCGCACGCTCGACCAGTTCAAGAGCGGGCACGTGACCGTACTGGTCGCGACGAATGTCGCGGCGCGCGGCATCCACGTCGACAACCTCGACCTGGTCGTCAACGTCGACCCGCCGACCGACCACAAGGACTACCTGCACCGCGGCGGCCGTACCGCCCGCGCCGGCGAGTCCGGCAGCGTCGTCACCCTGGTGCAGCCCAACCAGCGCCGCGAGATGACCCGCCTGATGCAGGCCGCGGGCATCACCCCGCACACCGCCCAGGTCCGCTCCGGCGACGCCGAACTGACCCGGATCACCGGCGCCCGGACGCCTTCCGGCGTTCCCGTCACGATTGTCGCCCCCGTGGTGGAGCGCCCGAAGCGCGGCGAGTCGTCGTCCCGGGGCCGGCGCGGCCGCCCCGCCCGGACCGCGCGCCGCTCCGTCGGATCGGTGGGAGCGCCCCAGTCACGTACCGCCGCAGCGCCGCAGCGCCAGGCACCGCTCTCCCGCGCCGCATGAGTCTCGTCCCGTCGTTCGTCCCGTCCGTGAGGACGGCCGTCCTTCCGGCTCTTCCGAACCTTGCTGAGGCACTATGCGCTGCGTCATCGCCCGTTTCCCCTTCGACCTGTTCAAGAGCGACGTGCAGGAGTCGATGAAGGGCATCAAGCCCGAACCCGTCACGGGCGAGTCCGTGATCATCGGCCGCCGCCACTACCCGGTCAAGCAGGTGGGAGAAGTGATCACCAGGCAGGACCGCCGCGACTTCAGCGCCAGTGAAGTGACCAGGGCGCTCACCCGCCTCGGCTTCACCTGCCGCGCCGTTCCCGCATTGGTCCCGCCCCGTGTCCTGACCCCCCTCGAGACCGCGACGGCACTGCTCGGAGCGCCGGAACGCGTGTGAGGCCGGACAACGACGAGGGCCCCGACCGGGGAGAAACCGGTCGGGGCCCTCGCCCGTCCCGCCGGACGCCTTGCCGCGCGGAGCGCCCGGCGACGGGTCACCGTGCCGCGTACACGATCCACGTCTGACCGGAGGCGAACGTCATCCGCTTGCCGTCCGGGGTCGTGAACGACGTCCGGGATGCAGCGGTGTCCCGTCTCCATTCGGTGTCGTACGCCTTTCCGTCGCGCAGGACGACGGCCGGACCGGAGCCCACGGTCTCCGTGTACGGAGAGGTGTTCCCCCACCGGTCCTTGAAGACCGACGGACGCACGGTCACCTGCTGCACGACGACCGTGGCCGCGGCGAGCCGCTGCCCGTCGGCCGTCCGGGAAGGCGTGCCGTCCATCTCCACCAGCCACTTCTGCCGGTCCGTGGACCAGGTGAAGGCGAAGCGCGCCGACGGATAGCGGACCGTGTGCTCGTCGGCGGGTTTCCCGCCGGACGGCGGCGGGCCGAAGCGGAGCCCGATGTCCTCGGCGGCGTTCCTGCCGGAGGGGGCGTGCGGTATGTTCCCGGGCCTCAGATAGAGATTGTGCGGTGCGGCCCGGTCGTCGCTGCGGAAGTACGCGTCCGGTGCCTCCGAGGGGGACAGCGCGTTCAGCGGCGCCGCCTCGATGAGCGGATCGAGCCTGCTCTGCGCGCCGGAGTAGGCGAGCGTCGGCCGGTCGAACTGCCGCAGCAGCTCCAGATCCGTCTCGCGTGCGCTGCGTACCGGGCCGACGACGGACGGCACGGCGGACGCATAGACGGCGAGGATGCGGCTGAGACCGGCCTCCACCTGTTCGACGTAGACGATGTCCGCCTTGTCCAGCCCGGTCGGCGGCCGGGCCGCCGCGACGTTGTCGATCTTCACCGCGAGGACGCGGGCGTCGGACGGGACCCGGCCGTCCGGTGGGGGAGAGGTGTTCGCCCCTCCGGAGCCGCCGCACGCCGCCACGACGAGCAGCGCCAGTGTGGCGAGTGACGCTGCGACTGATCTCTTCCCTCTGGCTGCCCGCATGGCTGCCGCCCTTCGGAGTCGGACCGTGGGAGGCACACCGCCGCCCCTCGACCACAGCGGCGGCAGCTCCCACATCCATCATCACGCCGTCGCGGGGTTGTCGGTTCTCCGCGGGCCGTACGTGTCCGGGCCGAGGATGCGGGCGCAGCCTGGGTAGAGAGACGATGGGAGATACCGGCGGCGGGCGGAAGGAGCCCCGGATGCGTGTGACCGACTCCGTCTCTGCCAGCCCTGATCAGCCGGGGGGCGCGCGGCCCGCGTCGGGAGGACTGCTGGACCTGCTGAGCGTCGCTGCCGTGGTGCTGGACGCCGACGGGCGGATCGTGCTGTGGAGCCCCCAGGCGGAGGAACTGTTCGGTTACTCCGCGAACGAGGCACTCGGCGGGTTCGCGGGCCGGCTGCTGGTCCATGAACAGCACCTGGAGCTGGTGGACCGGCTGTTCGCCCAGGTCATGGCAGGCAAAGGAGGGGCGAGCTGGGCAGGGGTCTTCCCCATGCGCCACAAGGACGGCAGCACCCGGCTGGTGGAGTTCCGCAACATGCGGCTGGAGGACGACCGCAGGGACCTCTACGCCCTGGGCCTGGCCACCGACCAGGCGACCTTGCGCAAGGTGGAGCGGGACCTCGCGCTGTCCACCCGGCTGGTGGCCCAGTCCCCGATCGGACTGGCGGTGGTGGACACCGACCTGCGGTACGTCACCGTCAATCCGGCACTCGAACGCATCAACGGCCTGTCCGCTGCCGAGCACGTCGGCCGGAACGTGCACGAGGCGCTGCCGTTCCTGGACACCGAGTCCATCGAGGCCTCGATGCGCCAGGTCCTCGCCACCGGCGTCCCGATCCTCGACCAGGAGTCCGTCGGGCACACCCCGGCCGACCCGGACCACGAGAACACGTGGTCGGTGTCCTTCTACCGGCTGGAGGCGTCCAACGGGAAGGTGCTCGGGGTGGCCGCCTCCGTCGTCGACGTCACCGACCGGCGACGCGCCACCATCGAGGCCGCACAGGCCCGCCAGCGCCTCGCCGTCGTCGCCGACGCCTCCATCCGCATCGGCACCACCCTCGACCTGGACGAGACCGCCCGCGAACTCGCCGACGTGTCGGTGCCGCAACTGGCCGACGTGGCCGCCGTGGACGTGCTCGACAGTGTCCTCAACGGCCGCTCGGCCGCGACGGCGCGGACCGGGCCCGCGGTGTTCCGCGCTCTCGCCGTGGCCAGCGCGTACCCCAGCGAGGCGGTGCGCGCGGCCGACCCGCCCGGTGAGGTGGCCAGGTACGAGGCCGACCGGCTGGTCACCCAGTGCGTGAACACCGGCCACCCCGTCCGCGTGTCCCACGTGGACCGCGACGACCTGCGGTGCATCGCCCGCAGCCCCGAAGCCGCCGCGCTGCTGGACGCCGCGGGACTGCACTCCTACCTGGCCGTGCCGCTGATCGCGCGCGGCAAGGTCCTCGGCGCCCTCGACCTCAAGCGCACCCGCAACCCGGAACCGTTCAGCGCCGACGACGAGATCCTGGCCGGCGAGCTCGCCGCACGGGCGGCCGTGTGCATCGACAACGCCCGCTGGTACCGGCAGGCGCGCAACACCGCCCTGACCCTCCAGCGCAGCCTCCTTCCCCAACGGCCACCGGACCAGCCCGGCCTGGAGGTCGCCAGCCGCTACCAGCCCGCCCAGGCGGCCGACGAGGTCGGCGGCGACTGGTTCGACGTCATCCCCCTGACGGACGACAAGAGCGCCCTCGTCGTCGGCGACGTCATGGGCAGCGGCGTCAGCGCGGCCGCCACGATGGGCCAGCTCCGCACCGCCACCCGCACCCTGGCCGAACTCGGGCTCGACCCCGCCCAGGTGCTGCACCACCTCGACCGCATCACCGACCGCATGGGGCAGACCATCACCACGTGCACCTACGCCGTCTACGATCCCCACCGGGCCGAGTGCCACATCTCCAACGCCGGGCACCTGCCGCCCGTCCTGGTACGCCCAGGCCGGCCCCCCGAACTGCTCGACCTGCCCACCGGCGCCCCGCTCGGCGTCGGCGAAGTCACCTTTCACACCACTACGCTCGCCCTGCGCCCCGGCGACCGGCTGGTCCTCTACACCGACGGCCTGGTCGAGACGCGCGACCAGGCCATCGACGAACGGCTGGACGCCCTCCTCACCCACCTCACCGAACCTCCGCGGTCCCTGGAGGAGACCTGTGACCTGCTCCTGCACGCGCTGCGCCATCCCGGGGACCACGACGACGTGGCGCTGCTCATCGCCCGCGCGACGGAACTGACGTGAGGCGCGCGCACCGGGGACTGCCATGTGTCACCGGAGACCGGTGCCGAAGCCGGGCGTGAGCGTCCGGGGCCGGCATCCGGCGGGTCCCGGTTCCCCGCGGGGACCGGAACCCGCCGGCCCGGGGCCGCCGCCCCAGGCGCTGTTGCCGACCCGTCAGGGCAGGGTCCACTTCTGGTTGGGGCCGGTGTGGCAGCTCCACAGATGGACGCGGGTGCCGTCGTTCCAGGTGCCGCCCTCGGCGTCGAGGCACTTGCCCGACTGCGGGTTGCGGACGGTCCTGTCCGGCTGCGGCGTCCACTTCTGGGCGCCGCTGCCGTTGCAGGTCCACAGCTGGATCTTCGTGCCGTCGGCGGTTCCCCCGCCACTGACGTCCAGGCACTTGCCCAGCGCGCGCAAGGTGTCGTCGCCCGGCACCGTCCACTTCTGGGCGCCGTTGCCGTTGCAGGTCCACAGCTGGACCTGGGTGCCGTCACCGGTCGCGCCGCCGGCGACGTCCAGGCACTTGCCGTTGACGCCCTTGACCTCGCCCGCGAGGGGACCCGGCTGGGTGCCGCCGGATGTCTTCACCCGGACGTTGCGGAAGGACACCTGGTCGCCGTCGCCGTGGTTCTGGATCCCGATGTGCCCCTGCCGCAGGCTGCGGACGGGGTCGGTGTTGGTGAAGTCGTTGATCTTGCGGCCGTTGAGGAAGATCTCCAGCCGTTCGCCGGTGACACGGAGCTCGTAGGTGTTCCACTCGCCGGGCGGGTTGAGCGCGGCGTCGCGGGCGGCGATGTCGGCGGACTTGTAGCCGTACACCGCCCCCGTCGTCCGGTCGGCGCTGTCCGTGGCGTCGATCTGGATCTCGTACCCGTTGTTGACCGCCGACCAGGGGTCGTCGGAGGCCGGGAACCCCAGGAAGATGCCTGAGTTGTCGTCGCCGTCCATCCGCCAGTCGAGCTTGAGGGAGTAGTCGCCGGTGTACTCCTTGGCGGAGTACCACAGCATCCCGAGCCCGCCCTGCGAGGTGAGCGTGGAGTCGGCCAGCGTGAAGGAACCGGGTCCGGCCTGCTTCCAGCCGGCCGTGCCCGACCCGTCGAACAACGACGTGTACCCCGTCTCCGGACGGCAGTCCGCCTCCGTCATGCCCGCCGCCCAGCGGATCCCGCCGAGCAGGTGCCTGCGGAACGCCGGTTCGGCGTACGACTCGTCGGTGTGACCGCCACCGGTGTAGAAGGCGCGGCCGCCCTCGTAGCCCTTGCACCAGGAGATCGGGTGGTCGCCGGACATGTTGCCGCCCGAGTAGCTGGACTCGTCGAGTGAGGCCAGCACGTGGGCGGTCGTCCGCGGGTTGGTGCGGTAGTTGTACCACTCGTCGAAGCGCTGCCAGGTGGTGCCGAGATGGGCGGTGGCGTCGTGCGCCCGGTCCTCCACCTTGACGGTCGCCGTCTGGTTGTGCGGGTGGGAGTGGAACAGGGCCCCGGCGAGACCGGCGTAGAACGGCCAGTCGTACTCCGTGTCGGCGGCCGCGTGGATGCCGGCGTAACCGCCGCCGCCCTTGATGTACTGCTCGAACGCCGTCTGCTGGGTGCCGTTGAGCACGTCGCCGGTCGTGGACAGGAAGACGACGGCCTTGTACTGCGCGAGGTTGCCGGTGGTGAAGGCCTGGGCGTCCTCCGTCGCGTCCACGGTGAAGTTGTTCGCGCCGCCCAGCTCGCGCAGTGCGGAGAGACCGGCGGCGATGGACGAGTGGCGGAAGCCCGCCGTCTTGGAGAACACGAGGACCTTGTACGCCGGATCGGCCGCGCTCGCGGCCGTGTCCACGGCCGCGGTCACGTCCCGGACGGCGGCGCGGGCGGGTTCGCCCGGCGCCTGGGCGTTCGCGGCCACAGCGGGCGCGGCGGTCGCGCAGAGCAGCGCTCCGGCGATCCAGCAGCCGGCCTTGGTGAGAGTGTTGCGCATGTCGGTTGTGCCTCCTCTCCTGCTACGGCAGGGTCCATTTCTGGTTGGGGCCGGTGTGGCAGGTCCACAGGTGGGTGCGGGTGCCGTCGTTCCAGGTGCCGCCTTCGGCGTCGAGGCACTTGCCCGACTGCGGGTTGCGCAGGGTGCTGTCGGTCTGGGGCGCCCACTGCTGCGCGCCGCTGCCGTTGCAGGTCCACAGCTGGATCTTCGTGCCGTCGGCGGTTGCTCCGCCGCTGATGTCCAGGCACTTGCCCAGCGCCCGCAGCGTCCCGTCGCCGGGCAGCGTCCACTTCTGGGCGCCGCTGCCGTTGCAGGTCCACACCTGGACCTGGGCGCCGTCGGCGGACGCGCCGTCCGCGATGTCCAGGCACTTGCCGTTCACGCCCTTCACCTCACCCGTCCGCGCCCCGCCGCCGCTGCCCGAGGTGGTGAAGCGGAAGTCGTCCACGTCGAAGAGCGATCCGCTGCCGCCCTTGAAGACGAGGTGCAGCGTGGTCGTACCGGCGGGCCGGTTCGACAGCGCGGTGCCGACCTCCTGGTACGTCTCCCAGCCACCGGTCACGGGGACCGTCGCCGTGCCCAGGAGGGTCCCGGTGGGAGAGCCGGCCCGTACCTCGATCGTCCCGCCGGCGCCTGCGGAGGCGACCCGGGCGGTGAACCGGGTGGCGTCGTCGAGGGCGTACGGCTTGAAGGAGATCCAGTCGCCGTTGTCGATGTAGCCGACCGTCTTGCCGCCATGGGCCGGCGTGTGGCTGACGACCTCGACGCCCGACGAACCGCCGTAGTGCTCGCCCTGGCGGTGGCTGGGCTGGCTGATGTGCTGGGCGTGGGTGGTCAGGGCGGGCTGGCCGTTCGCTCCCTTGTCGGTGTACTCCGCGTCCCAGACGCCGAAGATGTTCGCGTTCGGGTCGTGCTCGCCGTCCGCGATGGTCTGCACCGTGCCGGAGCAGCCGGTCGCGGAGGTCTGCGGGTGGCCGTGGCTGTCGTGCCCGACGATGAAGGTGATCTTCACCTTGGAGCAGTCGATGGTGCCGTCCTCCGGATCGGTGACGGTCACCTTGTACGGGACGGCCGCGCCCGGGTCGATGATCCGGCCGTCGACCGGCAGTTCCAGCCTGACGGTCGGCGCGGTGTTGCCGACGGTCACCTGCACCGAGGCGGTGGCGCTCTTGCCGGTGGTGTCGGAGACGGTGAGGGTGGCGGTGTACTGGCCGTTGGCCGTGTAGGTGTGCGAGGGGTTCGCGGCGGTCGACGTGCCCCCGTCACCGAACTTCCACGCGTAACTCAGCGCGTCCCCGTCCGGGTCGGAGGTGCCGGCCGAGGAGAACGCCACGGCCAGCGGTGCCTTGCCCGAGGTGCGGTCGGCCTTGGCCTGGGCGATGGGGGAGCGGCCGTCGGTGAGGTGCTCGATGCGGTACAGCGCCGAGTTCGCGTCCCCGCTGAAGTAACCGGTGCCGTAGTCCAGGACGTACAGCGCGCCGTCGGGGCCGAAGGCCATGTCCATCACCTGGGTGCCGCTCCAGGGGAAGGCGTTGATGGACTGGACGGTTCCGTCGGTGCCCTGCGCGATCCGCTTGATCCACTTGCGGCCGAACTCCCCGGCGAAGAAGTTCCCGTCGTAGCTCTGCGGGAACTTGACGGCCGAGGTGGAGGACGCGTCGTAGCGGTAGACCGGCCCGCCCATGGGGGACTCGGAGCCGCTGCCGAACTCGGGTACCGAGCCGCCGTCGTACGGGATCCAGGCGGGCTGGGCCGGGGGCAGGTCGGTCAGACCGGTGTTGCGGGGGGAGTTGTTCTTCGGGGCGGCGCAGTCGAACTTCGCGCCGGAGGCGCCGGTGGCGAAGTTGTAGTCGGTGTACGCGTCGTTCTTGCCGGTGCAGTACGGCCAGCCGAAGTTCCCGGCCTTGGTGATGCGGTTGAACTCGACCTGGCCGGCGGGGCCCCGGGTCCCGCTCGCCGTTCCCGCGTCGGGCCCGTAGTCGCCGAGGTAGACGGTCCCGGTGGCCTTGTCGACGCTCATCCGGAACGGGTTGCGAAAGCCCATGGCGTAGATCTCGGGGCGGGTCTTGGCGGTGCCGGGCGCGAAGAGGTTGCCCGAGGGGGTGGAGTACGAACCGTCCGCGTTCACCTTGATGCGCAGCACCTTGCCGCGCAGGTCGTTGGTGTTGCCCGAGGAACGCTGGGCGTCGTACGACGGGTTGCGGGACGCGCGTTCGTCGATCGGCGTGTACCCGTCGGACGCGAAGGGGTTCGAGTCGTCCCCGGTGGTGAGGTACAGGTTGCCCTGCGCGTCGAAGTCGATGTCACCGCCCACGTGGCAGCAGATCCCGCGCGAGGCCGGTACGTCGAGGATCTTCTTCTCGCTCGCGAGGTCCAGGGTCCCGTCGGTGCCGAGGGAGAAGCGGGAGAGCCGGTTCACGCCGTCGAAGGGGGCGAAGTCGGCGGCCGTGCCGTCACCCGGGGCGTCGCCGCCCGGGGTGCTGAGCTTCGGGGCGTAGTACAGGTAGATGAGGCGGTTGGAGGCGAATCCGGGGTCCACGCCGATGCCTTGGAGCCCTTCCTCGTCGTGGCTGTAGACGTCGAGTTTTCCCGCGACCTTCGTCGTGCCCGCCGCGTCCGTGAGGCGTAGCGTGCCGTCGCGTGAGGTGTGCAGTACCGAGCGGTCGGGGAGGACCGCCATGGTCATCGGCTCGCCGGTCTCCGCGACGCCCTTGGCGAGGGTGACCTGCTGGAACTCCTCGGCTGCGGCTGGGGCTGCGGTTCGGGCCCCGGCTGCCGAGGTCTCCCGGTCCGCGTCACGGGGAGCGGCCGCGGCGGAACCGGCGGGTGCCAGGAAGCCCGCGGTGAGCAACGCGGTGAGCAGTAGCGCGGGGATCTGACGGGGTCTGAAGGGTCTTTTGCGCACAGAAGTCTCCCAACAGGGTGGGGGTGTCCGACGGACCGGGAAGTAAGTCCCGCCGGAGGAGCCAGGCGCGCGCCGTCGCGCCGGAAGGTCACCGGCCACCTACGCATGTCCGGTTCATTTCAAGGAAGTTAGCGGGCTTGGTCCCGCCGCGTAACCCCTTTCGCATCCGCATTCACAACTTCTTCCGCGGTCAGGACAAAGCGGCGGGGCGCCTGTCCTTCCCTCGTCGAAATCGTGGTCGGGCACCCGTTGTGACGCGTGTGGGGTGGTGACTCAGGGTCCGGCCGCGCGCCGTACCTCACTGGTGCGAGGCGGTCCCGCACCGCCCGGGCACGCAGGGGGCGACGACGCGCACCACGACAGGGCGGCCCTGCGCGTACGGGGATTCCGGCCCGAGCGGGTCCGCGCGCATCGTCCGGAAGCACATCGTCGAAGGCCCGGTCACGGGCGACGCCTGAGGCCGGCGGCACGCGGCCCCGGCCATGTCCAGGTCCCACGGCCAAGCCGGACGCGGGCCGGGGGGCCCGGGGCGCCTCCACGCCACGAGAGCCGGCAGTGCGCTCGCCAGGGTCGAGCGTCTCCACCACGGCCGGCGGCCGGGCAGGGACACACGGGTCATCGGTGCGTCTCCTCTGTGCGATGGGGGCGCGCGGAAGACAACTGCCGTGCGACGCTGGAAACTTGAGGCCCGGCGGTATGGCGGCACGCCGTCCACCGACTGTCCAGGGAATGTGCGGCACCCGGTACCGGCCGGACGGAGAGGGGTCGGCCGACCCGTCACCGCGCGGCGGCGCGACACATTTTGGAAACGCGCCGACAACTCTCTTGCCGTCCGAGCCGCGCCGCCTATATAACGTTGTAAACCGAGCCGCCGGCAGGCCGCGCAGACCCTCACGACCGCAGTGTGCGCAGCTCGAAGCGGGGTCGTGAGGAATGCAAGGAATGCACCGGCATCAGTCATGAACGCGGCCGATGTGCCATCCAGCCATGCCCCGACCGCACGCCGACCGGAGTGCCGTCATCCCGCCAAGGAGCGCCCGCGCATGATCACCCAGCGCCGATCCCGCCGTCACCTCGCCGTCGCCTGCCTGCTCGCCGCCACCGCCACGCTGGCCGCCTCCGGCTGCTCCAAGTCGGAGACCCCGGCCACCGCGGGCGGTGACAGCGGCCAGGGCGCCCAGGAGGCCAAGACCCCCGAGAAGTCCTCCGGCCCCGGTTGCTCACTGAAGACGTACGGCGGACCCAAACTGGACCTGAAGAACGCGGTGGTCGGCTTCTCCCAGTCGGAGAAGGAAGCCAACCCGTTCCGTATCGCCGAGACCCGGTCCATCAAGGACGAGGCCGCCAAGGTCGGCGTCAGGAAACTGCTCACGACCAACGCGCAGTCGCAGCTCTCCAAGCAGATCAGCGACATCCAGGACATGCTGTCCCAGGGTGCCCAGTTCCTCATCGTCGCCCCGCTGAACTCCGACGGCCTGGAGCCCGCGCTCAAGGCGGCCGCGGCGAAGAAGGTCCCCGTCCTCACCATCGACCGCAAGGTCAACTCCACCCCGTGCAAGGACTACGTGGCCTTCCTCGGCTCCGACTTCGTGGAGCAGGGCAGGCGCGCCGCCGACGCGATGATCAAGGCGACAGGCGGCAAGGGCAAGGTCGCCATCCTGCTCGGCTCGTCGGGCAACAACGTCACCACCGACCGCACCAAGGGCTTCGTCGACCGGATCGAGGCCGAGGCCCCCGGGCTGGAGATAGTGGCCCAGCAGACCGGGGAGTTCGCCCGCGACAAGGGCCAGCAGGTCATGGAGCAGCTCATCCAGTCCAAGCCCGACATCACCGCCGTCTACGCCGAGAACGACGAGATGGGCCTCGGCGCCGTCACCGCGCTGAAGGCGGCCGGCAAGAAGCCCGGCAAGGACGTCAAGATCGTCTCTGTCGACGGCACCCGCAACGCCGTCCAGGCCCTGGTCGACGGCGAGTACAACGCCGTCATCGAGTCGAACCCGCGCTTCGGCCCGCTGGCCTTCGACACCGCCGAGAAGTTCTACGCCGGCGAGGAGATCCCGGAGAACGTCGTCATCACCGACCGCGCGTACGACGAGACCAACGCCAAGGCATCGCTCGGCGGAGCCTACTGAGCGCACTGACTCCTGCGGCCCGCCGCCGTGGCGCCCCCATCCTCCGCGGCCCGCCGCCGTGGCGCTCCCACCTGCCGCGGCGGCCTGCGGGCCCGTCCCCCTGGACCAGTCGGAAGGCCGTCAGACCCATGGCACCACCCGAAGCAGTACCCGTACCCCACCAGGCACCGGAAGCCGCCGCCCCGTCCGCCGCTGCCGCCGTCCTCGAAGCCCGCGCGGTGAGCAAGCGGTTCCCGGGTGTCCTCGCCCTCGACGACGTCACCTTCTCCCTGCGCGCGGGGGAGACCCACGCGCTGGTGGGCGAGAACGGCGCCGGAAAGTCCACCCTCATCAAGGTGCTGACCGGCGTGTACCGGCCCGACGGGGGCGAGCTGCGGATGACCGGCCGGCCCGTGCGGTTCACCCGGCCGTCCGAGGCCCTGCAGGCCGGCATCTCCACCATCTACCAGGAGGTGAACCTCGTCCCGCTGATGAGCGTGGCGCGCAACATCTTCCTGGGCCGTGAACCCAGGAACCGCGTCGGCCTCATCGACTTCGCCCGGATGCACCGGGAGACGACGGAGCTGCTCGACGGCTTCGGCGTACGCGTCGACCCCCGAAGGCCCCTGCACACCCTGGGCATCGGCACCCAGCAGATGGTCGCCCTGGCCCGCGCCGTCTCGGTCGACGCGCAGGTCGTCATCATGGACGAACCCACCTCCTCACTCGAACCGCGTGAGGTGGAGACCCTCTTCCGGGTCATCGGGAACCTGCGCGGCCAGGGCATCGCCGTCCTCTACGTCAGCCACCGCATGGACGAGCTCTACCGGATCTGCGACCGCGTCACCGTGCTCCGCGACGGCCGGCACGTCCACACCGGCGACCTCGCGGACCTCGACCGGATGCAGCTCGTGTCCATGATGCTCGGCCGGGACCTGGCGAAGGCCGGCCGGACCGGCCTGACCGGCTTCGCCGCCGGGGGACACGAGGCGTCCCGCACCCCCGTACTCACCGCCACCGGCCTCTCCAGCCGCCACCGGCTCCACGACGTGTCCCTGTCGTTGTACGGCGGCGAAGTGCTCGGTCTCGGCGGCCTCCTCGGCTCCGGCCGCAGTGAGACGGTGAAGGCGCTGGCCGGGGCGCTGCGCCTGGACTCGGGAGAGATCGCCGTCGGCGGCCGCACGCTGCGCCGCCTCACCTCGGCGGGCGCCGTCCGCGCGGGCATCAGCCTGCTGCCCGAGGACCGCAAGGCCGAAGGGATCGTCCCCGGCCTGTCCGTGCGCGAGAACATCGTGCTGGCCGCCATGCCCCGCCTCTCCCGCGCCGGCGTGGTCTCCCGCGCGCGGCAGAACCGCGTCGTCGACATCTTCATGAAGCGACTGCGGATCAAGGCGTCGAGCCCCGAGCAGAAGGTCGGCGAACTCTCCGGCGGCAACCAGCAGAAGGTCCTGCTGGCCCGCTGGCTCTGCCTGGAACCCAGAATCCTCCTGCTCGACGAGCCGACCCGCGGCATCGACGTCGGCGCCAAGGCCGAGGTCCAGAGCCTGATCGACGACCTCGCCCGCGAGGGCCTGGCCGTCCTGCTCGTCTCCTCCGACATCGAGGAACTCGTCGAGGGCGCCGACCGGATCGTCGTCCTGCGCGGCGGCGCCGTCGCGGGCGAACTGGAGGGCGACGACGTCGGCGAGAGCCGGCTCCTCGAAGTGCTCGCCGACCACTCGCCGGTGCCCGGAGGGAAGGCCGCCCCGGCCCCGGACCCGGCCGCTCAGGAGGACCCGCGATGACCGCCCAGGCCACCCTCTCCCCGCCCGCACGCCCCCTGGCGCGGTTGCGCGATCCCGCCTGGTACCAGGAATACGGCGTGTACGTGGCCGTAGCCGTGCTGCTGCTCTTCAACGCGCTGTTCACCGAGCACTTCATGACCGCCGGCAACCTGCGCACCCAGCTCGTGCAGGTCGCCCCCGTCGTCATCGTGGCGCTGGGCATGGCCCTGGTCATCGGCACCGAGGGCATCGACCTGTCGGTCGGCTCGACCATGGCGCTCGCCGCCGCGTTCCTGCCGCTCTACCTCGGGTACGGGCTCGTCCCGGCGCTCGTCGTGTCCCTCCTCGCCGGCGCGGCCGTCGGAGCCGTCAACGGCACCCTGGTCTCACTGGTCGGGCTGCAACCCATCGTCGCCACCCTCGCGCTGTTCGTCGGCGGCCGGGGGCTCGCCCTGGTGATGGCCGACGGGCAGCTCAAGCAGATCGTCAACCCCGACCTGCTCGCCCTCGGAACCGGCTCCTTCCTCGGCGTGCCCCTGGTCGTCCTCATCGCCGGGGTGCTGGCCGTCGCCGTCGCCTTCCTGGTCCGGCGCACCACCTTCGGACGCCAGGTCGTCGCCATCGGAGGCAACCGCCCCGCCGCCGCGCTCGCCGGACTGCCCGTCAGGCGCGTACTGATCGGGGTGTACGTGCTCTGCGGAGTACTGGCCGCACTGGCCGGCATCCTCGCCACGGCCCGGCTCACCGCGAGCGACCCCTCCTCGCTCGGCACCCTCATGGAACTCTCCGCCATCACCGCGGTCGTCGTGGGCGGCACCCCGCTCAGCGGCGGCTCCGTCCGGGTGCTGGGCACGGTCGCCGGGGCCCTGCTGATGCAGCTGCTGCGCGCCACCCTCGTCAAGCACGACCTGCCCGACTCCACCGCACAGATCGCCCAGGCGGCCATCATCATCGCCGCCGTCTACGTCGCCCGGGAGCGTCGGTCCCGATGAACGAAACCACCCCCGCACCCGGCTCTCCGGTGCGCACACCGGTGCAGACGCCCGCCCCGGCCGGCGGCAGCGCCCCGGGCCCGGCGCGTGCCGCCGAACCGGCCGTCAAGCAGCGCGTCGCGGAACTCGTGCAGCGCCAGGGCGTCCTCGCGGTGCTGCTGACCGTCGTGCTCGTCGCCTCCTTCGTCTACCCGACGTTCGCCACCCTGGACAACGCCCGCGGCATGACCGTGCAGGCGTCGTTCCTCGCCGTGGTCGCCCTCGGCATGACCCTGGTCATCATCACGGGCGGCATCGACCTGTCGGTCGGCTCGGTGTTCGCGCTCGGCGGCGTCCTCGCCGCCTGGGCGTCCCCGTGGGGCTTCTTCCCCGCGCTGTTGGTGCCCCTGGTGGTGTGCGGCGCGTTCGGCCTGCTCAACGGGGTGCTCATCGCCCGCGCCGGGATGGCGCCCTTCATCGTCACCCTCGCCACCCTGCTGGCCGCGCGCGGAATCCTCCTCGCCTTCACCGACGAGGGAGCGACGACGTACCTGGTTCCGAAGGACTCCGCCTTCGCCGAGCTCGGGCAGGGCGGCGTCTGGGGCTTCGGCCATCCCGTCCTGATCGCCCTGGCGCTGTTCGGGGCCGGGGGGCTGCTCCTGCAGCGCACCTCGTTCGGGCAGACGCTCTTCGCCGTCGGCGGCAGCGCTGACGCGGCCACCCTGATGGGGCTGCCCGTCGCCCGTACGAAGATCCTCGTCTACACGCTGAGCGGGCTGCTGGCCGGACTCGCCGGTGCGCTCAGCGCCGCCCGGCTGTCCTCCGGCGTCACCATCGTCGGCGTGGGCATGGAGCTGGACGCCATCTCCGCCGTCGTCATCGGCGGCACCCTCCTCGTCGGCGGCGCCGGATCGGTCAGCGGCACGCTCTGGGGCGTCCTGCTGCTGGCCGTCATCCAGAACCTGATCAACCAGATCGGCTCGCTGAACTCCTCGTACCAGTCGGTGGTCAGTGGAGGCTTCCTTATCGTTGTCGTCGTGGCGCAGCGCTACCTGGCACGCAGCCGCAGAACCACCTGAATCGTCCGAACACCTGAACCACCTGAACCACCTGAAGCGCCGGAGCCGGTACACCCGGCCAGGCCGAGCCGAGGAGAGCCGTGGGCGTCAGCCTCAAGGACGTTGCGCAACGGGCGGGCGTGTCCATCAAGACCGTGTCGAACGTGGTCAACAACTACCAGCACGTCACCCCCAAAATGCGGGCCAAGGTGCAGCAGGCCATCGACGAACTCGGCTACCGCCCCAACCTCACCGCACGCCACCTGCGCAAGGGCCGCACCGGCATCATCGCCCTCGCCGTCCCCGAGTTCGGCAACCCGTACTTCGCGGAACTGGCCGGCGCGGTCGTCGACGCGGCCGCCCGGCACGACTACACCGTCCTCGTCGACCACACCGCCGGACTGCGGGAGAAGGAACTCCTGGTCAGCCAGGGCTTCCGGTCCCATGTGATCGACGGTCTGATCCTCAGCCCCATCCACCTGGAGACCGAGGACCTGATGGCGCGCGAGGAGACCGCACCGCTGGTCCTGCTGGGCGAGCGCGAGTACGAAGCCCCGTACGACCACATCGCGATCGACAACGTGGCGGCGGCCAGGACCGCCGTACGGCACCTCCTCGACCAGGGGCACCGCCGCATCGCCTTCCTCGGCTCGCGCACCGGCCGCGAACGCCAGCCGGCCCACCTGCGGCTGCGCGGCTGGCGCGAGGAGCTCGCCGCCGCGGGCATCACACCCGACGAGGCACTCGTGGTGGTCACCGACGGCTACGGCCGCGAGGACGGGGCCGCGGCCATGGCGGCCCTCCTCGACCGCGGGGAACGCCCCGACGCGGTCTTCGCGTACAACGACCTGATCGCCGTCGGGGCGATGCGCACGCTCACCGAGCGCGGACTGGACATCCCGGCCGACGTCGCCGTCGTCGGCTTCGACGACATCGAGGAGGGCCGGTACGGCACCACCACGCTCACCACGATCTCGCCGGACAAGGAGGCCATCGCCCGGCTCGCCGTCGACAGCCTCGTGGAACGGCTCTCGGGAAAACCGGTGCCCGAACCACGCCGGGCCCGCCCCGGCTACCGCCTCGTCGTCCGCGAATCGACCGGACCCCGGCGGACCGGAACGTGAGGGACGGCCGAGAAGCCCGCCCCGGCCGTCCCTCACGCTCACTCACCCGCTCACCCGCTCACCCGCTCACCCGCTCACCCGCCCGCTCGTCACAAGGATCTCCGATGCCCCGCCCCACCGCGCACCGCGAACCGTTCGGCACCGTCCCCGGGGACCCGGACACCACGGTCGACCTCTGGACCCTCGACCCGGGCACAGGGGTACGGGCCGAGGTGCTCACCTACGGCGGCATCCTGCACAACCTCACCGTGCCGGACACCGAGGGGGCCGGGGCCTCGGTCGTCCGGTCGCTCGCCACCCTCGACGACTACACGGGGAAGCACCCCTACTTCGGCGCCCTCGTCGGCCGTTACGCCAACCGCATCGCGCACGGCCGCTTCACGCTCGACGGGACCACGTACCGCATCCCCGCCAACGACCGCGGCCACGCCCTGCACGGCGGCCCCGACGGCTTCCACACCCGCGTGTGGGAAGCGGCGGCGCACAGCACCGCCGACGCCGCGGTCCTGCGGCTCACCCTGCACAGCCCCGACGGCGACATGGGCTTCCCCGGCGCGCTCGACGTCACGGTGACGTACACCCTCGACACGTCGGGCACGCTCGCCCTCGCCTACACGGCGACCACCGACCGCCCCACGGTGGTCAACCTCACCCACCACGCGTACTTCGACCTGGCCGCGGACGGCGACATCCTCGGCCACACCCTGGAAGTGGACGCCGACGCGTATCTGCCCGTGGACGAGGACGGCATTCCGCAGGGTCCGGCCGCGGACGTCCGGGGCACACCGTTCGACCTCACCAGCCCGCACGTGATCGGGGAGCGGATCGGCCTGCCGGACGGACAGCTCCGGTCGGCGGGCGGCTTCGACCACTGCTGGATCCTGCGCGACCCCGACCCCGACCCCGAGCCCGGCCCGGCCCCCGGATCCGGTCCCGCCCTCCGCCGCGCGGCGCGGCTCACCGCCCCCGGCGCGACGCGGGTCATGGAGGTGTGGACCACCGAGCCCGGTATCCAGGTCTACACCGCCAACCAGCTCGACGGCTCGTTCGCCGACGCCGCCGGCCGGCGCCACGAACGGCACGCCGCGGTCTGTCTGGAGACCCAGCACCTCCCCGACTCGCCCAACCGACCCGGCCACCCCACCACCGTGCTGCGCCCCGGCGAGACGGCGCGCAGCCGCACCGAACTCCGCTTCCCCCACCTCGCCCCGCCGCGACCCTGATCCCGGGGGGCGGGGGGCCGGGGAGGCAGGAAGGCGAGGGGCCGAGGAGCCCCGAGTGACGCAGGATGCCGACAAAGGACTGTGTTCGTAGTCCGTACAACCGCCCCGGGGAGACAGCGGCGGAGGCCTCACAGCATCCGTCCATGACGAGCAGGGTGCTGTCTCCGGGCAGGTCAGTGGCGCACATCACGCCGGAGCCGGGGAGGGGAGCGGAACATCCACCTGCGGTTGGCCGTTCAACCAGATGTGGGTACGGAGGGGACGGTGTCCCCGGGCCTCACCTCCGGCCGTGGGGAAGACCGTTCGGCTGAAGCCCCGTGGAGCCACGCGCCGAGAGGCGACCGCCCTCCGCGCCCGCACCCTTGCCGCCCCGGCTGGTTTCCCCCGACCAGCCGGGGCTTTTCCGTGCGCGGCGCCGGTCAGAAGGCGAACAGCGCGTTCTCCGTCAGGCCGCCCTTCATTTCGCATGCGTTGCCGAAGGTGGCCGACCAGGAGACCGGCTTGCCCTGCCACACGCCCTGGGCGGTGATGACGACCGGGTCCCATTCGCGCGTGCAGATCCGCTGCGGCGACGTGTCGATCAGCCCGGAGAGCTCGCCGTGCATGGCGCGCAGTTCCTCGCAGGCGGCCTGGGGGGACGGGTGGGTGCCGCCGGGGCGGGGGGCGCAGCTCAGCGTCACGGCTCGCCCGACGGTCGCCGTGGAGGCTTCCTCCCCCGAACCCACGGTGAGCACGAGGGCGGACGGTGCGTAGAGACCGGTCGCCTCGGCCGGCTGTGCGTGCGCCGTGCCCGTGGTGACGGCGCCGGTGAGCGTCAGGACGGCCGCCGCGCCGAGGGCGCCGAGCGTGTTCCGGATGTGACGCATGGGTGTTTCTCCTCTGGGTTCGGATCAGTTACGGGGTTGTTGCGCTGTGGAGTGTTGCCGATGCGCACGGTGAACGCACACTGATCGCCCCATTCCGGCCGTGGAGGACCGGGCGACGGTGACCGAATGGTCGTTCGGGCAGCTCGGGCCCGGTGCGCATGTCCTGTGACGGGGTGTCCATCATGTGGACAGGCGTCGGTGGTACAACGCAAAACGACCCTCTGACCTGCTCTTGTGGTCAGGTGGTTCATTCTTCGGTCAGGCCGCTTCGACTGAAAAGCATCGCTGTCCGGGCCGTTTCGCGAAGGACGGTGCGGCGGACGGCAACGTGTCCGGACCACATCGCGCACGACGGGTGAAGGTGGCGCCGCCCCCTCCTGCGCGGCGTACGGACGGCCCTACAGTCCCTCTCCGGACGGGGGCCTTCTGAAGGAGCGAGCCGCCATGGATGCACACCCCTCTCGTAAGAAGAAGAGACTCCCCGCCGTCGCGGTCCTGCTGGCGCTGCTGGCCACGCTGCTCGGCGCCGGCTGGACGGCTTTCGCGCCCGCCGCCCGGGCCGCGTCGCTCACCGAGGTCACCGGGTTCGGGACGAACCCCGGCAACCTGCGCATGTTCCGGTACGTTCCGGACGGCCTGCCGACCGGTCGTCCCCTCGTCGTGGCCCTGCACGGCTGCACCCAGTCGGCCGCCGCGTTCGACACGGAGACCGGCTGGACGACCTGGGCCGACCGTTGGGGCTTCGCGCTCCTGCTGCCCCAGCAGCAGTCCGGCAACAACCTCAACTCCTGCTTCAACTGGTTCGAGTCCGCGGACATCGGGCGCGGCTCGGGCGAGGCGCTGTCGGTCAAGCAGATGACCGACCGGATGAAGTCGGACCTGGGCAGCGACCCCTCCCGCGTCCACGCCACCGGGCTGTCCGCGGGCGCGGCCATGACCAACGTCATGCTGGCCGCGTACCCCGACGTCTTCGCCTCCGGAGCCCCTGTGGCCGGCCTGCCGTACGCCTGCGCGACCTCCGTCGCGGCCGCCTACGGCTGCATGAGCCCCGGAACCGACCTCTCGCCCGCCGCCTGGGGCGACAAGGTCCGTGCCGCGTACCCCGGTTACGCGGGCCCCTGGCCGGCCGTCTCCGTCTGGCAGGGAACGCGCGACACGACGGTCGTACCCGCCAACATGACGGAGACCGTCGAGCAGTGGACCCATGTCCACGGCGCGGACACCACGCCCGACACCTCGGACACCGTGGCCGGCCACCCGCACGCCGTGTACCGCGACAGCGCGGGACGGCCGGTCGTGGAGACCTACTCGATCACCGGCATGGGCCACGGCCAGCCCGTCGACCCCGGGACCGGCGCGGAGCAGTGCGGCGTCGCGGGCGCCTACATCCTCGACGTCGACCTGTGCGCCGCGTACCGCATCGGACAGTTCTGGGGCCTCGACGACAGCGGAACACCGCCGCCTCCCGGAGGCGGCACGAAAACGGTGGTGCTGCCGAGCCGGGCCGCCGACGACGGATACGTGAAGGCGTCGGCCACCGGCGCCGGACCGGCGGCCGGGCCCCTGGAAGGCACCTACGGCGTGGCCGTGGGCCGGGGCGCGGACGGGCTGCACAACCGCGCGCTGCTCTCGTTCGACACCTCGTCCGTACCGGACGGGGCGACCGTGAAGCGCGCCTTCCTGACCGTGGCGTACGGCAGCGGCAGCGGTGATCCCTGGGCGTCCGGAAACCGTATGGTCCTCGACGTCAGGTCCGGCTGCTTCGGCGCGGGCTGCGCGACGGCCGCCGACGACTGGAGCGCCGCCGCGTCGGTGTCCGGGGTGGCGGAGATCGGCCGGTTCGCCTCCGGCACGCAGACCTCGGCCGACTTCACGACGGTCAACGACACGGGGACGACCCAGGTGCGCCTGCGCCTGGCGTCCGCGCCCACCACCACGGCGTACGTGTTCCTGAAGTCCGGGGCGTCCGCCACGTTGACGGTGCAATGGGAGTGACCGGGACCGGAAGGGTCACGAGGGTCGGGTGAGCAGGCGCAGCAGCTGCGCGCAGGCCTCGGCCTCGCTCGCGTGCCGGCTGACGGGCTCGTGGACACCACGCTCGTACGCACCGGTCTCCCACGCCCCGCCGCCGCCCCGGATCTTCCTCAGATACAGGAAGTCGGGGGGCGTGGGGACCGGTTCGTGGACGCCTTCGATGCGGAAGCAGTCGTCGGGCACTCCCGCCGCGCTCAGCGCGACCCGCAGTTCGTGGCGATCCATGAGGACGAGGCTACGCGCCGACCGGTTCGAGGTAGCCGTGCTCCAGCAGCCACTTCACGTTCAGCCGCTGTCCCTCGCCCGGATTCAGGAACACCTGGTCGAGCTTGATCTGCTGCCCGCCGCCCGGCTGCTCGAACCACGGCGCGATGCTGCCCTGCCACACCCAGAACGGCTTGGTGACTTCGTAGACGCGGTAGTCGCACGGCACCGACGGTTCACGGGTGTTCAGGTTCTGCGGAGGCAGCGCGCGCTTGGCGTACGGGTCGCCGGCGGGCGCCAGGTAGGAACCGTACTCCGAACCGAAACGGTCCAGGCGCCGGCCGTCGCGGAGCTTCGTCGGCTCCTTGTCCACCTCGCCGTTGACCTCCCCGAACCCGTCGTTGGGCGGATACTTCCAGCCACCCGAGTCGGCAGGACCCTGCCAGTACTTCTTCAGGAAGTCCTCCGACGACAGCTTCCCGGTCCGCTGGTAGCCCTTCAGCAGCGGACCCACCGGCTTCTCGTGCTTGCGCGGAAGCCATTCGGGCCCGAGCCGTGCGTCGCCCCGGAACGAGCCGGTGCACGGCCCGGGCCGGGGCGCGCCGGCGGAGGGCCGTTCCTCGTGCTGCTGCGGGGCGGCGCTCGCGGCGGGCGCGAGCGCCGCCGCGGCGGTGATGCCGAGCGCGGCGAGTACGGTGCGAACGCGATTCACTCAGGGTCCCCTCGGATGTGCGGTCCACCATGCGACGCAGCGCAGCGTAGTCGATCCACTACGCTGCGCGTTGCATTTCGGCGCGGACCGCCCCGAGGGGGGACTGTTTACAGACAGTCCCGCGGCAGCGTCTCGTTCCAGGTGCGGGAGAAGACCCGTCGCTCCCCCTCGTACCCGTCGAGGGTCGCGTCGACGAAGAACTCCGTCTCGCTGCACCGCAGTTCGGTGCGGGTCTCCACGCGTACGTCCCAGTCGTCCCGCCGGAACCGCATGGTCCAGGCCGCTTCCCCGCCGACGGAGGTGAAGTCGTCGGCCGTGGCGGTGTAGCGCTCGTACGCGCGACAGCCGACGTCGAGCCCGATGCCGTCGATGCGCACGGTGCCCCGGTCCTTCACGATCTCCAGCGCGGAGTCGTACCCGATCAGGTCGCGCTTGACCTCCCAGCGCTGCTCGGGGGGCGACAGCCGGGTGGTGGTGAGGGGCGGAGCACCCTCGGGCTCGCCGAAGGGGCGCTGCGGCAGTTCGTCCGGCTCGTCGGCCGGGCGCACCGGCAGCGTCAGGGTGCTGGACCGCTCGTGGACGCTCAGCAGGACGGGCCTGGGCGGCGGCCAGGCCAGCGGCCAGTACGACGTGGACAGGGAGAGCCGGATGCGGTGGCCGGGCGGGAAGACCTGGGCCACGCCGTTGAGCCGGACGGTGGCGCGGTAACGCCGGCCGGGCTCCAGCGGTTCGGGCTCGCCCGTGCCGTCGCGGTGCGTCAGGTTGAGCACGCCGTACGTGACGCGGGTGGCACGGCCGTCGGGCGCGACGTCGGAGAGGCGGGCGGCGACGGTGGCCACCGGTTCGCTGACGGAGAGGTCGAGTTCGACGGTCGGGGAGCCGAGGACCTCGACCGGCTCGTCCAGCGGTTCTGTGTCGAAGACCAGCGAACCGCCGTCCTCCTCGCGCTGGTCGTACGGCAGGTCCGGCGGGGCGTTGTACGAAGCCCACTTGCCCGCGAACTGCCCCACGGACAGCGGTGACTGCACGGTCATCACGTCCTCGCCGTCCTCACCGCCGTCCTTCGCCGGCACTGTCTCCCCCGGCCTGACGATGCGGTGGCGCAGCAGCGGATGGGTGACCGGCCCGATGTGCGGCGAGGGCCAGTCCGGCTCGCCGACCCACCGGCCGGGCCGCTCCTCGTACGACGTCGAGGGCGGCACGCTGTCCTGCATCCACGCCTGGAGCATGGGACCGTCCATGACGCCGTTGTCGACGCCCTTGAGCCAGTGGTCCCACCAGCGCACGACCTCCTGGAGGTAGCCGATGGCCGGACCGGGCTCGCCCAGGTGCGGGAACTTGTGGGACCAGGGTCCGATCAGACCCTTGCGCGGTACGTCCAGATTCCCCAGCAGCCGCGTCACCGCGTTGGAGTAGCCGTCGGCCCACCCGCTGGACGCGAGGACGGGGCAGCGTACGGCCGCGTAGTCCTCGCACACCGAGGCGTGCCGCCAGTAGTCGTCGCGGCGCTGGTGGCGCAGCCACTCCAGGACCCACGGGCGGGTGTGCTCCATCCGCTCGTGCCACATGTCGCGCCAGCGGTCGCCGACCACCGCCGGGTCCGGCGGGCAGGTTGCGTACGCGAACATCGTCCCCGCCTCGGCGAGGTTGTCCGACAGCATCGCGCCGCCCATGTAGTGCATGTCGTCGGCGTACCGGTCGTCCGTGAAGGACGCGATGACGACGGCGCGCAGGCTCGGTGGCTGCCGGGCCGCGGTCTGGAGGGCGGCGAAGGCACCCCACGAGATGCCCATCATGCCGGTGGCGCCGTCGCACCAGGGCTGTTCGGCCAGCCAGGCGAGGACCTCCTCGGCGTCGGCCTGCTCCTGCTCCAGGTACTCGTCGGCCAGCACCCCCTCGGAGTCGCCGGTGCCCCGCAGGTCCACGCGCACGCAGGCGTAGCCGTGGCCCGCGATGTACGGGTGGTTGACCGAGTCGCGGACCGCGGTCAGGTCGCGTTTGCGGTAGGGGATGTACTCCAGCACCGCGGGCACCGGCTCCTCGTCCGAGGAGACCGGACGCCAGACGTGCGCCGACAGGCGGGTGCCGTCGGACATGGGGACGAGGACGTGTTCTTCTTCCTTCGTCGCGTACGGCAGGTTGCTCACGAAACGCATACGGCGGGGCGCTCCTTTCCCTCGGGTCCTCAGACGTTCTTCTGGTCGCGGCCGCCCGGTGTGGTCTCGTCGAAGGTCAGGCCCAGGGCCGCCACGCAGCGGTCGTACTTCTCCCGCAGCTCCTCTTCGCTGTTCCCACCCGTGAAGATGTGGGCCAGTTCGTAGCTGTAGCTGTCCTGGTGCGGAGTCTCCGACAGGCGCTGTCCCTCCTCGGGCACCACGTGGACCCGCACGCCCGGGATCTCGTTCTCGATCCGCTCGATGTCCTCGGGGGTGGGCACCTGGTGGGCCGCGCCGTCGGCGAACCACCGGTAGTACCACTTGGCGGCCACCTTGTACGGGCCGGCCCGGTGCGGGAGGGACGGGTCCTTGCCCAGGGCGAGGCTGAGCATGCAGTGGTGGTTCGGGACGCCGTCGACGTACTCGAACAGCTCCGCGTGCGACTGCGAGTGCCGGGGGTTGATCTCCAGCAGGTTGATCGCGTCGGTCCGCGGGTCGTAGAAGAACTCGATGCTGAAGGTCGCCGAGTCCATGCCGATCTGCCGCATCACCCGCTCGGACACGTCGTGCAGCCGGCGCACCACCGGCTCGGGCAGGGCCGAGGGGTACTGGTGGCGCAGGAAGCTGGAGGAGTCCGGGTAGTTGATGGAGTCGAGGACGCCGTAGACGGTGACCTCGCCGTCGTGGACGTACCCCTCCACCGCTACCTGGATCCCGGAGAGGGCCTCCTCGGCCAGGCAGACCTGACCGCCGACACCGGCCATCTCCTCGGGCAGGTCGAGCCGGTCGAGGACGTACTCGAAGGGCCGGCCCACCCGGGCGACGCCCTTGCGGATCGCCTCGACCGCTTCGAGGAACTCCTCCTGGTCCTTGACGCCGAAGGCGAGTTCCGACGAGTACGACAGGGCGGGCTTGAGCCACATGGGGAAGCGCACGCCCTCGGGCGGTCGCGGATCGTCCGTCTCCAGGTCCACCCGGCCGAAACGCGGATGCTCGTCGGCGACCTTCCGCTGCTCCAGCCGGCTCCAGTACTTGTGCTCGCACTTGACGACGGACTCCAGGCTGGTGCTGCGCGTGCCGTAGCGCTCACCGAGCATCGGCACGAGCGTGCTCACGGGGAAGTCCCAGTAGCCGACGATCGCGTCGATGCTGCCGTCGAAGGCGTCGAGCACCTTCTGCGCCTTCTCGAACAGCTCCGCCACCGACACCTCGCCGTGCTGGAGCTCCTCGATGGTGAGCAGGGGGTGGAACTCGTACTGCTGTGCGTCGGGCACGGCGCGCAGGGTCGGCAGATTGGCCTCGTCCAGGCCGATCACGAATATGTTCTTGCGTGCGCTCACTTGCTCTCCTTGGCCGGCTCGTTCCGCTTCGCGCCCGGTGCGCAGCGTTCCCTCGCGGGGCGCTGGTGGCGCGAGCGTCCTGGTCGCCTTCCTCCTCAGATCCGTCTCACACATCTGATCGACGGATATGCCCGAGGGTGGGGGAGCGGGTGCGCAGCGTTACGCCTTCCGGCGCCGGCCGCCGCTCCGGGGAACGGGCCCGGTGCCGGCCGGCCTGCTCACGAGGAGTCGCGGACGATGAGCTCCGTGGGGAGCAGGGTGTGCTGCCGGGGTGCTTCGGGGTCGGCGATCTCCTGGAGCAGGATGCGGGCGATCATCGTGCCGATCTCCTCGATGGGCTGGCGCACGCTCGTCAGGGGAGGGTCGGTGTGGCGGGCGAAGAACGAGTCGTCGAAGCCGACCACGGCCACGTCGTGCGGAACGCGCCGTCCCTGCCTGCGCAGTTCCATCATCGCGCCGGCGGCCATGACGTCGGACGCCACGAAGACGGCATCCAGGTCAGGCGCCGCTTCAAGAAGTGAACGCATCGCGTGCTCGCCTCCGGCCTCGGTGAAGTCGGCCGAGGCGACCAGCCGCCGGCCGGCGTCACAGCCTGCTTCGGCCAGCGCGTCCCGCCACCCCTGCAGCCGCGTACGGCCCACGTCCATGTCCAGCGGACCGGCGATCGTGGCGACCGTCGTCCGGCCGCGCCCCAGCAGGTGCCGGACCGCGGCCGTCGCACCGCCGAGGTTGTCGCAGTGGACGTGGCTGAGGGACTCGGTGGGGGAGCGCCGGCCGGCGAGGACGGTCGGCAGGCCCATGTCCTCCAGCAGGCCGGGCAGCGGATCCTGCTCGTGCACCGACACCAGCAGCACGCCGTCCACGCGCCGTTCGGCGACCGAGTCGGTCAGCCGGTCCCGCTCGCCCTTGTCCCGTACGAGCATGAGCTGGAGCTGGGTCCTGGTGTCGGCCAGGCCGGTACTGACGCCGCGGATGACGGCCGAGAAGTAGGGCTCCGATCCCAGGCGGCTCTCGGACTCCGGGATCACGAGCGCGATGGAGTTGGTCCTGCTGGTGACGAGGCCGCGGGCAACGGAGTTCGGAACGTAGTTGAGTTCGTCGATCGCGGCCAGGACGGCGGCCCGCGCCTCTTCGCTGACGAGCGTCGAACCGTTGATGACACGTGAGACGGTCGTACGCCCCACGCCGGCTCTCGCGGCCACGGTTTTGATGGTCGGGCGTCGCCTTCCCTCCATGGCTTCCTCCTCGTAGAACGGCGTCCGGGCGCCGTTCACCAGCGCATTGTGCCAGACGGTAACCGAGCTTCGCGGCTCCCAGCGGATTGTCGACGACATCGGTGTGCAACGAAGTGGATTCAAGTTCTTGACAGACCTGACGCCCGGCGGTCAGTCTTCGTGAACCGTGGTGGGCACGTTCCCACCACCAAGTGGGAACGTACCCACTCCATCATCGAAGCCGCAGAGCGGACCGGCCGGGGGCTTGCCCTCCGGGGCGTCGGCGCCGCCACTGGGAGGGCTAAATGAGCAGGGCTCACAAGCTGTTGCGCACAAGGGTCGTGTCGGCCGTTTCGACCGTGGCCGCACTCGGCCTGGTCGCCGGATGCAGCGGCAGCGACAGCGGTGGCACCGGCGGCGGTGTCAAGGACGGCAAGGTCACCATCACCATGGGCCTGTTCGGCGTCATGGGCATCAAGGAGACCGGTCTCCTCGACCGCTACATGAAGGAGAACCCGGACGTCACGGTCAAGGCCGAGGTCGCGGGCGACGAGCAGACGTACTACACCGCGCTGCAGACCCGCCTCGCCGCCGGCAGCGGTCTGAAGGACATCCAGGGCATAGAGATCGCCCGCGCCAAGGAACTCGTCGACACCCAGGCCGACAAATTCACCGACATGTCCAAGGTCGAGGGCGTGGACCACTTCCTGCCGTGGAAGCTCAGCCAGGTCACCACGCCGGACAAGAAGGTCATCGGTCTGGGCACGGACATCGGTCCGATGGCGGTCTGCTACCGCAAGGACCTGTTCGAGCAGGCCGGTCTGCCGACCGACCGCGAGGAGGTCGCCAAGCTGTGGGAAGGCGACTGGGCCAAGTACGTCGAGGTCGGCAAGCAGTTCAAGGCGGGCAACAAGAACAAGAAGGTGGCCTTCATGGACGCCTCCTCCGGCCTGTTCAACGCCACCATCTACGGCAACAGCGAGCAGTTCTACGACAAGGACGGCGAACTGGTCTACCAGGACAGCCCCGTCATCAAGGACGCCTGGGACCTGGCCGTCGAGGCCGGGCGGGCGGGCCTGAGCGCCAAGCTGCCCCAGTTCCAGCCGGGTTGGGACCCCGGCCTGGCCAACAGCACCTTCGCCTCCACCGTGTGCCCGGCGTGGATGCTCGCCCACATCAGCGAGAAGGCCGGCCCTGCGAACAAGGGCAAGTGGGACATCGCCAAGGCTCCGAAGGGCGCCAACTGGGGCGGCACCTTCCTCGGCGTCATGGAGAACAGCCCGGTGAAGGAGGAGGCCAAGAAGCTGGTCGCCTGGCTCACCGCGCCCGAGCAGCAGGCGTACATCTTCGGCAAGCTCGGCAACTTCCCCTCCTCCCAGGAGGCGCTGAGCAAGCCCGAGGTCACCGGTGCCAAGCACGAGTACTTCAGTGACGCTCCCACCGGCGAGATCTTCGGCGCCGCCGCGCAGGACATCCCCAACGAGCAGGTCCTCGGCCGCAAGGACGGCGCGATCAAGGACATCTTCTCGCAGGGCCTCCAGCTCGTCGACAAGGGCACCGAACCCGGCAAGGCGTGGGACACCACCGACGAGCGCATCAAGAAGGCCGTCGGCTGACCTCCTGTCCTGATGTCCCCGGCGACCGCGGACGTGCCGCACCGGCCGTCCCGGCCGCCGGGGACCGCTTCTGCACACCCTCAAGGAAGGAGGCCTCCGGTGGCCACCCCCACCTCCGCCCCCCACGCCGAAGGAGCCCGGCCGGCTCCGGCCGGTGGTACGAAGAAGGACAAGGCCAGCGGTGAAGGGGGCCGTCCTCGGCAGGGCCGGCGCAACCTCCTGCACCGCCTCGATCTGAAGGGCGCCCCGTACAGCTTCGTGGCACCGTTCTTCCTCGTCTTCGCGGCGTTCAGCCTCTACCCCTTGCTCTACACGTTCTGGATCTCGCTCCACAAGGTGGAGCTCGCCACTCTGGACGTCATGGAGTGGAAGGGGTTCGGCAACTACACCGAACTGGTCCAGGACGACCAGTTCTGGAACTCCCTCGCCAACACCTTCACCATCGGCGTCATCTCCACGGTGCCGCAGCTCATGATGGCGCTGGGCCTGGCGCACCTGCTCAACTACAAGCTGCGCGGTTCGACTTTCTTCCGGGTCGCCGCGCTCGCCCCGTACGCCACCTCGGTGGGCGCGGCGGCGCTCGTGTTCACCATGCTGTTCGAGCGCGACTTCGGCATGATCAACTGGTTCCTCGGGGTGTTCGGCGCCGACGGCATCGACTGGGAGGACTCCAAGTGGCCCGCCCAGTTCGCCATTTCGACGATCGTCATCTGGCGCTGGACCGGCTACAACGCGCTGCTGTACCTGGCCGCCATGCAGGCCATCCCGCGCGACCGCTACGAGGCCGCGGCGATCGACGGCGCCTCGCGCTGGCAGCAGTTCCGCCAGGTCACCGTCCCCGGCATCCGCTCCACCATCGTCTTCACGATCGTGCTGTCGACCATCGGGGCGACCCAGATCTTCGGTGAGCCGCTGATCTTCGGCCAGGGACCCAACGGCATCAGCGGCGGCACCGACAACCAGTACCAGACGCTGGGCCTGCTGCTGTACGAGGCGGGCTGGAAGAACTACCAGATGGGGCGGGCCGCCACCGTCGCGTGGGCGATGTTCCTCATCGTCATCCTCATCTTCCTGCTGCAGCGTCTCCTCCAGCGCCTCACGTCGCCCCGTTCATCCTGACCAGGAGCCAGCCCATGACCACCGACAGCCTCCAGGCCCGGCCGGACGAGCTCGCCCCACGCAAGACCACCACGGCACCCGGCGGCCGCAGCCGCCGCCGGATGCTGCGCACCGGTGCCGGGCGCCAGCACCACGCGGGACCCCTCGCGTACATCCTGCTCGGGATCGCCGCGCTCGCCTCGCTGTTCCCGCTGTACTTCACGATGGTGGCGGCCTCGACGGACAACACCCGCGTCGCGCAGACCCCGCCGCCGTTCCTCCCCGGCCCGAACCTCTTCTCCAACCTGGCCAGGGCGTGGGACGACGCCGCGATGGGCAAGGCACTGGTCAACAGCCTGATCGTCGCCGGCTCCATCGCGACCGCCACGGTGCTGTTCGCCACCCTGGCCGGGTTCGCCTTCGCCAAGCTGCGCTTCAAGGGCCGCAACCTCCTGTTGATGCTCGTCATCGGCACGATGATGGTCCCGCCGCAGCTCAGCGTCGTACCGCTGTTCATGATGATGAGCGACCTGGGCTGGGGCCAGAAGCTGCCCTCCGTCATCTTCCCCACCCTGATCAGCGCGGTCGGCGTGTTCTTCATGCGGCAGTACCTCAGTGAGGCGCTGCCCGACGAACTCGTCGAGGCCGGCCGGGTGGACGGCGCCCACTCGCTGCGCATCTTCTGGAGCATCGTGCTGCCGGTCGCCCGCCCGGCGATGTCCGTCCTCTTCATGATCACGTTCGTGCACGCGTGGAACGACTTCTTCTGGCCGTTCGTCGCGCTCAACATGGAGAACCCGACGGTGCCCGTCGCGCTGACCCAGCTCAGCGCCGGATACGTCAAGGACCAGTCGGTGATCATGGCGGGCGCGCTCCTCGGCACACTGCCACTGCTGGCGATGTTCGTCGTCTTCGGCCGCCAGATCGTCGGCGGCATCATGCAGGGCGCGGTCAAGGGCTGAGCGCACGGCCCCCTGCGCCCCTCCTCCTCGTTCTCCTCCGTACGACGTCTCACGTCCGTACGACATCGCACGCACCCGAACATCCCCTTCCCGGAAGGACCCACGTACGTGGCCACCGCGATCCGACACAACGAGCCCGCTCCCCAGGCCTCCGACATCCGTACCTTCCCCCCGGGATTCCTCTGGGGCACGGCCACCGCCGCCTACCAGATCGAAGGAGCGGCGACGGAGGACGGGCGCACCCCGTCCATCTGGGACACCTACTCCCGCACCCCGGGCAAGGTCCGCAACGGCGACACCGGGGACATCGCCACCGACCACTACCACCGGTGGCAGGAGGACGTCGCCATCATGGCCGACCTCGGTGTGGGCGCCTACCGCTTCTCCCTGGCCTGGCCCCGCATCCAGCCCACCGGCCGCGGCCCCGCCGTGCAGAAGGGACTGGACTTCTACCGCAGGCTGACCGACGAGCTGCTGGAGAAGGGCATCAAGCCCGTCGCCACCCTCTACCACTGGGACCTGCCGCAGGAACTGGAGAACATGGGCGGCTGGCCGGAGCGCGCCACCGCCGAACGCTTCGCCGAGTACGCCGCCCTGGCGGCCGACGCCCTGGGCGACCGCGTACGGACCTGGACGACCCTCAACGAGCCCTGGTGCAGCGCCTTCCTCGGCTACGCCTCCGGCGTCCACGCACCGGGCCGCACCGAACCCGTCGCCGCCCTGCGCGCCGCCCACCACCTCAACCTGGCCCACGGCAAGGCCGTGCGGGCACTGCGCGCCGCCCTGCCCGGCGACGCGCGGATCTCCACCACCCTCAACGTCCACCACGTGCGGCCGCTCACCGGGAGCGCCGAGGACGTGGACGCGGCCCGCCGCATCGACGCGCTGGCCAACCGGATCTTCACCGGCCCCGTACTCGGCGGCGCGTACCCGGCCGACCTGCTGAGCGACACGGCCCACCTCACCGACTGGTCCTTCGTGCGGGACGGCGACACGGCCGAGATCCACCAGCCGCTCGACTTCCTGGGCGTCAACTACTACACGCCCACCCTGGTGTCCGCCGCCGACGGCACGGCCGGCCACGGCTCCGACGGCCACGGCAACAGCGCGCACAGCCCGTGGCCGGGCGCCGACAACGTGAACTTCCACCTGCCTCCGGGCTCCACCACGGCGATGGGCTGGGCCGTGGACCCCAGCGGCATGTACGACCTCCTGCTCCGGCTCAAGGAGGACTTCCCGGACCTGCCCCTCATGATCACGGAGAACGGCGCGGCGTTCGACGACTACGTCAACCCGCAGGGCGAGGTGATCGACCCCGACCGGGTCGCCTACCTGCACGGCCACCTCACCGCGGTGCACCGGGCGATCCAGGCGGGCGTGGACGTCCGCGGCTACTTCCTGTGGTCCCTGCTCGACAACTTCGAGTGGGGCTACGGATACAGCAAGCGCTTCGGCGCCGTCTACGTCGACTACCCGACCGGCCGGCGCACCCCGAAGGCGAGTGCCCGCTGGTACGCCGACGTGGTGCGCACCGGCACGCTGCCCGCGACGGACGCGCTGACGGTGCCCCGGTCACCGGCCGGGTAGCCTGCCCGTACCGACCACTTGACGACGGGGCCCGGCGCGCGCACAGCACGCCGGGCCCCGTCCTGCCCGGTGGGCGCGGAGCGCCTACCAGCGGTGGTGCACCTGCGCGCGGATGCGCTCGTCGTACAGCTTCCGTACGGAGCCGAGAGTGGCCTCCGGCAGTGCCGGCAGCGCCGCGGCCGCCGCGTTCGCGCGGGCCTGCTCGGCCGAACGCGCACCCGGGATCACACTGCTCACACCGGGCTGCTGGATGATCCACCGCAGGGCCGTCTGCGCGGGCGTCGCCCCGTCCGGGGCGAGAGCGGCGAATTCGGCGGCGGCCTCGACACCGGTCCTGAAGCCGACGCCGGAGAACGTCTCGCCCTGGTCGAACGCCTCGCCGTGCCGGTTGTAGGTCCGGTGGTCGTCACCGGCGAAGACGGTCTCCTCGGTGTACTTCCCCGACAGCAGGCCCGAGGCGAGGGGGACCCTGGCGATGATGCCCACGCCGGCCTCGGCGGCGGCCCCGAGCACCTCTTCGAGCGGCTTGAGGCGGAACGGGTTGAGGATGATCTGCACGCTCGCCGTACCCGGGTGCGTGATCGCGGCGAGGGCCTCGGCGCACGTCTCGACACTCACGCCGTAGGCGGCGATCCGCTTCTCGGCCACCAGGGTGTCCAGCGCGTCGAAGACCGCGCCGGAGGAGTGGACCGAGGACGGGGGGCAGTGCAGCTGCACCAGGTCCAGGGTGTCCACGCCGAGGTTCTCGCGCGACCGGTCGGTCCAGGAGCGGAAGTTGTCCAGCACGTAGTTCTCGGGCGACTGCTCGGCGCGGCGGCCCATCTTGGTGGCGACGAACACACCGGCGTCCGGCCGCTCGCGCAGATAGCGCCCGATCAGCTGCTCGCTGCGCCCGTCCCCGTACACATCGGCCGTGTCGAAGAACGTGACTCCCTCCTCGACCGCCGCGTCCAGGACGTCCAGGGCGTCCTCTTCCCGTACGGCGCCCCAGTCGGCGCCGAGCTGCCACGTACCGAGCCCGACGACGGAGACGCTCCGGCCGGTCCTGCCCAGAAGTCGCTGTTCCATGGTGTGCATCATCCTCAATTCGGCCTGGGGGACATGTGTGTGTTTCACCCGCTCGCTGACCTGCTCACCCGCTCACTCGCCGGGATAGCGCAGACCGACGAGTTCGCGGACCCTGTCCAGGGTGCCCATGACCTCGAGGGTGCCCCGCAGCGGGAGCAGGTCCGACTGGGTCCGCTTCTCCCGCAGGCAGCGCATCACCTCCCGCGCCTGGTGGCCGTAACCGTTGCCGCTCTGCGGCTCCGCGACGAGCGTCTGCGGGTCGTGTCCGTCGCGCCGCAGGACCAGGGACCGCGGGTTGTAGAAGTCGGCGGGTATCTCGATCCGTCCCCCGGTCCCGTGGATGACGGCGCTGCGCGCGCTCTCGGACGCCAGCGAACAGGACAGGACGGCCATGGCCCCGCTGTCGTAGCCCAGGACCATCGCCGTGCTCTCGTCCACCCCGTGGCCGGTGAGGTCGGCCCAGGCCGCCACCTGGTCGGGCGGGCCCAGCAGGAGGTGGGCGAACGACACGGGGTACGTGCCGAGATCGAGGAGGGCGCCGCCGCCGGCGGCGGGGTCGCGCAGCCGGTTTCCGGGGACGTGCGGGACGCGCGAGCCGAAGTCCGCGTGCACGGAGCGGACCTCACCGATGAGGCCGTCGTCGACCATGGAGCGTACGCGCCGGATCAGGGGGTTGAGGGAGGTCCACATGGCTTCCATGAGGAAGAGGGAGTGACGCTCCGCCAGCGCGGCCATCGACGCGGCCTGCGCCCGGTTCAGGGCGAACGGCTTCTCGCACAGCACCGCCTTGCCGCCGTCGAGGCAGACGGTGGTGGCCGCGAGGTGATGGGCGTGCGGCGTGGCGACGTAGACGACGTCGACCTCCGGGTCCGCCGCGAGATCGTGCCAACTGCCGTACGAGCGGGGGATGGAGAACCGGTCGGCGAAGAGCCGGGCGGAGCGCTCGGAGCGGGAACCGACGGCGACCACCTCCGCCTCCGGGATCAGGGCCAGGTCTTCGGTGAAGGCGGCGGCCATGGGGCCGGTGGCCAGGATGCCCCAGCGGACCGGACGATCGGACATGTGCTGTCTCCTGTTGCGCGGGGTGCGGCGAGGCCCGGGCGCTTGCGTGCCCCGGCCGATGGGAACGTTCCCACCGGACGCCCGAAGACTCACCCACGGCTTCACCCGCTGTCAAGGACGAAGATCCGCCACGGGCCCGGCGGCACGGAAACCGGTGCCGCCCGCGCTCACGGGGAGGTTTCCGGCGCCGCGGGGATGTCGTGTTCGGCCCAGACGATCTTTCCGGCGGGTGTGCGGACGGCGCCCCACCGCCGGCACAGCATGTTGATGAGCTGCAACCCCCGGCCGCCTTCGTCGCTGAGGCTCGCGTGCTGGATCTGCGGCAGGTCGGGCCCGGTGTCGGACACCTCGACGGTGAGCCGGTCGTGCCGCATCAGGCGCAGCTCGCCGGGTCCGCCGCCGTAGCGCAGCGCGTTGCCGACCAGCTCGCTGACGACGAGTTCCATGACGTCGCTGTGCTCGGACAGCCGCCACCGGCCGAGCTGCTCCCTGACCAGCCTGCGGGCGGTCGCGGCCGGCTCCTCACCCTGCGCCAGGGTCCAGACCGACAGGTCCGCTTCGGGCCGGGGCGGACGGCTCGTGGCGACCACCAGCACCGCCTCGTCGAACCGGATCTCGTGCCCCGCCGTCCTCGTGACCAGACCGCACGATTCCAGGTCCGGCGCGGCCAGCCCCGCCGCCGCCCGCCGCAACCCCTCCAGCTGCGCGTCCACATCCTCGGTGCGCGTCTTGACCAGTCCGTCCGTGTACAGCACGAGCCGGCTGCCGGCCGGTGCGGGCAGCCGTACGGAATCGTAGGGAATGACCCCGGCGCCCAGGGGCGCGCCCACCGGTACGCCGACGTACGACGCCTCACCGTCGGCGGTCACCAGGAGCGGCGGTGGATGTCCGGCACTGGCGAGGGTGTAGGAGGCGGTGGCGGGGTCGAAGACGGCGCACAGGCACGTCGCGACCTGGTCGTCCTCCAGGTCGCGGGCGGCCATGTCCACGCGGGCCAGGACCCGTTCGGGCGCGGTGTCCAGGGCCATGAGGGTCCGGGCGACCGTCCGCAGCCGTCCCATGGTGGCCGCCGCCGGCAGACCGTGCCCCATGACGTCCCCGACGACCAGAGCGGTGCGTCCGCCCGGCAGGGCCATGACGTCGTACCAGTCGCCGCCCACGCCGCTGACGTCGGCCGTCGGTGTGTAGCAGGCGGACACGCGCAGTCCGGGCGTCGTCGGCGTGCCCCGTGGCAACAGGCTGCGCTGGAGGGCGACGACGTGCTCGCGCTCCCGGCCGTACAGGCGGGCGTTGTCGATGAACACGGCCGCGCGGTGGGCGAGTTGCATGACGAGAGCGACATCCGCGCGGGTGAAGGGCGGCCGTGTGCCCAGTCGCATGAAGTCGGCGACGCCGAGGAGCACGCCCCGGGCGATGAGGGGTACCGCCATGTAGCTGTGCACGCCGGTCTCGCGCATCCTGGCGGCGCCGGACGCGGTGACGGCCACCCGCTCGTAGTCGTCCGGTCCCATCCGGGCGATCAGCACGGGTTCCCGCGCGACCAGGCAGTGCACCGAGGCGACCGAGTGCGGGTGATACGAGATCGCACCGACCGGGTCCGGCTCCAGACGCCGGGCCAGGCCGTCGACCGCCGCGACGGCGAGGGCCCGGGTGACGGGCGCGTCGGGCCCGGACATGCGTTCGCCCTCCTGGCCGAGCAGCACGGACTCCAGCAGGTCCACCGCCGCGGCGTCGGCGAGCCGGGGAACGGTGAACTCGGCCAGTTCACGGGCCGTCCGGTCCAGGTCCAGGGTCGTGCCGATCCGGGTACTCGCCTCACTGAGCCACAGCAGCCGGCTGCGGGCCGGGAAGCGGTCGGTCAGGGAGCGCAGCGTGCGGTGCAGACGCAGTGCCGCCGAAGCTCTGACCCGCTCGGGGGCGCGCTGGGGGAGGTGGCTTTCCGGCAACGCTGCACCTCCGGCAGGGAGAGGGCACTTCTGTCACTCTGTCATGCCCAGTGTCGCGCGAAACCTGCGGTCGCGCGTCCCGTTCGCGGCCTCGCGCCCCCGGCCGCACGGGGACGTCAACGGCGCTGCGGCGGTGAGGGCGAGATGGACGGGGAGGGTGGGGAGGCGGGCGTACCGTACAGGACCAGGTTGTCCTCGTACCGGCCGGTGGCGCGGTCGTAACGCCCGGCGCACGTGACCAGCGCCGGCCGGGGGGCGCCGCCGGAGTCGAACAGGCCGCCCGGCAGCGTTTCCTGCCGGTAGCTGCGGCGGGCCGTGATCCGGTAGGTGTGGGCCCGGCCGTCGGCGCCGGTCAGCACGGTGCGGGCGCCCAGCTCCCACTGGTGCAGCGCCGCGAACACCCCCGGCCCGCTTTCGCGGGTGTCGAGGCGACCGGCGACCAGCACGGTTCCGCGGGAGGCGTCGGGAGCGGCGCCCAGCGCCCACCGCCCGCCGGTGCCGGGCTCTTCGGGCAGGACCAGCGCTCCGTCGGCCGCCGCGGCGACCGGCACGAGCGCGGCCTCGAACCGCCCCGGGCCGCGAATGCCCCGGGGCGGGGACGCCACCGCACCGTCGCCCGTCGCCGCCGGACCCCGAACCGACGGCAGCCTGCCCGCGTCCCGGAACCCGTGACGCTGTGGGGGCCCGGATGGGGAGGCGCCCCCACGCTGCTGCAGACCGCCGTGGGCGACGCGGGCAAAGACTCGGCCGACGCCGCGCAGGCCGTGCTCGTCACGTTGTGGAACGCGGCCATGGCGGGCGACGGAGTCGTCGGCGGCCTCTCCTCGACCGCTTCGGCTCCGGCTCCTTCCCCTGGAGCGTCCTGGTGCTCCTGGGCCCGGTGCTGTTCGTGGTGGTGACCGCCCGCACCCACGGTTTCCCCGCCGAGCGGGTGAGCGCCGCCTCGTGAGCGCCGACGCCGAACGCCCCGGTCCGGAGGGTGGCGGACCGGGGCGTTCGGCGTCGTGAGGGGCTACTGCCCAGGGGTTCCTTCGACAGCCACACCGCGGCAGCGGGCGACGTCCTTCCCCGGACACAGCGACGTGGTGGCGCTTTCGGGGAAGTACTCGTGCTGGGGGGACCCGGGCGGGGATTCCCCGCGGGTGAGCGACCCGGAAGGAGAGAGATCCCACACGAAGGCCAGTGCGCGGACGGGGAAAACTTCTTCCCGGAACATGTCCGGCCGTGTCCGGCGTGTGGCTTCGCCGTACGCCGCATGGTGTCACGCCCCGCTGACACCGCCCCGGCGGGCCGGGCGGACCGGAGCCACACGACGGCCACGCCGTAAGCTGCGGGTCGCGACCCCGGACACGGGGGCGGTCCGCTCCGGCACTCCGCGGACCCCCTACACTCGTCCTCCGTTTCCTGCCGCCGCCAGAAACCGCACCTAAAACCGCACCTACCGACTTGAAGGGCCCTCATCACGTGAGTTCCGCAAACCATGCCGAGGCACCGATCTACGCAGGTCTCATAGAGGAGCGAGGCGACGTACCCGCCGAGGTGCGCCAGATCGCCGAGCAGACCCTGCGGGAGGTGGAGCAGGCCATGGACTTCAGCTCTGTACGTGCGACAGCGATGCGCTGGTAGGCCGATCCGGTACGGGCCGGAGAGCGTGCCACAGCGATGCCGTGACGCCGTCCCCCGGTGCTGCCCGCCGTACGTCGTTCCGTCGGGCGGGACCACACCCAAGGACCACACACCCAAGGACCACACACCCATGAACCACACACACCCATGGACCACACCCGGGGCCTCAGCCCCGCATGGGCCGGGGTGGCACTCAGCGGTCGCGGAGCCGGGACAGGACATGCTCACGCATCCACCTCGCTCGTGGTCGGCCCACTGACGAAGACAGGGCGGTGGAGACAGGACGGTCCGGACGGATCCGGACGCCGTCCGCTCTCCGACCGTGCTCGACGCCGTGCCGGCCGGTGAAACTCTGCGCCGCCCCCGACGCCACGGCCGAGTTCTACGGCGGCGTCCCGGCGGTGTGGTGCCACTGGACCGCGGGCCGGCCGGAAGGCGGCCCGGCCGAGTCGGGCCGGCACCTCGCGGAAGACGCGCCCCGCGCACCGGCCGGAGCGCTGCGCGGTTCCTGGGCGCAGCCACGGCCGACGCGCCCCCGCTCCCGGCGGCTGACCGGGCTTCTTCGCCTCCGGTGAGCGCGCACGCGCTGTGATGCCCCTCGATGCTTCGCTGCTGCGGCCCCTCAGCGTCCTGAGCGCCGCCCACGGCCCCGGACCACAGCATCGACCACGCCGCTGACGACGGCGGTCGGCCGCCCGACACCGGTCCGGCTCCGACGGTCCGCGGTCAGTCCGAATCCCGCTCGTCCCCGTACGCCGGCTCGTGCGCCTTCCCGGACGGCTCCTCCGGCTCGGGGACCCGCTCGGCGGAATCCCGGCTCCGGTCCTTCTCCGGGGTGTGCCGCTTCTCTTCCTCCAGCCGCTTGCGGACCTCTTCCGGCTTGTCTCCGAGCTGATTCATCACCGTCTCCTCCCGTCGGTGAGGCATGGTTGTGCGGCAAGCGTCACACAGCCCCACCACACCCGCACGCCGACGGCCGTCCCGCCCTCCCGGCCGCCGCAGGCCACGCGACGACGCCGAGCTCCGCGGGCTGATCCTGTCCGCGCTCAGTGGGTACTGGACCGGGTATGAACGAGCGGTCGCGACTGCCCCGGGACGGGTACCTGCCGATCGAGGACCACGGGCTGATCGGCGACGGCCGTGGGTGCGCCCTGGTGGGCCGCGACGGCGCCGTCAGCTTCATGTGCGTCCCCCGCTTCGACGCTCCGCCGCTGTTCTGCTCACTGCTCGACCGGCACGGCGGTGGTTCCTTCCTGCTCGCACCGCGGGGCCTGCGGGAAAGCCGCCAGTACTACGTCGAGGACACCGGGGTCCTGGTGACAGAGCTGCACGCGGACACAGGGGTCGTCGAGGTCACCGATGCGTTCCTCCTCGAAGCGGGTGCGCACCTGGAGGAACACGCCCCGGCCGGCAGGGGGGAACTGATTCGCCGCGCGAAGGTCGTACACGGCAGTGTCGACCTGACCGTGGCGGTGCGACCGTACGGCGGCGCCCGGTCCGAGCGCACCGCCGGGGGCTGCCGGCTGGTCTGCCCGCGTCAGTCCCTGGAGCTGCGCCTGAACGCCTCCCGGCCGTTGTCCGGCCCCCGGTGCACGCTGCCTCTCGGTGAGGGGGAGGAACTCCGGGTGGGCCTGCGCTGGAACGGACAGTGGGGCCGGGCGGCCCCCGGCCCGGACCCGCCGGCCGACAACTGCATCAGCAACACCGTGGAAGCGTGGCGGCGCTGGTCGGCGCACATCGTGCACGACTCTCCCCGCGCCGCCCTGGTACGCCGCTCGGCCATCACCCTCAAGCTCCTGGACCACGTCGAGAACGGTGCCATTGTCGCCGCCCCCACCTCGTCGCTGCCCGAGTGCGTCGGAGGAGACCGGAACTGGGACTACCGCTACGCGTGGATACGTGATGCCGCGTACACGGTGTTCGCCCTGCGCCGGATCGGCCTCACCTCCGAGGCCGGCGGCTTCCTCCACTGGGCGCTCACCGCCGCCCGGCGCGAAGGACGGCTGCGCGTCCTGTACGCCGTGGACGGCCGGCCACCGCCGGTCGAAGTGGTCGACGAGGAACTGGAGGGGTACCGCCGGTCTCCGCCCGTGCGTTGGGGAAACGCCGCGGCGGAACAGGTGCAGCACGACGTCTACGGAGAACTCCTGGACTGTGCCTTCCAGTGGGCGGCCACCGGCAGAACGCTGAGCGACGGTCTGTGGCACCGCCTGGCCGACCTGGCGGAACAGGCCCGCACCGCCTGGAGAGAACCGGACCACGGCATCTGGGAGGTACGGACCCCGGGGCGCCCCTTCACGTACTCCGCGGCGATGTGCCAGGTGGCACTCGACCGCGCGGCGCGGCTCGTCACCCGTTCGGGCCTGCCGGGCGACGCCACCACATGGGCCGCGGAGGCCCGGCACCTCACCGAAACGATCATCCGCGACGCGTGGGACGAGCGTATGAACTCCCTCACCGAGCACCTCGGCCGGGGAGGGGGACTGGACGCCTCACTCCTCGCCCTGCCGCTCAGACGCGTTCTGCCCGCCGACCATCCGCGCATGGTCGCCACCACACAGGCGATCGCCGAACGGCTCGGCGCGGGTGACGGTCTGCTGTACCGCTACCTTCCGCAGGACTCACCCGACGGACTCGACGAGCCGGAGGGCGCGTTCCTGCTGTGCAGTTTCTGGATGGTGGACAACCTCGCAGGCCAGGGCCGCGTCGACGAAGCCTCGGAACTGTTCGAGAAGTTGTGTTCCTACGCCAGCCCGCTCGGCCTTTTCGCCGAGCAGATCGACCCGGGCGACCTCTCCTTCCTCGGCAATTTCCCCCAAGGACTCAGTCACGTCGGGCTCATTTCGAACGCCGTCGTCCTCGCCCGCGCCCAGCACGGCGTACGCCCGGAACTCTCCACCCACGCATGGTTCCAGTGAGAACGTCCGCCTCTGTTTGCTGAGCGGTGTGCGGGACGAACACCGTGTGCGTCGGCACGGTATGAGGGGTGTCTGCTGGTGACGTAAATCCCACGAGGTTCTGAAGAGCAACAAATGTGAGTAACATCCGCCTCCAACAGACGTCCAAGGAAAGCGAGTAGTCATGGCGGAAAGCAATCCCACTCTGCAGACCCAGTACGCCCAGCAGGTCGACGCCGACCTGGAGCGCAACACGCGAGAGCAGGAACGCATCAGGTCCGAGGTCGCCACTCTGCAGGCGCAACTCGAAGGTCTGCAGAAGGACCACGAACTGCTGGTGAGCATGCAGGCGGCCCTGGGCACTCCTTCCGGGAAGAAGGCCAAGGCGGCCAAGACCGCAACAGTTCCCAGGGCGCGGCGCGCGAAGGCCAGTTCCGACAACGACAAGCGCCCCAGGAAGGCGGCGGAACCGAAGAGCGGAGCAAAGACCGACAAGTCCGCGCCCCCGCTGCGGGAACTCGTCGTGGCCGTCCTCGCCAAGCACGAGGAACCACGGTCGGCGGCCGAAGTCGCCCAGGAGCTGTCGCAGGAACACCCCGAACGCACGCTGAGCGTCACAGTGGTGCGCAATGCCCTTGAGGCATCGGTCGCCAAGAACCAGAGCGAACGGACCAAGCAGCAGAAGTCCGTCTACTACCGGGTCGTCAAGAACGAATCCGCGACGCAGCAGCCGATTTCCGTGCCGAGTACGGGAGACGAAGGCGCGTAACGACCCGCCACCGCCGCGACGTGAAGCGTCGCCGGGGACGGCGTATGACGGAGCGCGGGTTACGAGAACTGGCTCCCGCGCAGGCGCAGTTGTGTGCTCGGCGGCTAAGGGCCCCTCCGTTCCGGTCCGACGCGGTACGGCGAGCAGAGTGGCCGAGCCGGAGCCGGAGTTACGAGGTCATGGCCGGCCGGTGGGCCCATGACGGTCCGCCGGGCGCGCTTTCGCTGAGCCGCGCCCGCGGCACGAGGCCGCCTCCCGCGCTCGTGGAGGCGGCCCCGCGCCGAGCCCATGGCCCACGGCACGCCTCCGGCACGCTTCCGGCAGGCGGAGTCCGGAACCCCCGCCCGTGGCCGGTAGTCCAAGCGGACGACAGCCCGGCACACTCCTGCATGAATCCGGCAGCCGTCGAAGTGTTGGTCCAACTCCTTGACCAGCGATGTCCCAGAATCGCGCACGGATGCTGCTACCGGGGCACCGAGCTCCCCGTTCCGGGCCGCTCCACCCTGGGCAGCGAGTCAGTGGGTCGTGCGACGACAGGACGGCGGAACGATGGGACGTGACCAGGTCGATGCGCGGCGGCAGGACGACGGGCGGCGAAGATTTCTGCGACGGGCCGCCACCGTCGCGGGTGCGGCGGCCACTGGCTTCGGAAGCCTCGAAGCGTACGCCGCCCAGCCGGCCGCGCACGGCGCCCCGGCCGCCGGGTCCTGCCGTGGGACGGTGGGCCGCTACCCGTTCCACGGCGCTCACCAGGCGGGGATCACCACGGAGCAGCAGGCCTTCGCCGGGTTCATCTCCTTCGATGTCCTGGCCGAGGACCGCAAGGAACTCACGGAACTGTTCAAGACGCTCACCGAACAGGCCCGCATCCTCATCCGTGGGGTGAAGCCCAAGGACGTGGAGGTGGCCGCCGAGCCGCAGACCCAGGACGGTCTGACCATCACGCTCGGCGTCGGCGCGTCGCTCTTCGACGACCGTTTCGGTCTCGCCGGCCGCCGGCCACGGCTCCTCACCCCGATGCCGGAGTTTCCCGACGACCGGCTTGACCCGACGACCTGTCACGGGGATCTCTCGCTGCAGATCTGTGCCGAGCACCCGGACGCCGTCGTGCACGTCATCCGGGAACTGGCGCGCCGGACCGACGGGAAGATGCGGCCCCGCTGGCGGGCCGACGGCTTCCACAATCCGGCGCGGCCCTCGGGTGCCTCACGCACCTTCGTCGGTTTCAAGGACGGGATCGTCAATCCGGACACGGCCTCGTCCAAGGAGATGGACCGGCTCGTGTGGGTGAAGCCGTCCTCCGGCGAGCCGGCCTGGACCGCGGGCGGCTCCTATCAGGTGCTCCGCCTCATCCGCTTCCGCGTGGAGTCCTGGGACAGAGTGCCGACAGCGGCCCAGGAGAAGATCTTCGGCCGCCGCAAGGCGTCCGGCGCCCCCCTGGACGGCCGCCGTGAGAAGGACCTGCCGGACTACAGCAAGGATCCGCACGGCAGGAAGACCCCGCTGGACTCCCACATCCGGCTCGCCAATCCGCGTACAGCCGAAACCGCCGACTCCCTCCTGCTGCGCAGGAGTTACAACTACGACGGTGGATTCGACACGGACGGCAGCCTCGACCTCGGCCTGGTCTTCTGCTGCTACCAGCAGGACGTCGTCCGGCAGTTCGCCACGATGCAGAAGCGGCTGGCGGGCGAGCCGCTCGCCCGGTTCGTCTCGCCGACCGGCGGCGGGTACTTCTTCGTGCTGCCCGGGGTGCGCGACGCCTCCGACTGGTTCGGCTCGGGTCTGCTGAAGACCTGACCCGCCCGTGTTCCGGCGACCGGACCTCCTACTTCACCGGCCGGGCGGTGGCCGGCGGGCAGGCGGTGGCGGTGGCGGGGGCGCGTCGGAGCCCGGAGGACAGTACGTCGCGTTCGGGGAAGACGGTCCTCTCGTCCACCGCGCCGCCGACGGGCGATGTCCCCGTCCAGCGGCCCAGGGCGATCTCGGCGGTGATGCCGGGACCGAACCCGGCGATCAGCCCCGTACCGGAACCGGCGACCCGGCCTTCCTCGAAGAGGCGGTCGAGGGCGTCGAAGACGACGGCGCTCGCGATGTTTCCACGTTCGGTGAGCGTCGCGCGGCTGAACCTGAAGGTCTCCGGCGGGAGGTCCAGGAAGTGGGAGAGGTCGTCCAGGATGCGCGGTCCACCGGCATGGACGATGTAGAAGTCCAGACCGGAGACGTCCCAGAAGTGCTGGTCCGCGAGTGTACGCAGCGCGGGCGCGAGCATCTCCATCGTGCCCGGGACCCGCTTGTCCAGGAGGAAGTGGAAGCCGGTGTCGCGGACGCTGTAGGAGATCCAGTCCTCCGTGTCCGGGACCAGGTGCGAGCCGTTGCGCTCCAGCGCCACGCCCGTGCCGCCCTCGCCGCGTACGACGGCTGCGGCGAGGGCGTCGCCGAACAGTCCGTTGGACAGCAGCGACCCCACTCCCAGGTCGGTCGGCTGGTAGCACAGCGAGCAGAACTCGCAGGCGACGATGAGCACGTTGGACTGCGGATAGGCGAGGCAGAAGTCGTGGGCCCGGTTGATCGCGGCACCGCCGGCCGCGCATCCGAGCTGGGCGATGGGCAGCTGGCGGGTGTTGGAGCGGAACCCGAGCGAGTTGATCATCCATGCCGTCATCGAGGGCATCATGAACCCGGTGCACGAGACGTAGATCAGCAGATCGATGTCCCGGGCCTTCAGCTCCGCGTGGTCGAGCGCGCGTTCGACCACGTCGGGGACGCGCGACTTGGCCTCCGCGGCGTACAGCAGGTTGCGCTGCTCGAATCCCGGATGGCGCAGGGTGTCGGCGATCGGCTGGACGATGTGCCGGGTGCGTACGCCGGTGTTCTCGATCAGCCGCAGAGCCAGGCCCAGTTGCTCGTGGTCGGGGTGCAGCTGCCGGGCGAGTTCCAGTGTTTCGTCGAGAGTGATGATGTGGTCAGGGACGGCGACGGCCGGCCTGCACAAGGTGGTCATGGCTGCTTCCCTCCGCGACTGCGGTCGATGGATACCGTCGGCGTCACCGGACGATCAGGAGGATCCGGGGGCAGCGCCGGATCGAGCCGGTGTTCCAGGCGGTCTCGTCCCCGGACGCCATGTGACGCGGTGTGCCGTGCTCCCGGTTTTCCGCACGAGTCGGACAGGCGATGCCCCACACCGGCGGCAGAACTCATGTGCGTACTCCAGCCCTGGTTTCACGGGAACCTGGTCATATGGACCCCGGGCCGGTCGCCGGGAAACACGCCATGCCGTCCTGTCCCTCGCCCGGCCCACACAACTGGCCCCGTTCGGGCCATGACGGCACCCGGCTCCTCTCGCGAGGGCCGGTTCCCGTCGTGCCGGTCAGTACGCGTCTCCCGCCGTCTACGACGTGATGATGTCCGCCCCCGGCCGGTCGAACTGGGTGCGGTACAGCTCCTGGTACCGGCCTCCGGCGGCCAGCAGTTCCGTGTGGGTTCCGCGTTCGACGATCCGGCCCTCCTCGACGACCAGGATCAGGTCGGCGGCCCGTACGGTCGAGAGCCTGTGGGCGATCACCACGGCGGTACGGCCTTCGAGCGCCTCGTCCAGAGCCTCCTGGACGGCCGCCTCGGAGGTGGAGTCGAGGTGGGCGGTCGCCTCGTCGAGGATGACGACCCGCTGGCGGGCCAGCAGCAGCCGGGCGATGGTCAGCCGCTGCCGCTCGCCGCCGGAGAACCGGTAGCCGCGTTCGCCCACGACCGTGTCGAGGCCGTCGGGCAGCGAGGCCACCAGGGCGTCGAGGCGGGACCGGCGCAGGGCGTCCCAGATGTCGTCCTCGGTGGCGTCGGGCCGGGCGAGGAGCAGGTTGGCGCGTACGGACTCGTGGAAGAGGTGCCCGTCCTGGGTGACCATGCCGATGGTCTCGCGGATCGAGGCGGCGCTCAGGTCCCGTACGTCGACGCCGTTCAGCCGTACGGAACCGGAGTCGGCGTCGTACAGCCTCGGCAGGAGCTGCGCGATCGTGGACTTGCCCGCGCCGGAGGAGCCGACCAGGGCGACCATCCGGCCGGGCTCGGCGCGGAAGGAGACGCCGTGCAGAACCTCGGCGGCGTCACGGGAGTCGAGGGTCGCGACGTCTTCGAGGGAGGCGAGGGAGACCTTGTCGGCGGAGGGGTAGGCGAAGGAGACCCCGTCGAACTCCACGGACACCGGCCCGTCCGGCACCCGGCGGGCGTCCGGCTTCTCGGCGATCAGCGGGTCGAGGCCGAGGATCTCGAAGACCCGCTCGAAGCTCACCAGCGCGCTCATCACCTCGACCCGGGCGCCGGCCAGTGCGGTCAGCGGGGCGTAGAGGCGGGTCAGGAGCAGGGCGAGGGCGACGACGGCTCCCGGGTCGAGGCTGCCGCGCAGCGCGTAGTGGCCGCCGAGTCCGTAGACCAGGGCGAGCGCCAGGGCGGACACCAGGGTGAGGGCGGTGATGAACGCGGACTGGGCCATGGCGGTACGAATGCCGATGTCCCGCACGCTGCGGGCGCGTGCGGCGAATTCCGCGGACTCGTCGGCCGGGCGTCCGAAGAGCTTGACGAGGGTCGCGCCGGGGGCGGAGAAGCGTTCGGTCATCTGGGTGCCCATGGCGGCGTTGTGGTGGGCGGCCTCGCGCTGCAGCTTCGCCATCCGGGAGCCCATCCGGCGGGCGGGGACGACGAACACCGGCAGCAGGACGAGGGCGAGCAGGGTGATCTGCCAGGAGATGCCGAGCATCACGGTGAGGGTCAGCAGCAGGGTGACGAGGTTGGAGACGACGCCGGAGAGGGTGTTGCTGAAGGCCCGCTGCGCGCCGATGACGTCGTTGTTGAGCCGGCTGACGAGTGCGCCGGTCCGGGTGCGGGTGAAGAAGGCGACCGGCATGCGCTGGACGTGGTCGAAGACCGCCGTGCGGAGATCGAGGATCAGCCCCTCGCCGAGGGAGGCCGACAGCCGGCGTGTCAGCAGGCCGAGACCCGCCTCGACGACGGCGATGACGGCGATGAGGAGTGCGAGCCGGGTGACCGTGCCGGCCTCCCGGCCCCGGACGATCGCGTCGATGACGTGGCCGGCGAGGACGGGCGTGGCCACCGCGAGCAGGGCGGTGACCACACTGAGCAGCAGGAAGCGGTACAGCTGCCGGCGGTGCGGCCGGGCGAAGGAGGCGATGCGGCGCAGGGTGGCCCGGGAGAAGGGCCTCCGGTCCTGCGGGGCGTTGACCGCGCTGTGCAGCGATGTCCACGCGGTGACTTCCATGTCCATGAGGTGCCTCCGGGGCTGGTGGGCCGACGCGGTACCCGTCGGCCGAAGTGGCCCGGGGCGCACACGGAAAGCTAGGTCCTGAACCGGACTTGAGGTCAAGGAAAGCCACGGGCCCCGGGCCTCGCACACCGCCCGGGCCGATGCCCGGCCACAGGGCGCACCGCTGACGCGGTGGGGCTGTCCGGTCCTCGCGCCACTGGTGGACGAGGGAGGCCCAGCGGTGGGTGACCGGAGGCCGCACCCGTGCGGTCTCGGCCCGCGCCGCGCCGAGTCACGCGACGATCTCGTCCGCCCCGGCGCCCGCCTTGCGCGGAATGGCGTTCTCCCGGGCCCGTCCGGTGACGCTCCGTGGCATCGCCTCGGGACGGAACTGGGTCCCCCACGCCTGGCCGCCGAGGCGGAACGTGCTTCTGCCTCGGGCTCGGCATCCGGCCGACAGGGGAGATGAGCGGAGACCAGAGGGTGGGAGAACCGGAGTGGGGCCGGGCACGCAGCCCCCGGACCCGCCGGACCGGCCGGGAGGGGGAAGCCGCGCCCGCACTCCTCTTTCGAGTGAACTGCCGGGTGTGTGCTGGGAGACCTTGGTGGCGTTCCCAGGTCGATTTTGTGCGGTTTTCGCATACGACGGCACGTTGTCTTCCCGGAGAATCGCCGATCGAGCGGTCCGCGAGTGGTCGGGGCGTGAAGTTAGTATCCCCACCGTCCGCACGGCGCGTGCAATTGCACGAGAAATTCCACGGATCTTCTCGCGGGCGCGTCTGCTCCCGCGTTCGGGGCGGTCGCCGCAGTCGTGTTGCGGAGTTGTCCGAACGGTTCGGTGAGAGAGAGGTGTTATGCGACAGGTCAGCAACGGAGTTCCGGCCGGTTCCCTGGTGAACGTCACATGGGTGAAGAGCCGGCACAGCAACGCGGTGGGCAACTGCGTCGAGGTGGCGGCCCTTTCGTGCGGTGGGGTCGCGGTCCGCAACTCCCGGGATCCGCAGGGCCCGGCCCTGGTGTACACACGTGCCGAGATCGACGCCTTTCTCGCCGGCGTGAAAGAAGGGGAATTCGATCATTTCGCCCTGGAGGGGCGCGTGACATAGCGGATATCGGGCGTGGTCCGGGCGTCTGGCTGCGACACTCGTCTTCGTCCCCTGCCGTCGAGCTGGAGCCGCTATGTCCGCCCTGCCGAACCGAGTCGTGTCCCTCGAGCGTTACCTGCGACGCCCCGGCCAGGCACCCGTCCTGCTGAAGAGGCTCGTGGGCCGTCACCTGGCAGCCCTGCGCGAGGACGCGGGCCTCTCGCAGGGACAGGCCGCCAAGCGCGCCGGGTTCAGCAACTCGAAGATCTGCCGGATCGAGCAGGGCAGCGGCAAGAAGCCGGCCGAGGAGAAGGACGTGACTCTTCTGCTCGGCCTCTACGGCGCCGGGCCGGACGAGGCGTGTCTGGTGCGGGAGTTGCTGCACCGGGCCGAGGGGTCCGTGTGGTGGCAGCGGTACAGCCACACCACGCTGCCCGAGTGGCTTGAGCAGTTCATCGGTCTGCAGGAGTCCGCGGAGACGATCCGTACCTACGAGGTGCAGCTCATCCCCGGACTGCTGCAGACCGAGAGCTTTGCCCGTACCGTGATCAGCCTCGGTCTTCCGATGGCCGGCCGGGCCGAGGTGGAGCAGCGTACGCAGCTCCGGATGCGCCGCCAGGAGATGCTGGCACGGCCGAATCCGCCTTCCCTGTGGGCGCTGATCGACGAATCCGCGCTCCACCGGACACTGGGCAGGCCCGACGTGATGCGGGAGCAGCTGCAGCACCTGCTGGACGTCTCCAGGCTGTCGGACGCGAACTCCGCCATCACGCTGCAGGTGGTCCCTCGGGACGCCCCCGAGGCGTTGTCGTCCAACACCCCGTTCACCCATCTGCGTTTCCCCGAACAGGACGTGCCCGACGTCGTGTACCTGGAACAGCTCAACGGCGCGGAATTCCTGGAGCGCCCCGAGGCGACCGTGGAATACCGCGCCCTGCTGGACCGCCTCTCCGCGGCGGCCCTCACGCCCAGAGCCACTCGGGAACTGCTGAAGAAGACCATTCAGGACCTCTCGGCCTGACGCGGCGGCTCGAAGCCCGGAGCACGGATCACTGGATCCGGGCGACACCGCCGAACTCGGTCCACTCGTCGGTCTCCTGGCGCGGAGCCACGTCGGAGTCGGGCCGCCACGTGGAGACTTCCACGAGCCCGGGGCGGACGATGTCCATGCCTTCGAGAAACGCGTGTACGTCGCTCTCCTCGCGGACGCGCCCCCACCTTCCCTGGGTGCTCTCCCGCATGAATTCGGTGACGAATTCACGCACCGCGGGGTCGGGGCTGACCAGTTGGCACACCACCAGGAAGCTGCCCGGGACCAAGCGCGATGCCACGCGGCGGACGAGGCCGGCCGGATCGTCGTCGTCGGGAATGCAGTGCAGCACCGACACGAACAGGGCGGCCACCGGCTGACTCAGGTCGATGAGGCGCCGGGTGTCGGGGTGGTCGAAGATGCCGTCGGTGTCCCGCATGTCGGCGTGGATGACGGCGGTGGAGGTGTTCTCCTCCAGGAGGGCGCGGCCGTGTGCCAGCACGATCGGGTCGTTGTCGATGTAGACCACCCGGGAGGACGGATCGACGCGCTGGGCGACCTGGTGGACATTGTCACGGGTCGGCAGGCCGGACCCGTGGTCGATGAACTGACGCACGCCGTACTCCGCCGCCAGGGTCCTCACCACACGCTGCAGAAAACGCCGGTTGTTCACGGCCAGAGCCTTTGTGCTGGGCACCTGCTCCAGCAGCTGCGCACAGGCCTGCTGATCGGCGGGGTAACTGTCCTTGCCGCCGAGAAGGAAGTCGTACATGCGGGCCACGCTCGGTACGGTGACGTCGATTGATGCGGACAGCGGTCGATCCCCGTGGTTCATCCGGCCCCCCACCGCACTGTGGTGACAGCGCGTCGCTTCGGTGAAGCCACATGGTAAGCAAGTCGGCGGCAGCGGAACCAGACCTCGATAGGGGGAAGCCGAGTCTCAGGACGTCGGCAGACCGCGCCGGGCCGCGTTGAGCCGGCTGCTGACCGTCGGCTCCTGCACTCCCATGAGGGCGGCAGCCTGCCTCGGCGTCAGGGAGAGGTGGTGGCACAGGAGCACCGCATCGGCCTGGGCGGCCGGTAACCGCCCGTGAAGGTCCTCGTGGCCCACCGCAGCCGGCGCGGCTTGCTCCACCGACAACGTGATCTGGTGGCCGAGCAGCCGCCAGGCCACGGCGGCCGGACAGGAACTGCTCAGCGCCGTGGGCCAGATCAGAGCCAGTTGCCCCAGCGCGGCCTCCACCGCCGCACGGCTCGTCCCGGCATCGGTGAGCCGGGCCCGGGCGTAGCGCAGGTACGCGTCCCGGTGGAGCAGGCAGAACGCGGTGTAGTCCAGCGGCAGGCGGACCGTCAGTGGCTCCGGCGGCTCGGAGGGGTGGTGGGCCCGTACGCCGCTGCGACCGGGCCCGGGGTGGTGAGATGTCCCGGCCATGGTGGTGATCTCCTTCCCGGGGTGTCGGCGCAAGCAGGTCGCGGGTCGGGGGAGAAGACGGACGATGCCGGGCGGTGCCTTCCGGCCCGGGCCCGTGGTCTCCGGCACGGGAAGGGAAGTGCTGGTCTCCAGCGTGACAACCCGGAAAGTCAGGGCCCGAGTTTCACTGAGGGCGATGGGGGAGTGGTGTCGCCGCGCCCTTCCGCTGACGCGAAACGGCCCGCGGCGGAAAACTGGTCACCCATGGGATTCTCTTTCCTCGACGGTCGACTCCGGAGGGGCTCCGATGGCTTCGCAGTTCCTTACGGGGCTCCTCGGTCTCACGTATGCCGTGTGAATGAACGGTAGCGCCTGGGCCGTTGAGTCGCCATCAATTCTCTTTCTCCGGAGAATTCTTCATCGGCTCGTAAAGTGAAATTGCATAACAAGCGGAATCTGCCATTCATGCAATCTCGCGACCTGCTCCCGCATGCGGTCCGGCAGGTCGAAACCAGTCACGATCCGAAATATTATGAACACTCGAGGTCGAATCCAGTCGGGTCACCAGCAGGCCGGATGCAGGCGTGTCCGCAGGATGGCCAGGAGCGCGGGGCAGGGTGTGATGCCGGTCACGGGGGGTTCATGGTGACGGCGGTCGACCACGTGTACGGCGCCGGTCTCCGCCGACGGCGCACCGGAGGAGCGCTACGCGTCTTCGAAGCGCGATACGAAGCGTCGCTGCCAGGGGGTTTCCACAGCGCGAGGGTGGTAGTGCCGGCGGACGAACTGTACGGCCCGGTCTGCCGGGACCCCGTCGAGAACGGCCATGCAGGCCAGAGCCGTTCCTGTCCGCCCGCGCCCACCACCGCAGGCGATCTCGACGCGTTCGTCCGCCGCCCGGCTCAGCGCCTCCTCGAACACGCTCCGGGCCTCCCGGCGGTCCTTGGGAAGCCGGAAATCGGGCCAGCGCAGCCATCGAGCGTCCCACTCGGTCGACGGGGGCCGCTTGCCGAGCAGGTGGACCGCGAAGGACGGGGCCGGACCTGAAGGGAGGGGGTGGCGCAGGCCCCGGCCGCGCACCAGGATGCCTGAGGGGAACCGTATGATCCCGGGATCTGTCGAATTCCACTGTCCAGCCATACGGCCCATGCTATCGACGGTCGGCCGGACCCGTCATCGTCACGCATGCCCCACCTTCGAAGACGGGCCTCAGCCGACCGGCTCTCCGTCACGAGCCACGACGCGGCCGCCGTGCACCACCATGTCGCGCTGCGGCATGTCCACCACGACCTGTGGCAGGCACTCGCCGCGTACGAGAACGAAGTCGGCCGGGGAGCCGGGCTCGAAGTCCGCGTGGGCGAGGCCCATGACGTCCGCGCCGCCGTGTGCCGCCACGTGGTAACAGTCCGTCAGTTCCTCGTCGAGACGGACATCCGTGACCCAGCCCAGCAGATGCGCGCGGTGCAGCATGTCGGCGTTGCCGAACGGGCTCCACGCGTCGCGCACCCCGTCGGATCCGAGGCCCACGCGCACGCCGTGCTCCCGCAGCCGCGCGATCGGCAGGACCAGCGAGGCGGACGGCGCCACCGTCGTCAGTGAGATGCCGAGGTCCCCCAGGTCGGCGGCGATCGCGCCGAGTTCGCGGTCGGTGAGGCCGGGCAGGCAGAAGACGTGGCTGAGGGTGACCTTCCCGCGGAGGGACAGGGCCCGCGTACGGTCGATGACGCCCCGCAGTTCCGTGAGCCCCTTCTCGCCCCGGTCGTGCAGGTGGATGTCCAGCCCGACGCCGTGCCGGTCCGCGATGCCGAAGACCAGGTCGAGCTGCTCGTCGAGTGCCCCGTCGAAACCGATCGGGTCGATGCCGCCGATCATGTCGACGGCTCCCGTACGGGCGGCCTCCTCCAGCAGTTCGACGGTGCCGGGGGTGCGGACGACGCCGTGCTGCGGGAACGCCACGATCTGGACGTCGAGTGCGTGCCGCAGACGCTTGCGGGCCGCGCCCACACCCTCGACGCCGGCCAGGTCGTAGGCCGGGGCCACGTCCGCATGGGCGCGCATCGCACGGGTGCCGCGGGTCACGGCATGTGCCATCAGGCCGTACGCGCGTTCCGCGACGGGGCGAGGCTGGCTGCGGAACAGTTCCACGTCCTGTTCGACGTAGTCGGCGATGCCGCCGGCCGGCCTGCGCGTCACCCAGGGGCCGCCCCACGTCGTCTTGTCGGGGTGGATGTGCGCGTCCACGAGCGACGGGAGCGCGATACGGCCGGCGCCGTCGACGACCTCGGCGTCCGCCGGCGCCCGGCGGTCCGTGACCCGGCCGTCCACGACCGTCAGGTCCACCGGGGTCTTCGCGCCGAAGGGACGTACGTTACGGAACACCACGGCCCGGGAGGGGCGGCCGCCGGGCCCGCGCGCGTCCGTGCCGGCAACGGCGCCGCCCCGGTCCGCGGCGGAGGCGGCGGTGGGCAGCGCGGCCGTGGTACCGGCCAGCGCCGCGCCGGCGAGCATGCTGCGCCGGGACAGTCCGCCGGAAGGGCTGGGGAACGGCTTCATGGGCACTCCTTCGGTGGTGCGGCGGGGGAGGGAAAGCGGAATGCTGTGGTGGTGCCGGGGGAGACCCTCCGGATCAGACCGCGACGCCCGCGCGCACCACCCGTACCGGTGTCTTCAGCACGGAGACGTCCGCCAGCGGGTCACCGTCCACGACGATCGCGTCGCCGGCGAACCCGCGCGCGAGCCGGCCGACCGTGCGTTCCACGCCGAGCAGCCGCGCCGCGGCGGTCGTGGCCGTGCGGATCGCGTCGAGCGCCGGCAGGCCGGCCTCACGCATCAGCTCCACTTCGCGGCCCACGGGAACGACCTTCCCGCCCGAGGAGTCCGTGCCCGCCGCCAGTTCCACGCCCAGCTCGTGCGCGGCCAGAACCGCCCGCTTCAGAACGGGCAGGTAGGCGCGGCCCCGTTCGGCGAGGACCGGGTCCGACGATGCGGCCAGGCCGGCGATCGCGGTGAGCGTCGGCGTGAAGTACGTGCCCCTGCGGCGCATTTCGTGCAGCGTGCGCTCACCGACGAACGCCCCGTGCTCCAGGGAGAGCACGCCCGCCGTCACCGCGTCGTGGCAGCCCTTCTCGCTGTAGCTGTGGCACAGGACGCCCTTGCCGCCGCGCCGGGCCGCGGCGACGACCTCGGACAACTGCTCGCGCGAGTACACCTGGGTCAGCGGGTCCTGGTCGGGCAGCCCCGCGCGTTCGTTGACGCGCGTCTTGATGACGTCCGCGCCGCGCGCGAGGTTCACCTCGACCACCCGGCGCAGTGCCTCGGCCGAGCGCACGCCGTCCCGGAGGCGGGCCAGCGGTGTGAGGTCCGGGTCGGCCAGTACGGTGTCACCGAGGTCCGGGGTGACGAAGACCCCGGCGGCCCTCAGCCGCGGCGCCCGTGCGGGGAGCCGGCGCGCCAGCTCCCGTACGGCGATGTCCTGGTAGAAGTTCGTCGAACCGCTGCGGGCGCTGGTCACGCCCGCACGGACCGCGTCGCGGGCCTCGGCGGCGGTGCTCAGGTGGATGTGCGCGTCGACCAGGCCGGGCAGGACCCACTTGCCGTGGGCCCCGAGCGTCTTCGCTCCCTTCGGTACGGCGACGCGGGCCCGGGGGCCGGCCGCGCGCACGACCCCGCCCTCGATGACGACGACCGAGTCCTCGGTGACGTCGCCGGTCGCCGGGTCGAGCAGCGTGCCGCCCTGGATGACGAGGTCGCCGCCCCGTTCGGTGCCGCCTCGTTCCGTGCCGCGCCGGCTCGCCGACGCGGGGGAGGCCACCGTCACGGTGCCCGCGAGCGCGGCCGCGCCCGCGAGGACTCCGCGGCGGGTCAGCCTGCTGGACGGCGGTGGCGCAGCTTCGACGCACATGGGGGCTCCTCGGGGTGTGGATACCGCGGACCCACTGTTTGTATACCAAGACGAGGAGTCGGGCAAGGAATGTTCCGTTCCGCGAAGGCGGAAGTGGGGATCAGTACCGCTCCCGGCCGTCCCGGCGGGCCCCGTGGAGTCCGCTTGTTGCGTCCGGGTGGAGTCTCGGCTCGGAAGGCCGACTTCTGGTATACAAAGAAGTCACCGGTCGGACTTGAAGAGGGAGCGCAGCGCCACCGTCCTGCTGTCACGGACATGCAGCAGGGTGCTCGCCGCCGCGGCGTCCCCGTCGCCGGCCGCGATGTGCCGGAACATCTCCGCGTGCTGCGCCCGCATGTGCGCAGGCTCCTCCCGCAAGCCGAACAGGAGCTGGAGCTGCCAGCTCAACTGCTCCATCGTGCGGGCCAGCAGCGGGTTGCCCGACAGCGCCACGACGCCCTCGTGGAAAGCCGTGTGGGCCGCCACCTCGCGTGCCCCCTCGTCCGCCGCGGCCGCCTGTTCGGCCTGGCGCAGAGTGGTCTCCAGGGCGGCCAGGCCCTCGGGGTCGCCTGCCGCGGCCCGCGCCGCCAGCCGCGACGCCTGGACCGCGAGGGGCTCCCACACCTCGTACAGGTGCTCCACATCGGTGCTCTCCAAGCGGCGCACGCGCACCCCGCTGTGCGGCAGCAGCTCCAGCAGGTCTTCGGTGACCAGTGCGCGCAGCGCTTCCCGCACCGGCACCCGGGACATGCCGAGTTCCTCGGCGACCTCCCGCTCGACGAGGCGGGAGCCCTGCGGGTAGCGCCGGTCGACGATCCGCTGCCGGATCGCTTCGCGCGCCTGCGCACTGAGCGGGGCCGGCGTACGCGGGGGACCGTCGGTGCCACGGCCCGGGCCGGTCCTGCTGCTGTCCGCCACCTGTACCGTCCGTCCTTCGCGCGGGGTGCCCCGGGCGAGAATACGTCTCCCGCACCGGCCTTCCCGCCCCGTCGCCCTGCCGCCGGCCTGCTTTTCCGCCCGGGGCACGGCGTTCACGAGACCGGAGAGGAGCCCTTGAGCTCGATCTCGACGAAGGCCAGCCAGGCTCCGCCCGTGTTGACGACATCGTGTTCGCCGCCTGCGGGGCGGGCGTACGACTGTCCCGCGCGCAGGTGCGACTCGCTCACCGACCCGTCCGGGGCGAACGCGCTGATGTGGCCGTCCACCACCGGCACGACGACATAGTCGTACGCGTGCACGTGCCGGCCGGTGCGCGTGCCGGGCTCGAAATCCCAGCGCGTGACACGCACCTGATCGTCTTCGTGCTGCACGCTCGCACGGGCGGTCGTCGTCATCGGACCCTCTTCCTGCTTCTTTTCCACGTTCCACCATCTGGCGCGACACCACGTCGGAAGCCCGGTCACCGCTTCACGGCAGCCGAATATACGCATCCGCACCCGGCGGCGCCGTGCGGCGGCCGGTGCGCGCGGCGAGGAGGCCGGTCACCAGGGCGAGCGGAGGCCAGTCGAGGCGGCCGTGCCTGGCGACGGCGTACGACCGCAGCTCGACGTCCGGGGAGGTCAGGGGGAGCAGCCGGACGCCGGGGAGAGTCTCATGGCCCATGGGCAGCAGCCCCACGCCCATGCCTGCGACGATCATGTCCTGCACCAGGTCGAGGCTGTCGGCCTGATGGGTCACCCGGGGACTGAACCCCGCCATGGAGGCGAGGGTGCGGACGACGTGTTCGTCGGCGGTGTTGCGGGAGTTGGTGATCCACTCCGCCGTGGCGAACCGGGCGAAGACGTCCAGCGTGGTGCCGCCCGGGACATCGATACGGGCGGGAACACCCAGGCCCCACTTCGCCGTCCACAGTGGTGTCGTCCGGACGGTGGGGTCGTCGGCGGCCGGGGCCAGGTTGTAGTCGTAGGTCAGCGCCAGGTCCGCCTCGTCCGTGGCGAGAAGGGCGAGGGCTTCGGCGGGTTCGTGTTCCCGGACCAGGACCCGCACCCGCGGGTGGCCGGCCGCGAGGCCGGTGATGACGGGCAGCAGAAACGTACGGACGGCGGTGCTGAATCCGGCGACTCGCAGGGTGCCGTTGGGCTCCGCCCCGGGGCCCAGGTCGAGACGCGCGGCCTCGACCGCGGCAAGGATCGTCACCGCGTGTTCGGCCAGTCGGCGGCCGGCGGGCGTCAGCCGGACCCGGCGCCCCTCGGGCTCGATGAGCACCGTGCCCGTCTCCCGGGACAAAGTGGCGATCTGCTGGGACACCGTAGAAGTCGTGGTTCCCAGCACATCCGCGACGGCGCGCATCGACCCCCGCCGCGACAGTTCCGCCAGCATTTCCAGTCGCCGTGTCTCCATCTCCTCATTGTTCAGGTTTCCCGAACGGAATGTCCACGATCGGCACGTGGACAGCAATGATGCGCGGACCGTCTACTGACCCCCATGACCCCGCCGGAATCCACCCTCCGACGCACCGCCAGCCGTCCGCACCCGCCCGTCGGAGCCGGCGGCGGGGCCGTGATGGCCATCGCGTCCATGTTCTGCGTCCAGCTGGGACTGGCCCTCTCGGTGCACCTGTTCGACCAGCTCGGGCCCCTGGGCACCGCGTGGCTGCGTCTCGCGTGGGCGGGTGTTCTCCTGCTGGCCCTGGTACGGCCCCGGCCCTCGGACTTCACCCGCGAGGACCTGCTGGCGTCCGTCGTGCTGGGTGCGGCAACGGCCGGACTGATGATCCTCTTCATGTGCGCGGTCACCCGCATCCCCCTCGGAACCGCGAGTGCCCTGGAGTTCCTCGGACCACTCGCGGTAGCCATGTACGCGGGCAGAGGCGGGCGCAGGGTGTGGGCCCTTACGGCCGCGCTCGGGGTCCTGCTGCTCACCGAGCCCTGGCACGGCGCCGTCGACCCGGTCGGGGTCGGGTTCGCCCTCGCCGCCGCGGTCTGCTGGGCCGCCTACATCCTGCTGACCCGACGGGTCGGGGACCGGGTCACCGGCCTGAGCGGACTGGCCGTCTCCATGCCCGTTGCCGGCCTGGTCGCCACCCTCGCCGCCGGCCCCTCCGCACTGGGCGATGTGACCTGGCCCCTGGTACTCACCGGACTGGCGCTGGCCGTGCTCCACCCCGTCGTCCCCTTCAGTCTCGAATTCCTTGCCCTGCGCCGGCTCACCACCACTGCCTTCGGCACGTTGATGTGCCTGGAGCCCGCCGTCGCACTCGTCATCGGCGCCGTCGCCCTCGGACAGATCCCCGGCCCCGTCTCCGCGGTCGGTGTCATGTGTGTCGTGATCGCCGGAATCGGTGCCACCCGCACCGACACCCGCGCGACGCCACCTGCCGGCGATCACGGCCGGGCAGCCGAACGCGTCGACGCGGTACCGCCCGCCTGACCGGTCCTCCCGGTCCGTCGCGCATCCGGCATGCGGCCCTCGAAGGGCCCCGCCGTTCGGGCGCGCATGGCGGGACCCGGGTGGCCGAGTACCTGCGACCGACCACCGGAACGCGCGGACGGCCGTGCGAGGATCCAGGAACCGTTCACGGCCGCTGCGGAGGATGAGGATGTTCGCGACACCCCTAGGTGACGGAGCTGACCTGCGGTCGCTGGAGCCCTGGCAGGCCGGGGAGTTCCTCGCCCACATGGACCGCGGCCGCGAGTACATCGGCCGGTACGTAGGACTCCCGACATCACGGCCGACCTGGAGTCCGCACGGAACTGGCTCCAGGTGTACGCCGACAGGACCGCGGCCGACACCGGCCGGCTGTACGGCATCCGGCTCGACGGACTCCTCGTGGGTGGCGTCCTCTTCAGGGTCTTCGACGCGGACACGGGCAACTGCGAGGCCGGCTGCTGGCTGGAGCCGGCCGCGGCGGGACGCGGCCTGGTCACCCGGGCGGTACGCGTGATCATCGACTGGGCGGTCCTGGAACGCGGAATGCGCCGGGTGGAGTGGCTGGTGTCCTCCGAGAACACTGCGAGCATCAACGTGGTCAAGCGGCTCGGCATGAGCCTCGACGGAGTGCAGCGCCGGAACGACCCCTACCGGGGCGTACGGCAGGACACCGAGATCTGGTCGGTGCTCGCACCCGAGTGGCGTGCCGCGCACCGCACCCGTTGAGAGGCTCCCGGACTCGGTCCTCTGTGGCGTACTGACCCGTTCGGGCCGCGGGAGGCCCTCGCCCTCGCCGCCCTTGCGGTGCAAGGGAGTTCCCGCCACTCCACGCGCATCCCCGTGAACGTGCCACTTCTCTTGTCAGCGAGGCGAGGCGCCCCTACAGTCCTGGCCGAACCCTTGGGAGCGCTCCCAATCCAGCACGTGCAACTCCTTTCTCTCCGCTACAGACGGAAGGGCGGCACACAGTGGGACAGTCGGGACAGTTACGAAGCGTACGAAGCGAACGAAGAGGAAGACAGCGCCTCCGAAGGCTGGTGGCCGCGGTCGTGACCGCGGGACTCGTATCGGTGGGTGGCCTCGCGGGCGGAGCAGCGGCCCAGGCGGCCGATACGGCCGAGACGGCCCCGGTGGCCGAGGACGCGGCGAACGGCGCCGCCGCGGCCGGTGACGACTGGCTGCACACCGAGGGCAACAAGATCGTGGACGCGAACGGGGACGAGGTCTGGCTCACCGGCGCCAATTGGTTCGGCTTCAACGCCTCGGAACGCGTCTTCCACGGACTGTGGTCCGGCAACATCACCGGCATCACCGAGTCCATGGCCGACCGGGGCATCAACATGGTCCGGGTGCCGATCTCGACGCAGCTCCTGCTGGAGTGGAAGAACGGGCAGGCGGCCGTCCCGTCCGGCGTCAACAACCACGCCAACCCCGAGATCGCGGGCAAGACCTCACTGGAGGTCTTCGACTACTGGCTGCGCCTGTGCGAGCAGTACGGCATCAAGGTGATGCTCGACGTGCACAGCGCGGAGGCCGACAACTCCGGTCACAACTACCCGGTGTGGTGGAAGGGTGCCATCACGTCCGAGCAGTTCTACGCCGCGTGGGAGTGGGTGACAGCCCGCTACAAGGCCGACGACACCCTCGTCGCCATGGACATCAAGAACGAGCCGCACGGCAAGGCGAACGAAGCCACCCGCGCCAAATGGGACGGCTCGACCGACCAGGACAACTTCAAGTACGCCTGTGAGACCGCGGGCAAACGGATCCTGGTGATCAACCCGAACGTCCTGGTGCTGTGCGAGGGCGTCGAGGTGTACCCCAAGGCCGGTGTGAGCTGGACCTCCACCACCCCGACCGACTACTACTCCACCTGGTGGGGCGGCAACCTGCGCGGCGTACGCGACCACCCGGTCGACCTCGGCGCCAACAGGGACCAGCTCGTGTACTCCCCGCACGACTACGGCCCGCTCGTCCACGCCCAGCCCTGGTTCACCGGAAACTGGGACCGCACCACGCTCGAACGGGACGTCTGGGACCCCAACTGGCTCTACCTGCACAAGGAGAACAAGTCGCCGCTCCTCATCGGCGAATGGGGCGGCTTCCTCGACGGCGGACCGAACGAGAAGTGGATGAAGGCGCTGCGCGACCTCATCGTGGAGAACCGTATCCACCAGACCTTCTGGTGCGTCAACCCCAACTCCGGCGACACCGGCGGTCTCCTGCTGGGCGACTGGAAGTCGTGGGACGAGGAGAAGTACGCCCTGCTGAAGCCCGCCCTGTGGCAGCACGGCGGCAAGTTCGTCAGCCTCGACCACGAGGTCCCGCTGGGTGGCGCCGGGAGCACCACGGGCGTCAGCCTGACCGATGTGTACGGGGACGGTGGCGGTGGCCCGGACCCGACGGACACCACCGCGCCGACCGCGCCCACTGCCCTGACCAGCACGGCGAAGACGGCGAGCAGCGTGTCGCTGTCGTGGTCGGCGTCGACGGACAACGTGCGGGTCACCGGTTACGACATTTACCGGGGCACGGTGAAGGTGAACACGACGCCGGTGGCCGGTACGTCGTTCACGGACACCGGCCTCTCGCCCTCGACCGCGTACAGCTACACCGTGCGGGCACGGGACGCGGCGGGCAACGTGTCGGCGCCGTCGGCGCCGCTGAGCGTGACGACCGGGGCCGGAGACGGTGGTGGCGGCGGCCCGTCGGGCACGGTGAAGGTCCGCCACAAGAACAACGACGGCTCGGCCACGGACAACGCCATCCGCCCGGGGCTCCAGATCGTCAACACCGGCTCCGCCCCCCTCGACCTGAGCACGGTGTCGGCGCGCTACTACTTCACCCGCGACGGCGGGGCCCCGTCGGTCAGCGCGTTCTGCGACTACGCGGCGGTCGGGTGCGCGCAGGTGAAGCTGAAGGTCGTCCCGCTGACCACGCCGGTCGCGGGCGCGGACGCCTACCTGGAGGTGTCGTTCGCCGGGGGCTCCCTCGCGGCGGGCAAGGACACCGGTGACATCCAGGTGCGGATGAGCAAGTCGGACTGGTCGAACTTCAACGAGGCCGACGACCACAGCCACTCGACGGCCACGGCGTACGCGGACGCCCCGGCGATCCCCGCCTACACGGGCACCCGCCACGCCTGGGGCACACCGCCCGCCNCCGGGCGAACAGCCCCACCCGGCCCACCCGGCCCGCCCGACCAGAACCGGCTGACGTACGGAAGGGAACCCCCCGAACTACGTGAACAACGAGGTCGCCACCGACTGCAACGCGGCCTTCACCGGGGCGCTGGCCCGGCTCTACGGAGAGTACGGCGGCAGCCCGCTCGCCGACTTCCCGAAGGCGGAGCGACCGGACGGCCCGGAGATCTCCGTACAGGCGTCGGTGAACGCCACCGGGCCGAACTTCACGGAGATCAAGGCGTATCTCGTCAACGAGTCGGCCTGGCCGGCGCGGGCGCTGGCCGACGCCTCGCTGCGCTACTGCTTCACCCTGGAACCGGGCGTCACGCCGGGCCGGATCAGCACAGCACCCACTACAACCAGTGCGGCAAGGTCTCCGGACCCACGCGGGCCGCCGAGTACGAGGACAACGTCTACTACGTGAGCGTGGACTGCCCGGCCGCGACGATCGCCCCGGCCGGGCAGTCGGCGTACCGCAAGGAGGTGCAGTTCCGGATCGGCTCGACGGGGGCGTGGAACGCGGCGAACGACTGGTCGTACCCCTCCTCGGCGACGACACCGGGCAGCACCCCGGTGGACGCGCCGAACATCGTGCTGACGGAGGGACCGGCGAAGCAGTGGGGGCCACGCCTGACGGTGCGGACCCGGCCGCCGCACCTGCGCCCCGGCACACGGCGATGACGACGGGGCGGCTACTCGAACCGTGAGATGTCGCCCGCCCCCCGGCGTACGATCTCGGCTTCGCCGCTGGAGAAGTCGATGACCGTGGTCGGCTCGGTGCCGCAGTCACCCGAGTCGACCACGGCGTCCAGCGCGTGGTCGAGCCGTTCCTTGATCTCCCAGCCCTGTGTCAGCGGCTCGTCCTCGTCGGGCAGGAGCAGGGTGCTGGAGAGCAGTGGCTCGCCGAGTTCGGCGAGCAGGGCCTGGGCGACGACGTGGTCGGGGATCCGGACCCCGACCGTCTTCTTCTTGGGATGCAGCAGCTGGCGCGGCACCTCCTTCGTCGCGGGGAGGATGAAGGTGTAGCTGCCGGGCGTCGCCGCCTTGATCGCGCGGAAGACGTCGTTGTCGATGTGCACGAACTGGCCCAGCTGTGCGAAATCCTGGCACACGAGGGTGAAGTGGTGACGGTCGTCGAGATTCCGGATCGACCGGATACGGCTGAGGCCGTCACGGTTGCCGAGCTGGCACCCCAGCGCGAAACAGGAGTCCGTCGGGTACGCGATGAGCTCGCCGGAGCGGACACCGTCGGCCACGTTGCCGATGGTGCGCCGCTGGGGGTTCTCGGGATGCACGTCGAAGTATTTCGCCATCCGCCGACCCTACGTGATCAGGGCACTCGCGTCAGGTGACCAGGGCGCCGCCGGGCGAGAGCGGAACCCGCGCCGGTTTCGACGACGGGATCGGGCCGCGCCCGTTCCCCTTCACGGTGACCGAGGACGCCGGCAACGCCGGTTCGGAGCGGTCACCCGGCTTCGGGCAGGTCGCCGGGCAGGGTGCGCCTCGCGTCCAGGCGTGCCGCACGGAGCCGGTTTCTCTCCCGCAGCGCCGCCAGCCGGGGCAGCACATCACCACACCGGATCCCGGGGCAGACCAGGCGGTGCGCGATGCGGCACTCGGCTCCGGGCCGGGGTTCCTCGTCGCCGGTGTTCCACGCGAGGCCCTCGCCGTCGGTGCTGTTTCCGACGAGCCACCGTTGCCGGGGCGGTATGGCGTGCGCGGGAAGGGCGGGGAGCGGTTCGAGGAGGATCCACCCGTTGTAGTGGGTGAGGTACCGGTCACCGGCCAGTCCGCAGTCCGGGCAGTCGGGTCCGGCCGGCGGACCGGCCGCGGTGGCGCCTTCGTCGTGTGCCTGTTCGGCGTCGGTGTGCCGGGCGAGCGCCGCCCATTCCTCGTCGGTCTGTGGCAGGTCGACATCCCCCATGTCTGAAGGATCCGGGCGCGGGGGTGGGGTGGGGCAGGGCGCCTGTCAGCCGTTCCTGGCGGGCCGGGTGGGGTGGGAGAGGCAGCGGGCGGCACGAGGGGCGGGCGGCGCCCCGCCGGGCTGCGGGAGCGACGGCCGAAAGTAGCCGTAGTGCAAGAGCCGACGGGCCTACGGGCGAGCGCGGTACGCCGTGAGGTGGTGAGGGCCCGGTCCGGTGGTGACAATCCGGTGGCGAGGGGCATGACCGCGAGGACGGCCTCCGGAACGGGCGGGCGAGGGCTGGTGTGCGGTGACGCGGTGCGTTTCACGGGCGTGGCAGTCGTAACGCAGCGGGCGTCCTCCGAACCAGGGCCGGTACGTCGGATCAGGACCGGGGCGCCGCAGGACCGGCCGTGACCACTCGTGGTCGGTCGGACCACCCCGCCCGCTGTCGGCAGGACGCCCCCGTCTCCCCGGATCTGATCACGCGGGCCGTCATGCCGTCGCCTGGCGCAAGGACGGTCCGGCTCCCTGTCTCGCGCCCCCGGCGACCGTCGGTCGAGATCCGCCGGACACTCCTGGGTAGGGTGGGCCCGGCAGCACATCGTGAACCGGAACAAGGAGCAGACGTGAGTGAGTCGGCGTCCATCGCCCTGCAGCAGGAGATCGCCCGGGAACTCCAGGTCGCCGAGACCTTCGAGGCCGAGCGGGAGATCGAACGCCGGGTGGCCTTCCTCGCCGAGCGGCTGACCTCCACCGGTCTGCGCTCCCTCGTGCTCGGCATCAGCGGCGGCGTCGACTCCACCACCGCCGGCCGGCTGTGCCAGCTCGCCGTCGAGCGGGCCCGGGCCGCCGGGCACGAGGCGCGGTTCTACGCGATGCGGCTGCCCTACGGAGTGCAGACCGACGAGCACGACGCCCAGCTCGCGCTCTCCTTCATCCGGGCCGACCACGTGCTGACCGTGGACATCAAGCCCGCGAGCGACGCCGCGCTCGAAGCCTCGCTGGCCGCCGGCGTGGACTTCCGCGACGCCCACCACCAGGACTTCGTGCACGGCAACATCAAGGCCCGGCAGCGCATGATCGCCCAGTACGCGGTGGCCGGCGCGCACGGCGGCCTGGTCGTCGGCACCGACCACGCCGCCGAGGCGGTCTCCGGCTTCTTCACCAAGTTCGGCGACGGCGCCGCCGACCTGGTCCCGCTGACCGGCCTGACCAAGCGCCGGGTGCGCGCCGTTGCGGACGCGCTGGGTGCACCCGCCGAGCTGGTGTGGAAGATTCCGACGGCCGACCTGGAGGACCTCGACCCGGGCAAGGCCGACGAGGACGCGCTCGGGGTCGCCTACGACGACATCGACGACTTCCTGGAGGGCAAGCCGGTGGACGAGCGGGTCTTCGAGACGATCGTCAGCCGCTACCGCCTCACCGATCACAAGCGCCGGCTGCCCATCGCCCCCTGAGGAGCTGTCCGGCCGTCAGGCCCGGCAGAGGGCGGGGTGATCCGACGAACGCGGAGCGGGTGCGGCTGGAGCCGTGCCCGCGTGCGGACCGGGCCCCTGCCGAGACCTTCCCGAGCGGTTCGGCAGCTGGAAGACCGGCCGCGCACGCCACCGGCGCCGGTCGGCCGACGGCGCCCGGGACCGCATCCCGCCCTCGCACCTTCCCGTCCTCCCGTCCTTCTGTACGCAGTGCAGGCCGACGCGGACCTGGCCGGCGAGGGCGGCAGATCAGACACACGGTTCATGGGCTGAAGGGCCGGCCCGCCTGCTCCGGTTACGGCAGGCGTGCCCATCCCTTCCACGGCACTGTCACCACAGCCGTCATACCGAGCGGCGCCGCCGCGCATGCCGTGACATCGTGGTGCCATGGCCATCGAAGTTCGCCCGGCCTCGGCCTTCGAAGAAGTCCGTACCGTGCTCGGCCCGAAGTCCCCCGGGGCCAACGTCTGCTGGTGCCTCAGCTACCGGATCCCGTCCAAGCTCAACAACGAGCTCCGCGGGCCGGCCCGCGGCGAGTACGTCGCCGAGCTGTGCCGTGCGGAGCCCCCGCCGGGGGTGCTCGCCCACGACAGCGGCGAGCCGGTCGGATGGGCCGCCGTGGCACCGCGCTCGGACACCTCGTTCGCGCGCAACCGTACGATCCCGCACGTCGACGACCTGCCGGTCTGGTCGCTGTGGTGCATCCGCGTCCGCCCCGGCCATCGGAAGAGGGGGATCTCGCATGCCCTCATCGCCGGTGCGGTCGAGTTCGCTCGCGCCCACGGCGCACCGGCGATCGAGGCGTACCCCCTCGACAACGGTGACGCCAAGGTCGACATGACGATGGCGTACGCCGGGATCCGGAAGAACTTCGAGCGCGCCGGGTTCGTCCACGCCGCCGACACCACCTCGGTGCTGGCCGGTCACCCCCGGATCCTGATGCGGCTCGACCTGCGCTGACAGGCGGCCTCTGTCCGGAGAATCACGTCGACGGCGTCCGCATCCGGAACTAACCTCGGCTTCCATGAGCACCCTGCGGACGATCCATGACGTGCCCGTCCTGATCTGTGACCCCGAGGGCGAGGCGATCTGCGGCGAACGAGACGTCCTGGACCTCGTGGGCAACGCCGCTTACCAGGGCGCCCAATGGGTCGTCATTCCCGCCGGGCGGCTCGACGAGACGTTCTTCCGACTGCGCACCCGTGTCGCCGGCGAGATCATCCAGAAGTTCGTCAACTACCGCGTGGGTGTCGTCGTGCTCGGCGACATCTCCCGGCACCTGGCGTCCAGTTCGGCGCTGCGGGACTTCGTCAGGGAATGCAACCGCGGGCGGCAGACCTGGTTCCTCGCCGATGCGGAAGAACTGCATGAGCGGCTGAAGGGTTAGCTCCTGCCCGGAGCCGGATCAGGAGTGGGTGTTCCGGACACGGTCGGCGGCGAACGGGCCGCCGGTGCCGAAGGCCAGGGCGGCGAAGCGTTCGCCGATGCGGTGGTGCGCCGCGGCGTCCGGGTGGAGCTGGTCGGGCAGCGGCAGCTCGGCGAAGTCCGCCTCGCCGTAGAGGTCGCGGCCGTCGAGATAGTGCAGATTCCGGTCGTCGGCCGCACGCTGCTTCACGATGCGGGCGAGCTCCTCCCGGATGACGTTGAGCGTCAGCTTTCCGGCGCTGCGCTCGGCGGGGTCCCCCGTAGCCCGGAACCGCAGCTTTCCGGCACTGAGAGCGCTGAAGTCAAAAGCGCCGGGGCCAGGGGTGTCCTCGTGAATGGGACACAGGATGGGCGAGACGACCAGCAGCGGAGCGGTGGGGTGCCCCTCGCGGATGGTGTCGAGGAAGCCGTGCACCGCCGGTGTGAAGGCGCGCAAGCGCATCAGGTCGAGATTGACGAGATTGATGCCGATCTTGACGCTGATCAGGTCCGCGGGGGTGTCGCGCAGGGTGCGGGCCGTGAACGGATCGAGCAGGGCGCCGCCGCCGAACCCCAGGTTGACCAGCTCTGCCCCACCCCTGGAAGCGGCCAGTGCGGGCCAGGTCGTGGTGGGACTCGCGGCGTCGGAGCCGTGGCTGATCGAACTGCCGTGGTGCAGCCACACCTTGCGGCCCCGGTCCGGTGCGGGCTCGACGGGGGCGTCGGTGCGCAGGGCGACGAGCTGGGTGGTCTCGTTGTGCGGCAGCCAGATCTCGACGTCCTTGACGCGGTCGGGCAGGCCGGTGAAGCGGAGGGTGCCGACCGGGCCGGGCCGGTTCTCGGCGGCCCCGGTGGTCATGTCGATCATCAGGGTGTTGCCGCCCGGTACGCCGGCCCGGCCGGCCAGGTGACCGTCGACGAGCAGGTCGTACACGCCGTCCGGGCGGGGCGGGGCGCCCACGTAGACCCGCTTGGTGGGCAGCGTGTCCAGCTCGACGGCGGTGGCCCGGGTGCGGAAGGCCAGCCGCACGCCCGACGGCTGGGCCTCGGCCATGGCCAGTTGTCCGTCGGTGCACTGGGCGCGGGCCCGGGCGGGCAGGCGGTGCGGCAGTAGGCCGTGCTCGGTGCGCTCCAGGTCGAGGGCGCCGCGCAGGAGGTCCGCGGTGAGGGGGGTGGTGATCCAGTGGTGCTCGGTGTGCATGGCCCCAGCCTGTTGATCGAAGTATCGGGATGGTTCGGCTTCACCAGTGTGCCGCGCAGGCGGCGGTCTCCGGCTGGCAGGGGGCCCCGGTCAGGGTGGCGGCGTCCGACGGCGTAGGCAACGCAGAAGCCGGCGGACCGCCCGAAGGGGTCCGCCGGCTGTTGCCGCGTGGGTCAGAAGACGCTCACTCCGTAGGCGCTGAGCGCTTCGGTGACCGGCTGGAAGAACGTCGTGCCGCCGGAGGAGCAGTTGCCGCTGCCGCCGGAGGTCAGGCCGAGCGCGGTGCTGCCGGCGAACAGGGCGCCGCCGCTGTCGCCGGGCTCGGCGCAGACGTTGGTCTGGATGAGGCCGTAGACGACATCTCCACCGCCGTAGTTGACGGTCGCGTTGAGGCCGGTGACGGTGCCGCCGCGCAGGCCGGTGGTGCTGCCGCTGCGCTGGACGGCCTGGCCGACGGAGGCGTTGCCCGCGCCGGTGATGTCCCGGTACGAACCGTTGTAGAGGTACACCCGGCCGTCCGCGGCGGAGGCGTTGGAGTGGCGGATGATGCCGTAGTCGTTGTTCGGGAAGCTGGAGCCGGTGGTGGAACCGAGCACCGCGGTCCGGCCGGAGTTGGTGTACCAGGTACCGGTGCCGTTGGTGCAGTGGCCGGCGGTGAGGGCGTAGTACGTGCTGCCACTGCGGACGTTGAAGCCGAGCGAGCAACGGCCGCTGCCGCTGTAGATGGCCTGGCCGCCGGCGATGAGCTTGTTGAACGTGCCGGGCGTGCGCTTGATCTCCAGGGCGTCGGCCTGGGCGCCCGCCGCCTTCTTGATCTTGGCTATCTCGGCGGCCGAGACGGTGTTGTCCGCGGTGACGACGACCTTGCCCGACGCCTTGTCCGTGTACCAGGCGGTGCCCGGTACGTTCGCGCCGAGTACCGCGTCGTCCGTCTGGGCGAGCTGGGTGGCGGTGGCCCGTGTGTCGTCGCCCTGTTCGGCCGCGGCGATCGGGGTGGCAAGCGCGGAGACGGTCAGCAGAGTCGATGCGACGGCGATCAGCCGGGCACGTCTCGTGATGCCGCCGAGGGGGGCGAGGCGCTTGAAGTTCACTACATCCTCCGGTGGGGGATCCCGGGGCCCGCTGGGTGGGCGGGCCCATCAGAACGCCGGTGCAGGATGACCATCCGTAGCGGTCATGAGCCTGTCAATCGGCGTGGTAGGAATCCTGCGGTGCGGCCGGGGCGTCAACAAGGGCGCCTTTCGGCCGCTCTGTGCGCGCCCGTCGGAGGGTGTGTTCCCCGCGGCGGAGCGAAGCCCGTCGCGGCGGTCCTGCCCGACGAGATCCGTGGCGGCGGAACCGGCGGAGCGGGGGCGTCGTGGTGAGGCGATGAAGTACCGCGAGCGTTTGCTGGTGGGACATCAGCTGTTCACCGGTTCGGTAGCGGCGGAGTCCTGTGCGGCGGCCTTGTCGCCCAGCGGCCGGAGTATGGGATTCCCTTTCTGCTGCTCACGGCCGTCCAGGGGTGAAGGGCCCGCCGGGGGGCGCGATCCTGCCGTCCCCTGGGCACGGGCAGACCGCGCCCCCGGCGCGGTACTGACGTCGTGGCTTTTGCACACACGCCCCATCGATCCCGGCCGCCCCACGAGGCAGTCTTCACCCCGCGCCCTTTCGGGAGTGTGGCCGCTGGGCGCTCCAACCGTGGGCCGTCACGCCGTCGCCGCCCGCGCCCGGCATACCGCGCCGTGCGGCATTATGCGGCGATCACCACTGTTCGTACGCCGAGGGCGCCTGTCCGGTTCTGACCAGTCCCCAGTCCGTGCCGCAGCGGGGGAGGCCCGGCGGGCGGCGGGATCTCTGGCGGGGCGAGGCTCCTCGTCGTCGTGTCGGTTTTCTCGTCGGGTCCGGGCCCGCTGGAACCAACTGCCTTCGACGACCGCGGCGAGGCCGGGCTTCCAGCGCACCCGCGGGAGCGACTCGGGCCGCGCGGTGCTCTTCAGGAAGATGTCGAAGGGCCCCAGTGTCGCACCGGTGTGCGCGTCGGGCATGCCGTCCAGAGCGGCCTCGATGACCAGGTGGCCGGCCCGGGGGAGACGGGGGCGTTCTCCAGGAAGCGGTTCTCGTGGTCGGTCGTGTCGGCGACCAGGTACTGCACCGCCGCCCAGCCGGGGCGTTCGGCCGGTTCGGTGTGGTCGCGCATGGGGGCGGTGCCGAGGTTGTCGAACCAGCCCACGCAGTGCGGGACGGGGACCGGACGCGCGTCATGGGGGTGCGGTCCGTTGTACGGGGGCGGCGGGATGCCGCCGACGACCAGGTCGAAGCCCGCCGAGCGCTTCCCGGTGGCCTCGAAAACCTCCTCGTACGCGGCGATCAGCGGACGCTTGGTGAGGTCCGTCCCGAACGCGTGGCTGCCGTTGTCGATCCAGACGTACGACTGTGGCCGGCGCCCTCCGGCCGCAGGGGCTGGCGGCCGGATCCGGTGTCGTGACTGGCCACACCCGGAACGCTGTTGGTGCAGGTCGCCCGGGGGACGCTCGCACGGAGGGCGGGGCGCCGGCCGACGACCGCCTCGCCGGTCCAGCCCAGCGTCTCGCCCTGCGGGCGGAACTTGCCGCGGACGTCCTGGACCGCCATGACGCAACCGCGCTCCGTGAACCGCTCCGCGACCTTCTCGAAGAAGACGTACCGGCTGTTCTTGTGGTACGGCAGGCGGACGAGCACGGCCGGGGCGGGTCGGGGGCCGGCGCCGTAGGCATCGGTGGCCAGCAGCACTCCGTTCCGGCACGCGCACCATGCCAGGAGGCGGGCGATGTCCTCCTCGCTGTGACGGCGGCGTGCGAGCCCGGCGGGGTTGCCGCCGACGATGCCGTGGTCAGGGGCGTCGTCGACCGCGGTGTCGCCCCGGGCGGACGAGCGTACGGCCCGGGGTGGCGGTTTCCGCACCTCACCCCCGGCCGACGAGACGGGGACGCCGGGGAGCCCGAGGTGTCCGTGGCCTTGGGTAGGGTGCTTGGAGCGGCAGTTGTCCGACAGTCGCCTTTTCTGACGGGGGAAGATGAAACGAGGTATATGTCCGACCAAGCGAGTGTGCCTGTCATAACGCCGTTCGGATTCCCTTCCGCCGTGTCGGCCGAGACGGCGCGGATGGCGGCGGTGCGCCGCTACGACATCCTCGACACTCCGCCCGACGGTGCGTTCGACCGGGTCGCGGCGGTGGCCGCCCGCCTGTTCGACGTGCCGGTCGCGACGGTGACGATCGTGGACGAGGACCGGATCTGGTTCAAGGCCACTCACGGCCTGGAAGGGGTCACTGAGATCGGCCGGGATCCGGGCCTGTGCGCCTCGGCGATCCTCACCGACGACACAATGGTGATCCCCGACGCCCTCGCCGACCCGGTGGCCTGCTCCAACCCGCTGGTGGCAGGTCCCATGGGGGTGCGGTTCTACGCCGCCGCCCCCATCGTCACCGCCGACGGGCACCGGCTGGGTACGGTCAACATCCTCGACACCAGACCGCGCCTGATCACCGCAGCCGATACCGCGACCCTGGCCGACCTGGCCGCGATGGTCGTGGACGCGCTGGAGCTGCGCCTGTCGGCGCTGTACCGGCTGCGCGAGGAGCAGGAGCGGCGCATCGAGCAGGAGGAGGCGCGGAAGCAGGCCGAGCGGGACAAGGAGGCGATCACCTCGTTCGCCTCCGCCCTGCAGCGGACCCTGCTGCCGCCGGCGCTGCCCGCGGTGCCCGGCCTGGAGTTGGCCTGCCACTACCAGACCGCCTCTCCGCGCGACGTCGGCGGCGACTTCTACGACGTCTTCCCGCTGGGCGGCGACCGCTGGGCGTTCTTCCTCGGCGACGTGTGCGGGAAGGGAGCCGAAGCCGCAGCGGTGACCTCGCTGACCCGCTACACCCTGCGCGAGGCGGCCCAGCACCACAGTGATCCCATCGATGTGCTCGACGCCCTCAACAGCGCCCTGCTGCTGGACCCGTCGGTCGGCAGCCGGTACTGCACCTGTGTCTTCGGCACCCTCACCCCAGCCCCGGAGGGCGGATTCACCGTGGTGGTGGCCACCGGCGGCCACCCCCCGCTGTTCCACCTGGAGCACGACGGCGACGCCGTCGTGCGGGTGGAGGGCGTGCGGCCCACGGGCGGCATGCTGGTCGGAGCCCTGGACCAGGCCCGCTTCGCCTCCCACACCCTGTATCTGGCCCCCGGCCACGGTCTGCTGCTCTACACCGACGGCCTCACCGAGGCCCGCCTGGCGGACGGTGCGATGCTGGGCGAGGACGGGGTGGCCGCCTTCCTCGCCACCCGCGACACCTCGGCGGCCGCCGCGCTCGTGGAGGAGACCGTGGCTCTGATCGCGGACATGCCCCAGGGCGCCGGTGACGACGTTGCCCTGCTTGCCCTGTCCGTCCCCCACCGGGCGGCCGCCGAGCAGCCCACGACCGCCGTGACCACCCACACCCTCGCCGCCCCGGCGCCCCCCGAGGGCGCCACCCCCATCGGCCAGGAGCGCTGACCCCTCGTGACTGACGCCCTCACGCTCACCGTCCAGCGCACCGAAGGCCCCCTCGTTCTGGTGGCCACCGCCGGTGAGATCGACGTGGACAGTGCCCCCGCCCTGCGCACCGGAGCGCTTCGGCTCATCGCCCAGGGCCATCCGTACCTGATCCTGGACCTGGAACAGGTGACCTTCTGCGACTCCTCCGGCTTCAACGCCCTCATCGGCATCATGCGCTGCGCGAAGGACGCCGGCGGCTCCCTCACCCTGGCCGCCACCCCCGGCCGGCTGGCCCGGATGCTGGACCTCACCGGTCTCAGCACACTCATGCCGTCCTACTCCAGCGCCGCCGACGCCCTCGGCGCGCACGCGGCGACCGGGAAATCCGTCACACCGTGAGCCGGCGGCCCGCCCGCTGTCCTGTCCGGGAGCGGCGGTGCCGGGCGTCGTGGCGGCGCGGCCGGCTAGAACACGCCCAGGCGCGCCGCGGTTTCGCCTGAACGCGTGAAGGGACCCTGGTGCCGCACGGCACCAGGGTCCCAGGGGATCAACACCATCTGCCGGCTACTGCTGTGCCGGGCTCTTGTTTCCGCATCTTCGCCCGGGGGGAGGGGCGGGGTGCGGGGATCGCGGATGCGTGACCGGGGACCACCTTCCTTTCCGGGTCCTTCGGTACCCGGGCGGACTCTTCCTCGCCCGGGCGATCCTGATGGCGTCTGCCTCCTTGTTTCTTGTGATCAATCTGTCGTACTGCTGGAACTGCGGGACTGCTCGCGACTCCTGGAGTCGCCGGCCCGGCAGTCAGCGACAGGACCCCTGTTCTGCGTCCGGCCCTCTCGCTCCACTGCCGTGCCACAATCCGCCCCTGTGGGCCGTCCGGCCCGGCGGTCAACCCGAGGACCCCGCGTACATCCGGCCCTGAGGTTCCACCGCCGTGCCACAACTCGCTTGAACCTGCATGCGCGGCAGTTCGTCCCTGCCGCGCCTCACTCGCTGTCTTGGCTACGAACAGAACCCTACCTCATCAGACGGCAATGTCTACTACCGTCGTGACAGATTTCCTTCCGGCCTCGCAGAGGGGATTCTGTCGCGCCCAGGGGGCGGAAAGTGCGCCGCACATGCACTTCTTGGTGTACGGGTGCTGCCGGAACGGGCACGCCACAGGGCTTGGGGCAAGAGGGCCTCGTCGGACGGCGGCCCAGCCGTCGTCGACCGGGAGGACGGCGCCGTCGACGAACGCGGCGGCGTCCGAAGCCAGGAAGACGATGGCGGCGGCCTGTTCCTCCGCGCTGCCCGGCCGGTCGATGTTCGCGCCGGTCAACTGGCTTGTCAGGGAGGGTCCGTGCGCCTTGGGAACCCGCCGTTCGCGTGCCGGTCCCGGAGCGGGGCGCGGAAGGCGACCGGCCCGTCCCCGTACGACTCGTTGCGCTTCCTGGGCATGCTTTCGTCGTTGGAGCAACCGGGGGTGCACTCCGTCTGGAACGCGTACAGGTCGGCGGTCTTTCACGGATCGTCGCGACCCACGCGGCCTCGGCCTCGGCGGTCGGTTCCACCCGGAGGGCCCGGCGCCTGCGCGCTTCGGCGACGACCTCGGTGACGTGGACCGCCGGTTCGTCGAGGACGTGGACGAAGGCGACGGAACTGGCGTTCTGCAGCGGTCCGAGCGGGAAGAGGCTGGGGAAACCGTGGCCGCAGAAGCCGTGGAGCGTCCGGGGGCCGTCCTTCCACGCCTCGGTCAGGGTGATGCTCCCGCGCCGTGCACCGGCAGGCGTCCGGAGGTGATCCCCGGGACACCGACCTCGGATCCGGTTCCGAAGATGATGCGGTCGACTTCGTACGCGGTGCCTTCGGGTCGGCGCCTGCTCCAGGCACTTGGCCGGCTCGGAAGCGGGCACGTTCCAGGACTTCCAGGACACGGCCGTGCGCGCCTCCTTCTCGGCCGGCTCGCAGGACTGCGGGCCGGCACCGGCGTCGTCGCCGCGCAGGGCGGCGAAGGTGGTGCCGTTGCGGTCGACCACGGAGATGAAAACGGAAACGGAGACGCGCCACCGGTGACGGCGCGGGTGTGCGTGGAGGCCTTCTCGGCGTGTTTCATGGGTGCCGAACTCCTGGATCCGGACGGTCGGCCGGGGCCCGGCCGTACGGGCCGTCCCGCTCTGAGATCCATGGCGGGCCAGCCCAGGGCCCCGTCCTGTCGGCGTACTGGTTGGACGCGTCACGCGGGACGGTTGACCTGGGGGTCGTCCGATCGGCTGACCTCCGGGCCGCCTGCCCGGGCCGGGACGGAATCGGCTCTCCAGTTCAGGGGTGGTTCTACGAAGCCCCTTGACGGCACAGGGAGTCCGACCCAGGAGACACACGTGCGGCACGAGCACGGGTACGGGCACTCCGGGTGTTGGCCGCACAGGCGCGGGAGCCTGGCCGTACGGCCAGGTGGTCGGCGTACTCGATCAAGGACTCGCAGAGGACCAAGGTGGTGCTCCCTCGTCCGGACGAGCGGCACCGCCGTTCAGCCCGCCGTCCCGACCAGGCACGACACCTTGCCGGGCCGGTTTCGGCGGGCCCGGCCCAGCAAGGTCATCCAGGCTGTTCCCACGGTCTGCGGGTGGAGCCCGGACCGTGGGAACCGAGCACTTACGGCACGGCCGTCGGGAGTCGAGCCGCTGCCTTCGTCGCCGACGACGGGCGCACCCCCACACGCCGGGCCGACCGGCCCGGCCGGCCGCACGAGTTCAGGTTCGGTAACCGCGTGGGACACCGCCCTGTGGCGATTTACTCCTTCGGGTCACTCCTTCGGGACGGGTGCTTCTCATCGCCCCGCAGCACTCGGCCGGCGCGGGGTCTGCCGGGTGCGGTGGCGTGGTTTGGTCTGGCGGGGCGGGCGGGTGAGGGTGATCTGCCGGACGAGCTGCTGGAAACAGGCCAGGGCGGCGAGCGAGGGGAGTGCCGCGGTTGCCGCGTCGATCAGGGTGCGGGGCGCTTGGGCCACGCACAGGAGCATGGACACGGTGGAGAACAGCAGCACCACAGTCCAGGAGTGGGCGGCGCGGCGCTGGTGGAGGGCGGCGCGCAGGATCGACAGGGATGCGACCATCCACGGTCCGTACACCAGCAGGGGCCACCACCCGGCCGTGATGCCGGAGGTGCGGTATGCGGCGAGGTGGTGCAGGGGGTCGTAGGCGGCCATACCGCTGAAAACGCACACCATGGACGCCACGGCGGCGGTGAGCGCGGCAAGGAAGAAGCTGGTGGTCCGCAACGCCCCGGTGGTGCGCTTCTTCCGCGAGGGGGCGCGGCGGCGTGAGGGCGGGGGGCGCAGGGGCGGAAGTTCGGCGGTGATCTCGGTCAGGCCGGCGAGGGGGGTGTCGGCCCCTTCGGTGGGCGGCAGGCCGGCGTCATCCGCGGGCGGGGGACCGGCGCTCTTCTCGGTTTCGATAGCCTCGTGCAGGAGGTGGGCGAGTTCCTCTGCCGGATCCCAGTGCGCGTCCAACTGGTCGGCCAGGGTCGGGGGATGAGCCCAGGTTCCCGCAGGCGGATGGCTGTCGGTCGGGTGGGACCAGTCGCCTGGGGAGCCTGGGGAAGAGGGAACCTCTGCGCGACTGTGACGGCCGCGCGACTCAGCCATGAAGAGGCCGCCGGGTGGGCTGGCCGACCATCGGGGTGAGAACCGATTTCCCCGGCCGAACAGCGCATGCGGGGGTCTTTGCGCCGGGCAGGAGACGCCCCGAGGAGACCGGTGAAATTGCATTCGTCATAATCCGTCCAACGGAACACGCATTGGGCGGGATGCGCGGCAAATGGGTGGCTGCCTTGTCGCATAGGGAGTAATTCGGCCTAATGATTTATCGGTTCTGCAAGCGCTGGGCTATACGGTCCGCGCTTCGGACCGGGGCGTACGCAGATCACGTACGACGGTGTCAGCCTGCGGGGAACGTCTTCCCTCCCTGGTCACCAGGGAGGGAAGACGCGGACGGTCATGCCGTCGGCGCCGGCGCCGGCACCGGTGGCGGCCTGCTCCGCGAGCGTGTCGATGGGGCGCCGGCCATGGTGGCCTGCGGGCAGAGGCTGGAAGGCCCGGGGGCGGACGTGAACGCGACTGCGGCCGACTCCCGGACCGGCTCTCCGGCGCCCGCACCGGGCCTTCGCCGGTCGATCGGGGCAAGCGCGGTCCGCGACCGCCCAGGGACGCCCAGGGACGCCCAGGGATGAACGGCGCGGTTGCGGCATCCCGCTCGGCCGCGCCGTGGCCAGGGCGCGGCGGGGCGCTACGACGGGACGGCCGCACCGGTGGGGGACTCGCCGGTCTCCGGCTCCTGCGGAGGGTCGCTGAGCTGCTCGCGCAGATAGTTCCAGACCACCGCGATCAGCGCGGCCACCGGTACGGCGAGCAGGCTGCCCACGACGCCGGCCAGACTGGCGCCCAACGTCACCGCGAGCAGGACCACCGCCGCATGCAGGCCGAGTCCGCGGCTCTGGATCATGGGCTGGAACACGTTGCCCTCGAGCTGCTGCACCACGACGATGATCGCCAGCACGACCAGTGCGTCTGTCAGGCCGTTCGACACCAACGCGATGAGCACCGCGACCAAGCCGGCGAACAGGGCGCCCACGATCGGCACGAACGCGGACACGAAGGTCAGCACCGCCAGCGGGAGCACCAGCGGTACCTCCAGAATCCACAGGCCGAGACCGATGAGGACGGCGTCGAGCAGGCCGACGAACGCCTGGGAACGCACGAACGCGCCCAGGGTGTCCCAACCGCGCGAGGCCACGACCGGGACGTCGGTGGCGAGCCGGCCGGGGAGCTGACGGGTCAGCCACGGGAGGAACCGCGGGCCGTCCTTGAGGAAGAAGAACATCAGGAAGAGCGCCAGGACGGCAGTGACCACGCCGTTGAACACGGTGCTCACGCCCGTGACGACAGTGGTGACCATGCTGCCGATGCTGTCCTGGATGCGGGCGATCGCGGTGTCGAAGGCCCGCGTGATCTGGTCGTCGCCGATGTTCAGCGGCGGCCCGGCGGCCCACTCGCGGAGCTTCTGGATGCCTTCGACCACACCGTCGGCGAGCTCGCCGGACTGGGACGCCACCGGCACCGCGATCAGCGCCACGATGCCCGTGGCGACCAGGAGGAACAGTACGGTCACAGCCGACGCGGCCAGAGCGGGGCGCCACCCGTGCCGGCGCAGGAAACGAGCCAGGGGCCAGGTCAGCGTGGTGAGGAGCAGACCCACTATGAGCGGCCAGACCACCGACCACATCCGGCCCATGATCCACAGAACCACCGCAGTCATCACGAGGACCAGCAGCAACTCAACGGAGACGCGTGCCGATGTCCGGAGCGCGGTGGCGGTTTTTTGGGAACTCAACGTGGCAGACATGGGGTCACCCTATTGATGTTCCGGGCGCACTTCGGTACCGATACCGGTGCCGGTCGGGAGCAGTCCTGCGGATCTCGCCAATCGGCCGACGGGTGCCCGGAGTTGGCGGTCCCCGACGCGACGGCGGCAGGGGCGGCACCGGGGGACGAGCCGTACCTCGCCGGCAAAGCCCGGCAGCGGCCGTGCCCGGCGCGTCGGGCCGGCGACATCACGCTGTGCCTGGTCGGGCCGGCGGCGAACGCGCTGATGTACGACGGCGTACCGCCGGGGCGCGGACTGCCGTTGGTGGTGGCCGCGTCGGCCGGCACCCGGGGTGCCGGCCGACGCGGCCGGGCAAGGCGGTGTGGTGCGGGGTCACCCTGCCGTGAGGCGCGGAGCTACGGAGCGTCGAGCACCGTGCCGGTCAGGACCGGTCCGTGCGGCTCGCCCTCGTCGTCGGTGTGCTGGAGGCCGACGTACTCGGTCTGCTCGGCCACCTGGTCGCGGATCGTGGGTACGGTCACCTCCGCCAGGGTCTGTCCGGCGGGCACCGATGCCCACACGTAGGCGTAGTCCAGCCGGGACAGCGGGACCTCGCCGTCGGGCACCTCGCCGGTCAGGTCCAGGAGCCACTGCGGGTCGACGTCCTTGGTGGACAACTCGGGGCGGCCCGGGACGGGCGCGATCCGGAGCGTCTTCGTCATTTCCACGTCGGCGGGCGCGGACAGGGAGACCCGCCAGGTCAGCGGCTGCCCCTCGGTCACCTTGACGGCGGCCGGCTCCACGGTGATCTCGGGCACCGGGTCGTCGTTCTCGGTGGTGACCCCGCCCGCGTGCGAGCCGACGACCGAACCCCGGACCGCCTTGACGAGCACGTCGTGGGACACGTCCCAGGAGTACCGCTTGTTGCCCTTCACCTTCACCGGCACGTCGATGCTGCTGCGGCCGGGCCGGACCGTCACCAGGCGGTCTTCCGCCGTGCCGGTGACGGGGTCCAGGACGTACAGCCGTACCGTGCCGCTGCCCTTGCCGGACACCCGCACGGGCACGTGGTGCGTACGGACGCCGGAGTCGCCCTCCTTGACCTTCAGGCGGCCGATGTCGACGCGGGTCAGCGGGGCTTCGCGCACCGCGGGGGTGCCGGGGTTCCACGCCCAGGCGTCCATCAGCCACGCCTGCCCGGAGCCGGTGCGCGGGGTCAGCTCCAGGGAGGCGACCCGGCGCAGGTCGAGACCGGCGCGGGTGGCCGAGGCGAGGGGTACGCGCACCTCGCGCGCCCAGTAGGAGGAGGTGCGGTCGCTGCCCGGCAGCCCGTCCACCCGGACGCGACCGAGGTTCGCCCGCTTGCCGGCGGCGTCGGTGACGGACACGTCCAGCTGGGTCCCGGTGGTGTTCGGAGGTACGAAGACGCGCAGCGCGAGGCTCCTGGCCCCCTTGACGGAGAGCGGCTTCTCGGAGCGCACCTTCACCGCCGAGCCCGGCGCGGACCAGCGCAGCGCCACGGCGCGGCGGCCGGTCTCGCGTTCCGGCTGCCAGTACGCGAAGTGCGGAGAGGAGCCGCCCGCCCCGGTGTCCAGGCAGGAGACGCGCGGGTCGGGGTCGATCGCGGAGCACAGCCGCCCGCCGGTCACCTTCACGGGGCCGTCCGGCAGGAACCCGGCGCCGCGGTTCGCGCCGACCGCGTGGGTCAGCACCCGCGCGGGGTCGGCGGAGGGGGCCCGGCGGCCCGAGCCGTCGAGCAGCTCGCGCACCCGGTCGTCCCCGGCGACGAACAGCCGGGCGGCGGCGGCGATGTAGGTGGCGCCGGCCCGGTGCTGCTGGTCGGCGGTCAGCCGGGTGGCGGTCCCGGGCGAGCACACCGGATCCGGCTGCTCGGGGTCGTGCCAGAAATCGTCGTCGGCGGGCGCCTGGGCCCGGCCCGGAGTCCACTCGCTGTTGAAGTAGTTGTGGTTGGCGCCGACCATGTAGACCGAGCTGTGCAGGGCCTTGCCCCGGCTGACGCCGCGGGTGCCGTCGGCGTACACCTGTCCCTGGAGGTCGGAGACGTCGCCGTCGCAGCCCGGCAGGATCGTCAGCGACGGCACGTCCGGCACCGGGTTCTGGCCGAAGACCGTCGGCCCGATGAGCACGGTGCCGCGGACATGCCAGCGCACCTTGCCGCGGTAGCCGTCCTGGCCGGCCGGAGGCGGGTAGAGGCTGTCCATGGCGGCGCGGTTGACGCCCTCGCCGCCGCGCGAGTGGCCGACGAGCAGGGTGCGCGACAGGTCGGTCTGCGGAGCCCTGCGGACGGCCGCCGGGGCCGTGGCCGGCTCGGCGGCCCAGTCGGCCCAGCGGGCCAGGTGCGTCCGCACCAGCGACGAACGGGCCTGCGCGCCGCCGTCCTCCGCGTCCCAGTCCTGGCCGTTGACGCCGTTGGCGGAGATCGACACGGTCACATAGCCCTGGGAGGCCAGCAGTTTCTGGTCGCGCAGATAGCCCCGGTGGCTCGGGATCGGCTCGGCGCCCCCGGCGCAGGGCCAGTCGATGGTCACCTCGTCACCGCCCGGTACGTAGCAGGTGGCGTGCCGACCGTGCAGGAACAGCGCGACCGGCCGCTTGCCGGGGGCGCCCTTCGGCGCGACGACGACGCCGCGCATCTCGACCGGTGCGGGGAATCCGGGCAGGCGGACCGGGTCGAGCGTGTACTCACCGGTGGCCGTACGGTACGCGCCGGGCCTGCCGGGGTCGACGGAGCCCGCCGGGAGTCCGGCCGGTGACTTCGGGACGGGTGGCTTCGCGGAACGCCGGTCGCGGGCGTCGGGTGCGGTATCGGCCCCCTGGTCCAGACGACGTCCGGCCGCCAACACCTGAAGGCCGGTCAGTTCCGCCGTGCGCGCGTCGTCGAGGGGCAGCCGGAAGGTCCGGCCGTCGTTGCCCGGCTCGGGAGCGCCGACCAGTTTGCCGTCGGCGTGGAACTCCACGCGCGCGTCGCCCACCGGTACCGGACGCGGTGAGCGCCACTCCAACGCGCTGTTCCCGTCGCCGTGGGTGATCCGCCAGCCGGGCGGCAGGTCAGGGTCGTTGCCGTCCGTCGCAGTGGCGGTCCGGACATCGGGTGGCTGCCGGGCTTGCGCCACCGCGGGCGACACCCCCACCACCGTGAGCACCGCTATCGCGGTGGCCCATATCCTTCGGGCACGTATCAACGGTCCCCTCCTCGACTCCGTGGTCCAGGAACCCGGTCGGCCCGGGTGCCTCTCGGTCCCGGAAGACGGGGACAAGATCTNGGCCTCCCCCCGGCCCCCGGCCCGTTCAGTGCCGGCCCGGCTTCAGCAGTAGAGGTTCGAGCCGGTGGGCACGCCCAGGATCTGGGCGAACTGCTGGTACTTGCCGACTCGGCTCTGGACCTGCGCCGGGTTCTTGCCGTCGCACTCCAGCGAGCCGTTGATGGAGCGGATCGTGTGACCGAAGCCGGCCTGGTTCACCATGGCGTTGTGACCGGTCATCGTGCCCGGGCCGTTCTGGGTGTTCCAGTACCAAAGGCCCGTCTTCCAGGCCACGGCCGCCTCGTTCTGCACACGCCAGGGGTTGTTCAGCAGGTCGATGCCGAGTGCGTCGCCCGCCGCCTTGTAGTTGAAGTTCCAGCTGAGCTGGATCGGTCCGCGGCCGTAGTACGCCGCCTGGCCGGCCGGGCAGCCGTACGGCCGGCTCCAGTCGCAGTAGTGCGGGTAGTTGGCCGTGTTCTGCTCGACGACGTGGACCAGGCCGCCGGTCTCATGGCTGACGTTCGCGAGGAACGCCGCGGCCTCCTGCTTCTTCACCGTGTCGCTGCCCGTGGTGGCGAAGCCGGGGTAGGCGCTGAGGGCGGCGGTGAGGCCGCTGTAGGTGTAGAACGCGTTCCGGTTCGGGAACATCTGGTTGAACTGCGACTCGCTGACCACGAAGCCGGAAGGCGACGGGTTGCCGCCCCCGCCGCCGCAGTTGTACGGGTCCCAGTACCAGGTGCTGACGGTCGGGTCGTAGCCCGGATTGTCGTGCTCGGCCACGTAGTACGCGCCGTTGTACCTGACAACGTTGCCAGTCGTGTACCGGGCGCCCTGCTGCCAGTTGGGCGCGGTGTCGCAGGGGGAGGCCGCGGACGCGGAGGGCGTCAGTACCACGGCGAGGCCGGTGGCGACGAGGATCGCCGTCAACAGGGCCAGGAGGCGGGTTCTCAGCACTCGATCACTCCTCTGAGCACAACGGCCTTGCCCGGAGCAGCGGTTGTGCTCCGGGCTCGGCCGCGGTGGGGGGCTGTGCACCCACTCAAGCGCGCTTGATGTGGTCGTGTCAAGGTATAGACCAATGTGTCTTCGGAGGAGCGGAGCCGGCGGTCCGGTCCCGCCCGAATGCCGCCCGGTGAGCTCTGCATCCCGGCGAGGAAGGGCGAGCGGAGGGACCGACAGGAGCAGAAACAGCCCGCCCGGGACGTGGACCGCGGCCTGCGGGATCCGGCCCCGGGTGCCCGGCGGGTGGTTGCCGAGGGCTTCGCAGGGGGTGAGTACCAGGCGGCCGATGCGCTTCTCTCGGGCGCTCACGAGAAGCTTGTTCCTCCTCAGCGCGTGTCCCTGCGAAGACCCGGTCGCGGTCCTCCCTTTTCCGGTTCGGGACGAGGGCTGCTGTAGCGCCGGCCACCGGTGAGAACCCGGACGTCGGCGGACCGGCCGGCGACGTGGCAGAGCAGGCATGCCCGCCTCCACGGCCGGAACCGGTGGTCCGACATCGCTGCGCACTGCGCGACGGCCCCCGACGGCGCGCTCGACCTCTGCGGCACCCGAGCACCCGCCTGTGCCGCTGCGCGGTCGAGTGCATCGCGTGGACGTGAGGAAGGAGGCGGGAATGTTCACCCTGTGCAAACTGTGTGCTCGGAACACGGGTGTCCGCTCTTGCCGCGGCCTCCTGTCCGAGCCCGGAGTCTGTCGCGGAGCGGGCGGGTGAGGGTTCGTCAAGCTCCGTTGTCAGTGCCTCCTCATAGTGTGGAGACATCACTCGGGAACCTCGGAGAAGGAGCACAAACGTGTCCGCCAACAAGATCCAGCACAAGGTGAACCACGTCGCGTTGGTAGTGGACTGTTCGGGTTCCATGCGTCAGCACCAGAGCCAACTCATCCGTGTCGTGGACGAGTTCGTGGCGGGCTTGAAGGCCGAGTCGGACAGCCTCGGTCATGAGACCCGGATCAGCCTCTACTCCTTCGACCACAAGGTGGAGAACCTGGTCTGGGACATGGACGTGAAGCATCTGCCGTCCATGCGGGGTCTGTACAAGGTCAACAATGGTGCTACGGCCCTCATCGAAGCCTCCCTGAAGTCCCTGGACGACCTGGGCCACATCTGGGAGGCGTACGGCGAACACAGTTTCCTCCAGATCGTGGTGACGGACGGCGAGGAGAACGCCTCCGGCGGTGACAGGCGGCACGACGGCGACATGGCCATCCTCGGTCCCTGGCTCGACAGGATCGCGGCGAAGATGGGCGCGCTTCCGGACCACTGGACTTCCGCGATCCTCGTTCCGAACTCCCTGGCTAAGCGAACCGCCCAGAACTACGGCTTCCCGGCCGGGAACATCGCCATCTGGGATGCTGATTCCCAGGAGGGTGTCGAGGAGGCGATCGGTACCGTGCGCGCTGCCGCCACCAGCTTCCTCCGTGGCCGCGAGCAGGGCGTGCGGGGCACGAAGAACCTGTTCGCGGTCGGCCAGGACATATCGATCGACGATGTGCGGGCGAACCTCGAACCGGTCCCGGCCGACAAGTACCGACTCCTGAAGGTCGACGCGGAGGCCGAGATTCGATCCTTCGTCGATTCGCATCCGGGCGTGACGTACGAACGCGGGTCGTGTTACTACCAGTTGGGTAACCGAGTCCAGGTTCAGCCCGACAAGGAAGTCATCGTGGTCGAGAAGGACACTGACCGCGCATACACGGGCGACGCGGCCCGCAGTCTTCTGTTCGGCACGGGTGTCCAGGGCACCGTCTCCGTGAAGGCGGGGCACAATCCCAAGTTGGAGGTGTATGTGCAGAGTCGTTCGGTGAACAGGAAGCTCAAGCCGAAGACGCGCCTGCTCATCATGCTCTGAACTTCACGAGAAGGGCGGAGAGCAACTGCCCCTAAGCTCTCGGCCTCGTCCGAGCGAGGGAGAGACCCGTCCTCTGCGAACGGGCCATGGCCACCCTGAAGGCCGTCCTCTGAGCTTGTTTTTGACCTTCGGGCCTCTGGGGTGAAGTGCTCGATCATGGGCGGATGACTGCCTTCTACCATGTGTGCTTCGTGGTGCCGGACATCGAGCAGGCGATGCAGGACTTCCAGCGTGCGGCCGGGGCCGAGTGGAGTGATCCTGTGTCCGACCGGCTCGGTGAGTGGGACTACCGCATCGTCTTCACCGCAGGCGGGCCGCCCTTCATCGAGCTCATTGAAGGGCCGCCGGGCAGTCCCTGGAATGCGTCCGGGGGAGCCAGGTTCGACCACATCGGCTTCTGGACCAGCGATGTACGGCACGGTTCCCAGCGTTTGGAAGAAGCGAGCATGCCCGTGGACTTCTCCGGTTGTCCCTACGGCCGGCCGTTCGCCTACCACCAGATGGACAGCATCGGTGCCCGGATCGAACTCGTTGACGTCACCCGGCAGGCCAGCTTCCTCAACCGGTGGCATCCGGGCGGGAAGCCGATGCCCGTCATCGACGAGACGCCCAGAAGCTGAGCTCTCGTCACGCGATGCGGCTTCGAACGGTGTCCCGAACTCAATCACTCAGACGGGCTTTCGCCGGACAGACGGACGGCCCCCGCATGGGCATACGTTCCGTCACGGAACCGCACTCGTGCGAAGGTCGCGGAGGTGCGTCTGCTGCACCACGATGCCCGGCACGAGGCATTCGACTTCACGTCCCACTCCGCCGCCCCTGGGAGAAGCGGGCCGAGCCCGCCCGGCTCACCCCGGCCCGCGTCCGCCGGGGGTTCAGGGACCTGGACCCCCGGCGGCGGTTCACCCTCACCAACTCCACCCCGGCCACCTTGTGCGGAGCCAGGCCCTGCACTCCAACCCGCGCTGGCGAAATGCCGACGCCCGCCATGGGGAAGTCCTGGCCGCCGAACGGTGTGAGCGAGCCCGCATCCGCTGCGAGAAGGGCAACCGCTGGGGCGGGCGCTCCCTCGAGCCCGCGGCGTGACCCGATTGCAAGAATCGACGCGCTGCCCGTCAGCGGCCGTTGTCAGTGCTCATGATTGCCTGGATTTGATCATTCAGTGCTCGTGATCCGACGACAGTGCTCACTGAATCGCAGAACCTGCACTGGGTGCCGGCGCCGAGCTGCCGGCGCCCAGGTGTGCTCACGAGTAGCCGGGGACTGTTCCTGTGGCGCAGGTGACTTTCATCAGGACCTGCTGGAGCCGGTCGGCCCGGGTGCACCGGCCAGGTCGTGCGGGGTGCGGCAGAGTCGGCCGACGACCGCCGGGAGCGGGTGCACCGGACCGTATTCACCTGGGCGGCGGCCACCCTTGTAGGTGTGCCCGCCGCATGCTGTCCTTGACTTTCCAGACCTGTTCGAAGGGCGCGCCGACCACGACCTCGCTGACGGCTCCGAGCACCAGGCCGATGGGTCTGTCGGCACTTTGGACGCTTTCGTCAGCGCCCCTTCCTCTTACGGCGCACGAGGACGAGCACGACGAGCGCAGCGACTCCGGCGATGAGCAGGCCACGGTTGCTGCGCGCGCTCTCCGGCGCCTGATACGCCTTCTCCAGGACCGGATCCGGGGTCTTCTCCTGGAACTTGTCTGCCACGGCGGCCGCTGCCTGCGCGATCCGCTCCTTGGTCTGTACGGCCTTCTGCTGCGCCTGGGTTTTGACATCGGCCTTGGCGGCCAGCGCTTCGACGGTCTGGCCGAGCTTCTCGCGGGTTCCTTCCACCTGCTCGCGCAGTTCTTCGGGGGTGGGCGTGGAGCCGTTGTCCTGCGGGTCGACGGTCATCGGTGCGCTTTCTCCTTGATCTCAGCGACGTCGGCCTTGACGCCGTCAATAGCTTGCTCAGGGACGGGCGGGGCCGCCTGGCCGACCTGTTTCCTGCCCACGGCGGCGAGCACCGCAGCCAGCGCCGCCAGGACCGCGGTCACGGTCGACGCGGAGACCCACAGCGGCCACATCAGGTTCAGCGCCACGATCGCGGTGGCGGCAAGGGCCTGGAGTGCGAGGAAGCCGACCACGCCGGCTCCGCCGAGCAGGCCGCCGCCGATCCCGAAGCGTTTGCCCTTCTGCTGCATCTCGGCCCGGGCGAGGCGCAGTTCCTGCCGCATCAGCTGGGAGACCTGCTCCGACGCCTGCTTGACCAGCTGACCCACCGGCTCCTCCGCCTCGGAGCTCTGACGCGGCCGGGGGGCCATGGACGTGCTCATCGTCCTGCCTGCCTTTCCATGCTCAGCCGGGGCACGGCGTGGACGTGCCCCGGCACGACCGCCGGTGACCGCATCCCGGGTGTCACCTTCCCCTGCCGGTGCCGGGGGCGACGGCAGGGAGGGGCGCGTCGGCGTGGGGTGTGACGGAGTCGGTGCCGTTCGGGCGGGCGCGGTCAGTCTCGTAGTGCTCGCTGGTGACGGACAGAGCGAAGTGGTAGCCCTTGCCGGGCCGGTGCCGTATCTCAAAGGGTGCCGCCATGACACCTCACTCTCCGCTCGTGTCGGGTACGGGGCGTTCCCCGCCGCGTACCCGGGTTCTGTCTTGCCATGCGGGCGCCCGGCGCCCCGTACAGGGGATTACACCAGCCTGTGGAGCAGCAGCCGGGGTGTGCGGTGGACCAGCCAGGCGCTGGTCAGGCCGATGGCGGCGCCGACCGCGACGTCGCTGGGGTAGTGGGCTCCGCTGTGAACACGCTCCACGGCCACCATCGCGGCGGGAACCGCGGAGGCCGCTCCCCACCATGGGGAGGCGAGGGCCACTCCGGCGGTGAAACCCACGGCGGCTGCGGTGTGTCCGGAGGGGAAGGAAGAGCTCTCCGGCCGGTCCTCGACATCGTCGTGCGGGATCAGCTCCACGGGAGGCCTGCGCCGGTCGTAGAGCTGCTTGCACACCGCGTTGCCGAGCACCTGCGCGGTGAGCATGCCGGCCAGGCCCGCCGCTGCGGCTCTGCGTTCGGTGCTTCCACCTGCGGCGGCCATGACGGCGGCGATACCCCACCAGAGTTTCGTTTTCTCCGCTGCGGACTCGACCGCCGGCAGCGCCTGCCGGACCCAGGGGGAGTCCCAGGAGGCGGCCCGACGGGTCAGCTGCCGGTCGAGTGTGAGGAAGTCATGGAGTGGACGCATGATCACCTGCTTCCCCGTAGTCCGCATCCCTACCCCAGTTCGATCGGCGCGCGCCGGGGCCGGGCGGAGCCGGGATCAGGCGCCACCCATTTCCTTGCGGTCTTCGTCGGTCCATTTACGGGTGTCGCGGGGCTGGACGTACGGCTCCTCGTGTTCGGGGTGACCGCCGATGATGGCGCGTTCGCGGGCCATCTCCGCATCGAACTCGAGGCCGAGGAGGACCGCCAGGTTCGTGATCCACAGCCAGACCAGAAAGATGATCACTCCGGCGAGCGTGCCGTAGGTCTTGTTGTAGGAGCCGAAGTTAGCCACGTACAGGGCGAAACCGGCCGAGGCGATCATCCAGATGACCAGGGCGAGGAAGCTGCCAGGGGTGACCCACGCGAAGCCGCGGCCCCTGACGTTGGGGGAGGCCCAGTAAAGAAGCGCGATCATGATGGTGACGAGGAGGACCAGTACGGGCCACTTGGCGATCGACCACACCGTCAAAGCGGAGTCTCCGATGCCCAGTGCCGTTCCCACCTGCCGGGCGAGGCCGCCGGTGAACACCACGATGAGCGCGCTGGCGCACGCCATGACCATCAGCACCAGGGTGACGCCCACCCGCACCGGCAGTATCTTCCACACCGGCCGGCCCTCGGGCATGTCGTAGACGGCGTTGGAGGAGCGGATGAACGCGGCCACGTAGCCGGACGCCGACCACAGCGCGCCCAGCAGGCCGATGACCGCCAGGACGGATCCGGTGCCGCCGTTGCCCTGCAGCTGTGTGACCGCGCTGGAGATGATGTCCCGCGCCGAGCCGGGGGTCATCTGCTTGAGGTTGTCCAGGATGCTCTTGGTCGCTGACTCACCGGCGATGCCCAGCAGTGAGACCAGTACCAGCAGGGCGGGGAAAAGTGCCAGCACCCCGTAGTAGGTCAGGGCCGCGGCGCGGTCGGCCAGCTCGTCGTCCTCGAACTCCGCCACCGTCCGCTTGAGCACCGCCCACCACGACTTCGTGCGCATCTCGGTGGGTCGATCCGGTGCGTCGCGCTCCACCTGCGGGTCCGGGCCGGGCTCCGGATCAGTACCGGAACCCAGTTCCGTTCCACGGTCTGTCCGCCGGTGCTGCGTGTCCTCATGCTTTTGCTGCCACATTGATGCCATGGCACCCGGGTAACCGAAAAAGCCGGATCCTGAACATCGTTCTCTGCGCCGGGTGTCGCTCATCGCGACCACGGGCTCAGTCTCATGTGGGCGTCTTCGGGCCGGCCTGCCGGTCACGCGACCGGTGACCGGGCAAGGGAAGCGGAGTCGGCGGCACCCGCTCCGCGTCCTCCGGTGCCGACCGCGCGGTCACGCGCCTCCATGGCGTCCACTGATGTGTTTCCGTGCCAGCCCGTCGGCTTGCAGAGCTGTAGACGGGCGCGGACGTTCTGTCAGAACCCGGCCCGGGAAAGACATCCCGGGAAAGACAACAGGGACTCGCCCCAGGGGGCGGGCTCCTGTCTCATCGCCTCGCATGCCGGGCCGTGCGGGAGTGGCGGTGCCGACGGCCAGGCCGGGGCATGAACAGACGCTCCTCGTATCGGCCCAGCACAAGCACTAAGCCGAGGAAGAGTGCCGGCAACAGCACCGCGATCACTGCCATGAGCACCAGGCGGTGTCAGGCCACGGCCCTGTCGAGAACCCGGGCTGCGTGAAGGACTTCGGGCAGCGGCAGTTCCAGGGCGCCGGCGAGTTCTGCCAGCTCCCGCTCAGTGGGATGGACGGGTCCGCTCGCCCCGTCCTCCACGAACGCCCTGATCCGTGGCGTACGGATTCCGGTTCGCTCCGCGAGGGCCTGCACGGTCAGGCGACGGCGGCGCATGGTTACTTGCAGAAGTTCTCCAAGGTCAGCCATTCCACTCGTCTGCCCACCGCAGAGGTACTCAGTCCTCGGATCGTCCATCCCGGCGGACGGGCACAGGCCCTGGGGGTGGGCGACAGCCTGACGTTCACACGGCTCTCCGCGTTCAGGAGCTCAGCTGCCGCCTCATCAGCTGCCCCTTCGTCTGCCAGCCCGCAGCCGGACTCGGAGCCCCCGCCGCGCCAGGAACGCCGCACCGCATCGCCGCCGTGACCGATCTGTTCGCCGTGGGGGCGCCCGGCGCGGTCCCGCGTGAAGTCCTCGCCGCGGTCCACTGCCCTCCCGAACCGTGGCCAGAACCCGGTCCCCGGGTGGCTCGGCTCGACGCTGCTGGTGTGCCGGCGCCGAAAGGGGCATGCGTGAGGTGAGAGCAGGCGCAGACCGGCTGCGCTGTCCGGGCGGACACGGAGGAAGGACTCAGCTGATGAAGGATTTGCTGCAAGGGTTCCGCAGCTTCATTCTGCGCGGAAACGTCGTGGACCTGGCTGTCGGCATCGTCGTCGGCGCCGCCTTCACCACTGTGGTCAACGGCTTCGTGAAAGCTTTTCTGACCCCCGTGGTGGGCCTGGCGACCGGTGCGGCGGGCGACTTCAGCCGCAAAACCTTCACGATCGGCCACACCATATTTCCCTATGGAAACTTCATCAACGCCATGATCAGCTTCCTGCTCATCGCCTGCGTGCTGTACTTTCTCGTCGTCCTGCCGGTCAACAAAGTCCACGAGCGTTTCGCCCCGCATCACGATGTCCAGGCGGACAAGCGGGACTGCCCCGCATGTCTCAACCCCGTCCCTGCCCGTGCGCGCCGCTGCGGGCACTGCACCGGCGAGCTGGTGCCGCTCGCTGACGCGGCCGAAAGCGGCGCAGTTCCCCCGGGTCCGCGCACACGTGCCTGACGGCCGACTTCCCCCGGGCGAAACCGGCCGGCGGTGCGGGTGGGGGTCGCGAGCAACTGAGGCGTGCGGGGAGGCGCCCGGGGCAGGCGTGTGGTCATGGAAGCATTGAATCAATGGGAACAAGCCCTCGAACGCTGGCAGAACGCACTGCTCGCCAAGGTTTCCCACAGCGAACCGGTCGAGCTGCTCGATGCTCTGCGGCGTGAATGCGACGACCATGCCGTGGTGTGCAGCGAAAACCGCGTCGTAGCGCCCAACGCCTATGAAGTCGGGATCGACGATCGTATATACGAGGAGCTGGTCCGGCACGGCGACCGGGTGGGGCAAGCGCTGACGGATGCTCTGGCTCGCCACGGCGAGGAGAAGGGCTACGAATGGGCCGGCCCGCTCACTGTGCGCGTCATCGCCTCAGCGAACCTTCCCGACGGCCGCTACCGTGTTGCCAGCAGGGCCATGCCCCATGTTCGCGCCGACGCTTTCCCCAGGGTGAGTTGAGCCCGGTGTCTCGTGGTGCCCGGTCGGACGCAGAGCTGTTGTCGCGGTCGCGCAGGAATGGCAGTGATCGTTTCTGTGCTGGATTCCGTCCTTCTGATGACGAGTACGGCGAGCTTCGGGGGGCACGCGGGTTCCAAGGCCCCGAAAGCCGGGGCAGTGGACAGGAGGAGTTGTCGTGTCGTTCCTGTGGGCCATCATCGCGGGACTCATCATCGGCCTGTTGGCGAAGCTCGTCTTGCCCGGCCGCCAGCCCATTCCCCTGTGGCTGACGATCGTGCTCGGCGTCGTCGGTGCTCTCGTCGGCAATGCGCTGGCCAGTGCTTTCGGCGTACGGGACACCGGTGGTATCGACTGGATCCGGCACATCTTCCAGATCGGCGTCGCTGCCGTCCTCGTCGCCTGCGTCACCCCTCTGTGGACCCGACGACACGCTTGAACCCACCCTGCTCCCGCCCTGTCGCCCGTACTGCCGGTCGGCAGGGCATCTCCATGCCCGGGCGTCTCCATGACCGATGGCGAAGGACTGGTCGAACGTGACACCGACCAGCCCGTCACAGGCATCCGCAGGAAACAGCCCGGAGTTCTTCGACCTCCGGCAGATCGTCACTCGTCGCACCGGCGCGCCGCACCGCCCCCGGGCCGTGCGGCGCGGGCGTGCCGCGTCGGCTGCGGTACGTCACAGTGACCCGCGCCGCTCCCCAGCCGGAACTCGTCCACCTGGTGGCACCGCGGTACCGCACCGGTGACCGGATGATGCGGGCGCCCTGAGCGCCGTGGCGCTTCGGCGAGCCGACGGCGGGGGCGTACGAAGACCAGGTGGGCCGGCCCGGGCAGGCGAAGAGGCTGGGCCGGCCGCATTGGGCGGACCGCTGATGTGGATGTGCGCGCGGCTTGCTAACGACTGCGTCTCGGTGAGGTTGCACTACTGCTGAGGGGCGTTCTTTTCCCGGTACCCGGACGTTGGCCCGGCATGGAAGGTTCCCACGGTGAGATCGCTCGGGGGTTGTCGGCGTGTGCGTACTGGCTGGACTCGCCGGTGCACGACGGTGACGACTGCGCGTTGTGTGCGCTGCTGCGGCAGACAGGTACCCGAGACCGGCTGGGTGACGACCCGGTGGCCGGACATGCCAGGACGGAGCCGGGCGGTTCCGTATCCGGTGCGTTCGTCTGGCCGGTGGGGGAGGCGCCCCCGCGGCGAGAACGGGCTGTGATGCTCTGCGCCGCGGTGATCACGGCCGTGTGGGCCATGGTGGCTGTGGCGTTGAGCTGAACCGGCAGCCCGTGGCAGACCAGGTGGCGCAGTGGTTGCGGCCTCCACCGCCTGAGCCGGACGGCGAGATCGTGCAAGCGGTCCGGAACGGCGATGATCCGCGGATCCGGGCGCTGCCCGAGCGGCTGGCCCGGCAGGCCGACACCCGGGCGCTCCTGTTCCCGCGCACCCGGTTGAACGAAGACCTGTCCCCGGGCGCACGCCCCGGTCCCGGGCGTGAATGATGCCTGAGCCTGGGGCTGCGGCATGGGCGCGTACGGTGTGCCGGGCTTCGGCCGGGGTTCGGAAGCCGGCCACGGCTGGAGCACCCCCTCCGTGAACAGCCCCGGCGAGGGCCGGTGTCGTGACCGTTACTCAACTGCCGAGCTCTCACACCGAACTCATTCTGAAACGGTCGGTAAGGGCGGATGAGGCGGGTGAGGGTGACACCGTTGGGGAAGGCGGTGCGTTCGGAGACGTCGAAGACGACGGGATCGAAGGCGCGGTCGAAGGCCGGGATTCCGGCGCCGGTGACCAGGGCGTAGCTCTTGACCACCAGTTCGTCGATCTCGGGGAGGAGCGCGCCCGCGAGCTTGCCGCCGCCGCAGAGCCAGATGTCCAGGCCGGCGTTCTCCTCCTGCTTGAGCTCGCGGACGAGGGCGGGCGGGTCGCCCGGGACAACGGTGGCATCCGGGTCGATGTCGGGCTCAAGAGTGCTTGACACCACGTACTGGCACAGGTACGCGTATGGGCTGGTCATCCCCGCGTCGAGAGGGGGGCGGTAGGTGCCGAGGCCCATGACGACCGTGTCGAAGCGCCGGTTGGGCGCGTCGGAAGGGCCGGCGGTGGCACGGGAGGCGGTCGGGACGGTTTCGGGGTACAGCGTGGTGGTCCGGGCGGAGTAGGCGCCGGTCTGCTGTTCGTCGCCGACCGGAAAGGAGTCGAACTCGCCACTGGGGCCGGCGGTACGGCCGTCGAGCGTGACGCCTGCGTAGTACACGAGCTTTCGCATCTCCGCCCACTCCACATGCAGTACTATGATTGCAGTGGTTTCAATGTGGTGCTGCGAATGGAGTGGTGTCAATGGTGAGAAGGAACGACCAGCGGCGCGCCGCCCTCGTCGACGCCGCGATCGAGGTGCTGGCCAGGGAAGGTGCGCGAGGCCTGACTTTCCGGGCGGTCGACGTCGAGGCCGCGGTGCCGGCCGGCACCGCGTCCAACTACTTCGCCAACCGTGACGATCTGCTCACCCAGTCCGGCGCCCGCGTCTATGAGCGGCTCCAGCCCGACGAGGCCACGATCGTGCGCCACCAGGCGGCCGACCGTGACCGGGAGACGTACGTGGAGCTGATGCGTGAACTCGTCGGCCGCGTCGCCTCCTTCCGCACCGGTTACCTCGCGCTGCTCGAACTCCGCCTCGAGGCCACCCGCCGCCCCGCCCTGCGCGAGGTCCTCACCGCGCGAGTCCGGGCCGACGTCGACGCCAACGTCGCCTACCACGAGGCCTCCGGTCTCCCCGGCGACGCCATGGCCGTCAAGCTGCTCATACTGGCTCTGAACTGGCTGATCGTCGAGCAGCTCACCCTGCCGGACGTCTTCACGGAGACGGAGCGCGAAGAACTGGTGGCGGCCGCGGTCGAACGCATCGTGAGGGCGGAGTAGACGGTCCGGGCGCGGGCCCGCCCCCGGGCGGTGAGGCGGGCTGCCCTCGAATTCGGCCGACCTCGGCCGCCCTCCTGGACCTTCGCGAACGTCGGCTCCGCTTTCTGCCCGCACTCCTCGCGTCTCTCCGCACGGGCATGGCCACGGCTCCAGCGCCCCGGACGGCGGACCGACGGCGACCATCCGTGATCCGGCGTCAGTTTCCCGGCCTTCGCCGCCCTGCCCGCCTTCTGGGGCTTCCCGCGCTCGGACGCCACACAGGGCCGGCACCCGATGGAGTCCCGGCCCTGTGTGTCCCCTGTGTGTCCGTCACAGCTCGTACCGTGCTGTTGGTGGTGCGGGGCGACTTCCTGCCCGCAGCGTACGCACCGGCACGGCCGGCTCCCCTCACCTGCCACGGGCCGGGACTTCAGCGGTTCGAGCCCCGGCCATACGCATGACCTCGGCGGTCTCTGCCTCATGGACGCGGCGCGGCACCGCGGACACCCCGGCCCGGAACAGGGTCAGCAACCTGCCTGTCTTGCCCTTCAGGGCTTACGGGCGACGAGTCCCCACTGGTCGACGGCTGCCGGATGCTCTTGCGTCGGACGCCAGAACGCGATGGACACGAAGCCCGGTTCGATCAGCTCCAGGCCCTCGGCGCATCCTGTGATCTCTTCCGGTTCCCTTACCAGGTAGGGCGGGTTGTCGCCCGAGTCGTACGCCTCCTGCGCGGCCAGTGTCTGCGGCGTCTTCACCGTGTCGCAGAGCACCAGGTAGCTCCCCGACGGCATCCGGGCCATGTACTGCTGGACCACCTTGATCCCGTCGGCCGGGGGCAGATGTCCCAGGGTCGACAGCAGGAGCACCGCCACCGGCTCGGACAGGTCCAGCGTCTTCGCCGCCTCGTCCACCACCGCGTCCGTGTCGGACAGATCCGCATCCACGTAGGCCGTCTTGCCCTCCGGGGCACTGGTCAGCAGCGCGGCGGCATGAACCAGGACGATGGGGTCGTTGTCCACATAGACGATCCGGGCGTGCGGCGCGACGGACTGTGCGACCTCGTGGGTGCTGTTCTCCACCGGGAGCCCTGTTCCCACATCCAGGAACTGATGCACTCCCAAGGTGGTGAGGTGGCGTACCGCCCGGGCCTGGAACGCGCGCGATGCCTGCGCGATGTCGGCCATCTGCGGGTAGGCGGCCGTGACCGCGTCGGCCAGCTCCCGGTCCACCGGATAGTTGTCCTTCCCACCCAGCCACGCGTTCCACACCCGTGCGGAATGCGGTATGTCCGACCGTATCTGCTTGCGGAACTCAACATCGTCAGAGGTCATCACATTCTCCTACTCGCCGTGCGGGTAACACAGTTGGCCGGAAGCTGGCAGGTTGCACCCACGGGCACGACCGTACCCTTGCCCATGAGGGAGGTCGCTCCGACCCCGGACTCGGGGGCCGTCGTCGTGGCCATCCTCGAAGAATTCGGTATGAACTGCGCGGAGTCGTGCAGCCACGGCCCACCCGCTCCATCGCACCGGCGCAGGAACGGCCTCACGACGTGTCGGCAGCCGCAGGCGGACCAGGAAGCGTGCTCCCGGCGAGAGCGCGGCCGATGGCCCGGCGCACTGCCCTGCTCGACCGGCAGGCCCGCACCCCGGCCACCGCCGCGGTCACCGGCCGCGTAATACGGGCGACCACCCGCACCTCACGCCTCTCACCCCCGGCCCGCCCCTGCCGCCGGAGCCTCCGACGACTTCACCGAACTCTCGCACCCCAACAGCAGCCCGGGAGAACAGATCCAGGAAGCCTTCCCCCTGACCCCCGTCGTCAAGACGCTGTGCACCATGGACTCCACCGCGATGACCGCCCCGGACGGTCTCGACGGCCCGAGCACCGTCTTCCTCTCCGGCAACGGCGCCGAAGCCAAACGGACCACCGGCCGGCTGCTCACCGACCTCGGCTGGCCCCCGTCGTCCCAACTGGACATCGGCGGCATCACCACCGCACGCGGGCAGGAGCACTTCGCCCTGCTCTTCATGGGCATCGCGGGCGGTCTGGGAGCCCACACGTTCAACATCAACGTGGTCACCCGCCCCTCTGCCCAGAGTCCGCAGTCCATGTGATCCCGGCTGGCGGATCATGGACGGGTGATACGCCGTCATGAACTGCCGGACAGGGAAAGGGACTTCGTCCGGGCGCTGCTGCCCGTCTCGTTGCGGGGTCGCAGGCGGCTGGACGACCGGACGGCCCTCGACGGGATCTTGTGGAAGTTCCGTACAGCGGGTGGCCTGGCGAGCCGTACCCGAACGGTACGACTCGGGGGGCCACCCCTGTACGCGCTTCCGTCGCTGGGCAGAGGAGGGCACCTTCACCCACGTGCTCCGGGCCGAGCAGGGCCGCCACCGGATCAAGCGCGGCAGTCGTGGTGGCCGACCCCGACTCCCGGCCTTCGGCCAGCAGGTCCACACGCGACACCACGTGGTGGAACGGTGCTTCGACCGCCTCGGGCAATGGCGCGGCAGCGCCACCCGCTACGGCAGGACGGCCGAGTCCTGCCAGGCGGCCGCCCCCCCCGTGGCCGCCGCGAAGGCGGCCCAGCTCGGCGGCCACGGTTCAGGAAGGCGGCGAGGGCTCCGACGGGACGTGGTCAGCGGCCGTCGATGAGCGCGTCGGCGAGGTCCGGGGAGAAGGATCCGGCCGACGGGGAGCCCGCCGGGCACTGGGCGGAGTCGCCGTCCGAATCACCCGGGTTCTTGATCCACAGGAGGTACTCGGCCCCGCCCGTCCCGGCCCGGGAGGTCACGCCCAGCTTGCGTCCGGCCGGGTTGCAGAAGCCCACGTGCCCGCTGCTCGGGACACCCGGGGTCACATAGGCGCCGTTGCCGTTGCGTGCGGTGTCCACGACCCACCGGGTGTCGACGCCGAAGTCGGCCTTGAGCTGCGCCGCCAGTCTGCTGCCGTACTGGTTGGAGATCTCCGTGGAGTGGAAGTTGGAGACGCCGAGGGAGACTCCGCGGGCCATCGAGACACCGGAGCGGTTGAGCAGGTAGGCCATCCGCTTCAGGCCGATGCCGCCGTTGCCGTCGGTGCCGCTGAGGTCCTGCCCCAGGGTCCAGGTGGCGTTGCCTCCGTCGAGGTACGTCTGGACGAAGGTGCCCTGCGCCTGGAGGTGCTGATTGGCGTACCAGAGCATGTCGAAGCGGGCTTCGAGGGCTTCGCCCGAGATGCACCCGGGGTCGGAGGACTGGGCGACCGCGTCGGGCTCCAGGATCACGACGGCCGGACGGCCCTCGATGCCCTGGGCGAAGGCGTCGATCCACTCCTTGTAACGGTCGGCGTCCGCGGAGCCGCCCGAGGAGGCGCCGCCGCAGTCACGGCCGGGAATGTTGTACGCGACGATCACGGGGAGCCTGCCCTGGGCCGCGGCCGCGCCCACGTAGTTGCTCACCTCGGTCCGGATGCCGGTCGCGGCGTTGCCGTCGGCGTCCCAGTTGCCGAACCACTTCACGGTGGTGTGGTCGCCGATGGCCGCCTTGATCTTCGTGGCGCGGGGGTCCTCCTCGGTGTTCCGTACCCACTTCATCGCCGTGCTGTCGGGGTCGGTGTAGAAGCCCTCGCGCGCCGTCGAGGTGGTCAGCGAGACGTTGTCCAGGATGATGTCGGTCCTGACGTCCTGGCCGCCGACCTGGAAGTCGATGTGACCGTCGTCCGAATCCAGTGAGGACGTGAAGGTCCAGCTGAACCGCTGGGTGGTGGTGGTCAGGTCGAGTTCGTTGTCCAGGGACGAGGGATAGGGACGGGTCCCCAGCTGGACCGTCGACTTGATCTTCGTGGTCCTGGATGCCCTGGCGTCGAAGGACAGGGTGTAGGTGGCGCCCGGGCGCAGCCTGATGTGGTTCTGTCCCACGACCGTGTGGTGCCACTGGCCGACCTGGTCCGGGGCGGCGGGTTCAACCGTGGCCCGTAGCGCGCCGTCTGCCGCCTCCACCGATGAGCCGGGGCTTCCCCACCAGTCTTCGGTGTCCGTGGTGAAGGTGCCGTTGCGTGCCAGTTCGCCGTAGACGGCCTGTTCCGGTGCTCTCTCGGCCGCCGTGGCGGGGGCGGTGAGAAGGGTTGCGGCGAGCGCGGATGCGCCAAGGGCGGTGAACGCTCTGCGGGTGTGTCTCATGCTCAGCTTTCTTCGATCGCGCTGCCTGCGTCAGGACGTTCCGGACGCGGGGAAAGGGGCGCCGCGCGTGGGGCACGGTCTGCGCCGGTACGGGCGGAAGGGGTCCTAGACGAGGGGGCCCTTCTTCAGCACGGTGTTGCCGCCGCCGTCGTGCCAGTCGATCTCGACACCGTCGATGTAGCCGGAGTTGACGACGGTGTACGCGGAGTTGGTTACGGAGACTCCGCGAGCGGGGGAGGCCTTGCTCCGGCCGTCGTCGTTGTTGCCGGCGGTGACGACGAGTCCGTCGGCGAGCACCTTGGCGGTCGCGCCCTCGACCTTAAGTCCGGCGTACCCGCCGCCGCCGAGGTCCTGGTTGCGTCCGTCCCGGTCCAGGCGGCAGCCGGTGAGCTGCAGGATGGCCCGGGTGTTCTTGGCCTCGACCTTGATGCCGTTGTGCATGCTGCGGTCGGTGGAGCAGCCGATGAACTGGATGACGCCTTCCCAGCCGTGCATCAGGAACCCGTCGCCGCCCGACCATTCCGCCCGGCAGCTGGTGAACGTCGAGTTGCCGGTGCCGGCGATCCACCAGCCGGTTCCGTTGCAGCCGAGCGCGTACACGTCGTGGAAGACGGAATCGGTGCAGTTGTTCAGCGCGATGCCGTAACTGCCGGTCCACTGCACGGAGACCCGGTCGAAGTGCAGACAGAAGGGGGCCTGCGGCCCCTTGGGCACGCCGGTGTTGTAGACGGTGTTGATGCCGATGCCGGTGACCTTGCGGATCTGGACGTCCCGCAGCTGGAGGTGCTGGATCTGGCCGACGGCCCTGATGCCGTCGATCTCCGCCCCGTCGCGCGGCAGGGAGGAGCCGTCGATGGTGAGGTCGAAGATCCGCGGCTCCACCGCCCGGCGCGTGTAACCGCCCCGCATCTGGTCGAGGATCAGCACCACGGCTTCGCCGGTGAAACCGGGGAGCGGCTTCAGGCCGAACGGCGGGTCGGGCACGTCGTGTTCGTTCTCGCCGGAACCGTGAGAGCCGCGGAGGGTGACGTAGGGCGGGACCCGTACGGGCGTGCTCGTACGGTACTGCCCGGCGGGCAGGTACACGCTGTTGCCTGGTTCGCAGGCATCAAGTGCCGCCTGGATCGCGGCGGTGTCGTCGCTCGCGCCGTCCCCTTCGGCGCCGTACGTCTTGACGTCGTGCCAGCCGAGTGCCGAGGCTGCCCCGGGCTCCACCGCGGCGGCGCTCCCCGTTCCCGCCACCACGGACACGGCACCCACCGTGACACCGCCGAGTAACAGCCTTCGTGTGCGATCCAAACTACTGCCCACCCCTATTTTTCGAACATGCGATCGCCTTGATCGGACGCGTTCATTCAAGAGGAGAAGCGAACCCTTGTCCATCCTCGGAAGGAGGCGCCGGTCCCCGACGCGCGGTGTGCCCGCCGGCAAGAACCAGTGAGCTCCGCTCGATACAGCCGTACAGGGCACGCAGAGCCCCGTTCCCCTGCGCAGGAACGGCCGGCGGTCCTGGCTCCGTACCGTCGCGACCGCGATCCGGCCGAGAGTCCCGGCGGCGATGCCCCGTCGGCGGGCCACGGGATCAATCGCCTGCCGCAGCGGCAGCCCGCCCCATGACTGGCCCCTCAGGTTCTGCGGGCATCCCCACCCCACGCGGCCACGCCGGGACCGCTCACCCTTCCGCCGGGGTGAGGTCCCCCGGGGAGCGGCACTTGTGCCGGGCCCGTGCGGACGGTCCGCCCGAAGCCCCTGCCCTGCCTTGACTTGGTCGTCGCCGTAACCGGGGCGGGGCGGCCCGGCCGCGGCCGCCCGGGACCGAACGGCCGGCATCCGCCGGGGCTCGTCGATCCGCGCCGGCGGGGGCCGCCCACCGGCTCCAGGGCGCCCCGGGCGTACACCGTCAGAAGAAGCCGGACCCCGCCGGCCGGCCCCTGTCACGTACGAGGCGGTGTTGACGCTCGTGATACCCGACCCACCGCCGGACGGGGGCGGAGCCCGGACGGCCTCGGTCGTTCCGGGCTCCCCGCGCGCGGCTCAGCCCGCGGCGTACCGCTGGAGGCCCGTCCGGACGTCGTCGGGGGTCATCACCGGGAACATCTCGATCCTGGCGCCCAGCTGCGAGAAGAACGGTTCGGAGATGACCGGGAGCTGGGAGGGGTCCTCCAGGTCGATGACGACGAACCCGGTGCGCATGCCCTCGTGCGGACCGAAGTACGCCGCCTCCGGCCGCAGGCGCTCCAGCACGGACTGCATGAACTGCTCCATCCCGTTGTTCTCGATCAGCTCACTGGTCTTCTCCGTGTCCATGTGGATCACCAGCATCGTCCTCATGAGCGCCTCGTTTCTGTAGTGGGCGGGCGTCGGGGCCGCTTCAGTCTTGGAGCGGCCCGGGCGGCGTGCACGCAGGGCCGGGCCATTCGAGGGACCGATACCTGGCGGTGCGCACCGGTAAGGGCTCGAGGGCCGGTGGGGGAGCGGAGAAGCGCGGGCGAGGGATGGGGGTCCGCCCGGACGAGTGAGGGCCGTAGGCGTGCTGCCGGGCGCGTGGTGCGACCGGACCCGTGGACAGGAGCTCCGCGGACGGAAGCCGTGAGGCCGAAGCCGACGTGCTGTTCGTCTTTCACGCCGGGCATGCCGCGCTTCGAATACAGTTGCCGCAGGGTGCGGTGGACCGGGACGCGTACGTGGTGTGCGTGCTGGAGCAGCTGCACCGGGCCCTGAACAACCGCAACGTGTTCGCCTCCCCCCTCGCATCGGTGGTCCGACCCGCGTGCCCGGCTCCTGGACGGCGCGGCGTGGGACGCGGTGTGCGAGGACGTGCTGGCCGGGCTAAGCCTGGACATGCCTGTCACCGAGCACCTGGCGGAGCTGGTGCGGGCCCTGGACGCGGGCTGGAAGCAGATGGCCGAGCGCCTGGAGTCGGCGGGCAGGGACGCGAAGGTGTCGCTCGACCGACCTCATCGCCTTCCACGGAATGGCCAACGCGCTCGACCCGGCGCGCGCCACCCCGGCAACCTGCGCGTCGGTGACCGGCTGACCGCCGGGGCGCACGGACGGTCCCCACGCCCCGGTGAAGCGTTCCTACGCCATCATCACCTCGCCCGTGGGGCCCGTGACCGCGCTTCCGGTCAGCCGCTCTCGCGGTCGGGTGGGGCGCTCAGCAGTCGGTGGACGAGGACGCTCCAGCTGTCGGCCAGGGGGCGGCCTTCGGCCGAGGAGAGGGGTCTGCCGGTCTCGGGCATGGCCAGGAACAGCAGCAGTGGGCCTTCGAGGGCGCCGGTCAGCTGGACGGCCAGGCTGTCCAGGTCGGGGAGATCGACCTCGGCCTGTCCCAGCAGGACGCGCAGGTGCGCACGCGTGATCGATGCCGGGCCGGCGGGGACGGGCTGGTTCCGGTCGAGGGCGGCGCGGGCGACGCTGTGATGGTCCAGCAGGAAGGCGATCCTGGCCTGCCCGTAGGCGACCATGCGGTCGAGCGCCGGCGCACCCGGACCCAGCGGAGGCGGGCCGTAGAGCACCTGTTCCTGGAAGGCTCGCTCGTCGGCGTCGAGCAGGGCGCGGAAGATGCCGGCGCGGGTGCCGAAGCGCCGGAAGACAGTGCCCTTGCCCAGGCCGGCGCGTTCGGCGAGGGCGTCCATCGTGACGCTGCAGGCGCCCCCGTCGGCCAGCATCTCCCGGACGGTCGCGAGGAGCAGCTCGCGGTTGCGCACGGCGTCGGCGCGTTCGGGGCGGGGCCGGCCCAGGGGGATGAGTGATCCGTTCACCTGTCCAACCTACCGCCCTCCGCGCTAAGCGGGGTATAGTCCGTTTATGGCGGCGGCGAGGTGCCCGCCCCGGGCCTTCCCGCCGACCGCCCTCTACAGACTGCCCTTGAGGAGTTCCAGCATGAACCTGTTCCGTCTGGACGCGAGCATCTTTCCGACCACTTCGGCCAGCGCCGAACTGGCCTCCCTGGTCGAGGCCGAGTGGACTGCCGCACACCCCGGCGCCACCGTGACGCGACGGCACATCGCCACCGACCCCCTCCCCTCCGAGGCATGGGCCCTGGCGACCACGGCCGGCTTCACCCCCGAGGCGGACCGGAGCCCGGCCCAGCGCGAGGCGGCGGCTCTCGCTGCCACGCTCGTGGAGGAGCTGCGCGACGCGGACGCGGTCGTCCTCGCGGTGCCGTTCTACAACTTCGGGGTCTCCCAGCACTTCAAGGCATGGGTCGACCTCGTGATCGCCGGAGCCGGCCCCACCGACCCGGTGCTCAAGGGCAAGCCCACCGCCCTGATCACCACCATCGGCGGCGGCTACGGCCCCGGCACGCCGCGCGAAGGATGGGACCACTCCACCTCGTACCTCGAGCGCATCATCCGCGACGTGTGGCAGGCCGACCTCACCCTGGTCAAGCGCGAGCTGACCCTGGCTGCCACCACACCGGCCATGGAGCAGCTGCGGGACCTCGCGGACCAGCACCACACCGCCGCCAAGGAGCAGGCGCGCGAGGCCGGACTCGCCCTGGCCGGCAACTGACGCGGCCCACCGGCTGACGTGATCACGAGGGCCGGCCGGGTTCTCCCGTCGACGGGTGCTCGGCGTGCTCGTCGCGCTTGCCGCCTGCGGTGAGCAGGGGGCCGAGCAGCCGGGTTCCGGGGCCCGTCCGGCCGCCGGGGCCGGGGAGCTGGGTGGTGTCGGCGACGGTGAGCGGGTCACCGCGGACGTCGCAGGTGACGAGCGGTGTGGCGAGGTGTCCGCAGGTGTCGTGGCGGACGTGGGCGGGTGGCCCGGCAGGGTCGGCGTACCACTTGTCGCCCCTGGCCATCAGGGCGAGCAGGGCGGGGTAGAGGGCGCGGCCCTTCTGCGTGGGAACGGCTCTGCGCGATCAGCTCAAGTGCAAGGAGATCTGGGTGGTCGGCGCCGACAGGTGGCGCATAGACCATGCGCACCACCCGGCGCCGGCCCCGCTGGTCGGTGCGGTGCACGACCTCCGTCCACTCCCCGCCCATCGCCTTGTGGACCGGCACCGTCTCGCCCAACGGGTAGTACGTCGTGTTTCCGGCACTCGCGTACCGGGCCACCAGTGCCAGGGCCTCGATCACGGGCCGGTGGGCGTGATCGCTGGAGCGGAACTCCAGCACGTCCAGCAGCTTGATCAGCCCACGCCGGTAGTGGTTGGTGTACGACTTCGACGTGGTCCGCACCGTCCACCGGTAGACCGGCCCGCGGGTCTTGAACTCGTGCACCAGCTCCCGCGGCGTCGCCTCACCCCCGGACACCGCCGGGAACACGACCTGCCGCACTTGTCCCTTCCGGGGCGCCGAGCGAGGCCTCAGCGAGCTTGAAGAGGGTGTTCCCCTTGCCCGACACCTACTTGAACGCGTTGACCAGCTGCTCGGTGACCTTCTTCTCCGCCCGCGCCCCGATCCGGTGCACCGTGGAGATCAGCAGCTCCACCAGCGTGTCGGTGATCTCCCGCTCCCGTTCGTGCGGGAACGCGGCCAGCAGCGTCACCCGCAGCGGCACCGGGTGCGTCCGCAGATGGGAAGGCGACTCCACCGCGGCTCGCGCCCGCCGGCCAGCACCTTCGGTGCCACGTCGATGAACAGATCCGGCGGCAGGCGGACTGCCCGCACCGCCAGGAACTTGTCGATCTCGGTGAGCATCGTCTCCAGGCTCACGTCGCCCGGGGCTTCCTTGATCTTCCTCAGTACAGGCGCCCCGTCCTCGCCGTCGGTACCTCCGTCAGGCGCTGCCTCGTCGTCCTGGTCGGCGCCGCCGGCCACCAGAGCCGCAATCCGCTCAACGCTCTCCGAGGACAGCCGCGAGGAGATCCGTACGGTCGACGCCTCCTCGGCTGCCCGCAGGGCAGCTGCGGCGATCCGGTCGCAGCGCCCCGGTGCAGGCGGCTCGATGCTCTCGACGCGGCAACGCGCCAGCAACTCCACCCGCATCTGCTCGGGCCTGCGTTCCTTGTGCGCAACGTGCTCGGCCAGATGAGCCGTCAGCTTCTCCGCATCCGCGACGCTGCACTCACGGAATCCGAGATGCCTCCGGATCTGCGCGCGGTGGTACTCGACCGTACGGCCCGTCCACTCGTAGAAGCCCAGCTCAGACGCGGGAACCTGTACTTGCCGAGCCACGAACTCCACGGCCTCGCCCGGCAGCTCTGCACGGCCTCGGGGAAATCGGCCGTACTGCGTGAAGAACTTCAGCAGCACGGCAAAGCCCAGCCGTGTCGCACCACGCTTGCCGGACACAAGCCTCTGCTCGTCCTTCAGCAGCGTCCAGTGCTCCACCAGCTCATCCAGGTCCAACGGGGTACGGGCCACGTTCATAGATCGTCCTTGCGTGGCCTCCCGCACCGCAGCCGTACGGCCTGGGGCTCACCCGCACGAGGGATGCCTTCGCGAGATCACCGCCGTTTGCGGTCGGTGACAGGGCTCTTACCGGCACCCCCACTCCCGAGGAGAGCGACCTCCGTGAACGGCTCCGGGCCCAGCCCCACCCGAACGCCGAGCTGCGGCAGTCCCGCCCACGACCTGCCCCGTTCCCATGATCACCGGCTTAGCGTTAACCGCTGTACCGCTGTACCGCTGTACCGCTGTACCGCTGTACCGCTGTACCGCTGTACCGCTGTGCCCCAAGGCCGGTCACCGAGCGCACGAGCCGGCGCCGCCACAGCCACTCATGTCCGGTGCGGACCGCTGTCACTCCACGGTTGCGACTCGCTCAGGCCGTCGCCTGGCCGTCGATGAGGATGTCCAGTTGTTCGGCCACGGTAGTGAGGGCGGTGCCCAGGGGGAACGCGACGCGGGTGAGGGCGTGCCGGTCGCCCCGTGTCGGATCCCGGTTGATGATCAGCACCGGCTTTCCGGCCTGGGCCGCCTGGCGGACGAACCGGAGTCCGGACATCACCGTCAGTGAGGAACCCAGGACCAGCAGCGCGGCCGCCTCACGGACCAGTGCGCGGCAGTGCTCGACCCGCCGCGGCGGAACGTTCTCGCCGAAGAACACCACGTCCGGTTTGAGGACGCCGCCGCAGAGCGTGCAGGGCACCACGCGGAAGTCCCCGACCTGTTCGTCGGTGAGGTCGGCGTCACCGTCCGGATTGATTCCGGCGGCCACCGGCTCGAAACCCGCATTGGCCTCCTCCAGCCGCCGGGCCAGGTCGCGGCGCGGGCTGAAGGCACCGCAGGAAAGGCAGACGACCCGGTCCAGGCTTCCGTGGAGTTCTACGACGCCCTCACTGCCGGCAGCTTGGTGCAGGCCGTCGACGTTCTGGGTGATCACACCCAAGAGCAAGCCGTGCCGCCCGAACGCGGCCACAGCGCGGTGCCCGGCGTTGGGCCGGGCCCGGCCGAAGGTGCGCCATCCGAGGTGGCTGCGCGCCCAGTACCGGCGCCGGGCCTGGGCATCGGCGGTGAATTCCTGGTAGGTCATCGGGGTGTGCCGGCTCAGGCTGCCGCCCTCGCCCCGGTAGTCGGGGATGCCCGACTCCGTGGAGATGCCCGCCCCGCTGAGCACCAGCACGCCGCCGGTGCCCAGCGCCTCGGCGACCGGCTCCAGATCCGTGGTGCCCGGCGGCAGGTCCTCGGTGGGGGTCCAGCTCAGAGTGGGGCGTATGCGCATGCCGCCAGGGTACGGAACAGGCTTCACCACCCGCTTCCGCCGAGGACGGCGTCATTGACCCGGGATGTCGCCGGACACGGTCCGCGGCGGGGGAGCGGCGCTCTCCGGTTCAGGCCGTGGAGTCTTCCGCGGTGTGCCGGAGGTACGGCGCGGGAACAGGACGATAGTGCGCGCATGCCGATGGCGTCGTTCCCCCTGAATTCCTGGGAATCCTGCGGATGCCACGCACTTCCGCGCCCGCCGGTCCTCGAACCGCGCCCCGGCCCGTTCCGGGTGGTGGGCAGCGCGTCGATGTCGGCGGCCCGGTAGAGCGCGGGAGCGCATGCCGTTCCTCCACGGCGTGGGAACGGCGAACTGCTTCACCGGCCCGGCGGTTCCTGGCGGGGCTCGCCAAGCCGGCCGAGGACGGTCCGCGAGCCGCGGCGTCGCACTTCACGCGGAGGCCGGGCGATCCGGGAAAGACCTGGAAGGACCTGGGATTCCTGCGGGAACACTGGGGCGGCCGGCCCGATCGTCCTGAAGGGAACCCGGCAGCCCGACGACGCGCGGAGGGCCGTGGACGCCGGTACGGACGGTGTCGCCGTGTCCCACCACGGCGGGCGGCAGGTCAATGGCGCGGTGGGCTCGGCCGAGGTGCTCCCCGCGGTTGCCGGGGCGGTCGGTGACCATGTCGACGTGCTGTCCGGCCGTCGTATCCGCACCGGTGACGACGTGCTCCAGGCCCTGGCCCTGGGGGCTCGCGCGGTGCTGCTCGGCCGGCCGTACGTGTACGGGCCGGCGCTGGACGGGCAGTCCGGTGTGGAGCATGTGGTGCCGTCCCTGCTTGCCGAGTTCGAACCGGCCCTCGCGCCGTCCTGCTTCACCCGTCCGCGGGAGGCGGGCCCCGACTGCCTGGTCCGGGCGCCGGGCGCGCGCCGCTGCCGTCCCTGTGTCGGTTCGCTTGAAGCCCTCTCCACCAGGCGGGCCTACACGTTGTCCAGCACGCTCCGGACGAGCTCGGCCACCCGGTGCCTCACCTTGTGCCAGCGGTTGCAGTACTGCCGCGGGAACCAACGGCGGTCCTGGCGGAGTGGCCGGTGACATGACTTGCACAGCACGGTCCTGCCCTGAATGGCGAAATCCCCCATGCGGCGACTCTAGCGGGCGGCCAGACTTTCCACTTCGGAAATCCACCACTTGCCACAATGGAAACTCACCTCTACGGTTTCCATCATGGAAACCAACGGGGACGTCATCCGACCGAACGCACAGCAGGCCCTCGCCGCCCTGACCGACGCCGAGCGGGTCCGCGGGACCACCGCAGCCGCGTCCGCCACGCCCTGGCCGCGCTGGTTCACCACCGCGCTCACGCTGTACGTCACCGCGATACCCCCGGTCCACGGGGGCACGCTGGCCAGTCCCGACTGGCTGATGCCCCAGGCGGCCTGGAGTGTCGTCCTCGTAGTGCTGACAGCCGCGTACATGGCGCTGTACGCGGCAGCGGCCTCCAACTGGCGGAAGAAGACCGGCGTGGCACTCCGCTTCGACCTGCTGCCCAAGCGCGTCACCCTGCCTCTGGTGACGGGGCTGCCCGCCCTGCTGCTGGGCTCGGCCTTCGTCTTCCGCGCCACCCGCGAGCCGTTGTGGCTGCTCGCCGCGTCCGCTCTCGGCGCCGGGGTGTCGATCGGCTTCCACCTCGTCTTCGTCCGACTGCACCGGAAGGCCTCATGAGCAGTTCCACGCCCGATCCCATGGACGGCTTCGACACCACCATCCACGCCCCCAACCGTCTGCGCATCTGCGCCCTCCTCGACGCAGCCGGAGAGGCGGAGTTCGCCACGGTGCAGCGGCAGCTCGACGTCTCCGCCTCCGTACTGAGCAAGCACGTCACCGTGCTTGTGGACGCGGGCTACGCCGAGCAGCGCAAAGCCGTACGGGACACCCGCCAACGCGTCTGGCTCCGTCTCACCCGCCCCGGCCGGGACGCCTACCACGCCCACCTCGCCGCCCTGCGCGCCATCGTCGGTACCTGAGGCGGGCCGCCCGAAGGCGCGCCAGGTCTGTCGTCGAAGTGATCTTGGGTGGTGGGTCATGGTGAGGTGGCACGCCACCATGAACTGCCCGACGCCAAGGAGGAACTCATACGGTCACCGCCGCCCGGGTCGTGCCGGGGCGGCCGCGACTGGACTGCCGGACGGTCCTCAACGGGATCGTGCGGAAGTTCCGCACCGGGGTGGTCCGGCCGGCCGGATCCACCTGGCGTACGACGGCACGGACCGCCCGCTCGCGTCGGGGCATTCCGCATACTTTGATTCCTGGCCGGCCAGCCCTTCGCGGACGATCGGCCGGTGAGGGCGAGTGGCTTCGGCCGGCGGTCGCCTCAGTGGGCGAAATGCCGCGGAAGCCGATGAAAACCTGGCCGCCGACCGTTTGGACGCGCCGGTGCGGGCAAGGGGCTCCTGGACAGGTCGCGGCAGGACGGTTGAGGAGCAGCGGTGATTTCCCAGGAGCAGCTCGCGAGCTTGGCCGGTCAGCCGGTCTTCGCCGTTGACGGGCACAAGGCCGGGGACGTGGTCCATGTCCTGCTGGACGACACCACCGGCAGGCCGGAGTGGGTGCGCGTTCGTGGCGGCTCGGCGTCAGGTGATGTCTTCGTTCCGCTGCGGGACGCCGTCAGTGGTGACGGCCGGCTGGAGGTCCCGTTCTCCGCGGCTGTGATCGAGGCCGCGGCCCGTGTCGTGCGCGGAGGCGGGGAGACGCTCTCCGTGGCCGACGAGGAGAAGCTGTTCGCCTGTTACGCGTTGACGGACGTGCGTGAGCAGGTGAACGCGGAAGGCGGCAGCGGCTGGTCTGTCATGGACCGGGCCCAGGACGTCCAGGCGGGCACGGCCGGCCAGGAGTCGCTCCGCACACGGCTGCGTGTCCTGCACGACCCCGGCGCGTAGCCACGGCCTTCAGTCCGGGGCGGACGCCGGTGCCCGTCAGCACGGCCGGCGCCACGCTCCGAGGTCCGGTTCCTTGCGCGTCTGACTGAGGCCGGGCTCTGCGGAGCGCTCGCAGAAGTCGTCGAGCGGGACGGTGTGTTCGACCGGCTGGACCGCCTTGCCCGCCTTGACGAAGGGAGTGGGTGCGCGCAGTCGTCGTACTGCGCGCACCCCTCGTCCACCGCGAAACGGAAGCAGCAGCTCAGGGCCAGGACACTCGTCAGAACAGGGGTGGAAAGGGACTGAAGCCCGCAACAGCGAGGCAGCGCGTACTGCGTGCACCCGCAGATGTTCTGGCAGGCTCGTGCCGTCTCGGTGGAAGGTGACGGGCCGTCAGCGGGCGGCGTCGGGCAGGACCATGCCGAACCATTCCTGGGATGCGCCGGACAGCCCGGCCGCTGTGCCGGTGATCGATACCACGCCGCTGGTGGAGAGCCCCGCGGCGGCGCCGCGCAGCACGCTCACCATGCCGTAGCTGTTCTCCTCCGGCACCCCGACGACCAGGTCGGATCGGCCGTCGCCGGTCAGGTCACGGAGGGTGAGTGCGTGCCCGAAGTAGTCATGGCGCTCCGGGGCCCCGGTCACACCCGCGGTGTCCTGCGTGATCATGCGGGCCCGCGCGGTGGTCAGGCCGGCCTTCGAGCCGTACAGCACAGTGACGGCCCCCGCGTCTGTGCTGCCGGCCAGGTCCTCGTAGGGGGCTCCGACGGCGACGTCCGCGTATCCGTCCTTGTCGATGTCACCGACGGCCACGCTCACACCGAAGCCGTCAGCGCTCTCACCACTGCCGGGGACCCCGGCGGTGTCCTGGTGGACGACGGTGGGCCGCTGGGCCGGCTCGGGGCCGGTGGGGCCGCCGTACCAGACGGTGAGCCGGCCGCCCTGGTGGCCGCCGGTCCTGTCTGCGCCCGGATCCTGGTGGTCGCCGACGGCGAGGTCGCCGTAGCCGTCGCCGTTGATGTCGCCGATGGCGGCGGCGGCCCCGTCCGCGCCGGTCAGCTCCGTGGTCGCGTACGTGCTGCCACCGGTCCACCTGACGTAGGAGATCACACCGGCGGGGTCGTCGGTGGTCCCTCGCGGGTACAGGCGCTCGGCCGCGCCGTCGCCGTTGAGGTCGCCCGCGACCGTCCCGGTGGTGCTGCCCAGGTTTTCCGTCTGCTGGCGGGCGGGGACGCCGGTGCGGGTGAACGCGCCGAAGTACGTCCGGGTCTCCGTACGGCCGGTGACCGTCACATCGTTGCGGCCGTCGCCGTCGAAGTCACCGGCAGCGACACCCGACCCCATCACGCTCTGCTCGTCCAGGTAGGAGGGGAGCGGCAGGTTCGCGCCGCCCGCGATGCCCTGGCGGCCGCCCCACAGCACGGTGACGGCGCCCCGGCCGGGCACAGAGCCCACATCCTCGCCCGGCGAGCCGACGATCAGGTCGCTGTACCCGTCGCCGTCCAGGTCGGCCGAGGCCATCGACCGGCCGAATCTGTCGTTCGTCTCCGCGGCCCCCGGCACCCCGGCAGTGTCCTGGTGCACGACCGTGCGCCGTCCGGCGGACATTCCGGACGCCGATCCGTAGAGCACGACCACCGCTCCGGCGTACTCCCGCGACCCGGCCTTCGCGTTCGGCGCCCCGACGGCCAGGTCCAGGTAGCCGTCGCCGTTGTAGTCGGCCTCGATCCCCGACCGCACCGGTGCGGCCGCGGCCCCCGGCGCGCAGAGCGTGCTGAGCGTGAGGGCACCGAACAGGATGCCGGGCACGGCGTATCTGCGGGACGGGATGTGCTGCATGGGGGCTCCCCTGCTCTGAACGGCGAAACGTGTCGTACGGGAGATCGGCGAGGGGTGCCCCTGGTTGTACGGAGTGGAAGATCGTTATCGCCAGGTGACCCGCGGAGCTTCGGGGGAGACATGAGCCAGGAACGGCACATCAGGGGCACATCTTCGAACCGGTCGGCTCAGTCCAGCAGTTCCAGGCGGCGGCCCCGGACGGGCGGCAGCCCGCCCGGCCGGAAGCGGTACGGGATCCCGCGGTTCTTCCGGATCCGGGCAACCGCGGCGCGAAGGCCGGCGTGAGCGGCGTCGGCGATGCGGTTGAGTTCCTGCCGGCTGTGGATCTCCTTCGGCTCTTCCGTCCGCTGTCGCCTGGGGCGGCTCTCGTTCAGCTTCGCGATCACCGTTTCGCCGAGGCCCCCGGCGTGCTTCAGTAAGCGCTTCGGGCCGGCGTGGCCAGACAGCGGCTGGAGATCATCGCCGTCCGGTGGGTATGGGCCACCGGATCCAGCGCCCCCGGACCTGCCCCGGGAGCGGTCCGGCGGGCGACTGCCTCCGCCGGGCCCTGCTGGAGTCCCGGAGCCACCGCCGGGGCGTCGAAGCGATAGCCGCGCGACGCACGGCCGCCCTCGGCGAAGCACCGGACCGCCAGGCCGTCCAGCAGACCGTGAGCGGTCTTGCCCCGCCGCCCGGGCAGTCCGGCCCGGTGTCCACAAGGACTCACCGGGACACCGCCGGCGAATCCGTGTGGACGCGTGGGCTCACGGTCACGCGTGCCCACGGGGTGAACGCGGCGCAGGTCAGACCGGCGTGGACGCTGCACCAGGGCCGCACGTGTCGGCCGTCCAGGGGCGAACTGGCCGTCCTGGACTCGGTTCACCGGGGCGGAGCGTCAGGCATTGAAGGCGGCCGGCTCCGCGCCCGGCCGGGCGCGGAGCCGCGCGTAGTTACGCAACTGTCGCCTTTCTCCGTGCAACTGCCGCATCCCGTCCGCCGTCTATCAAGCAAAACGTGAATCACGTGCGCACGAGGAAGGGATAGCGGTGAGGAACATCACCCGACGAGGAGTTGTCGCAGCCGGAATTACCGCGCTGGTGGCCCCGCTCACTGTAGCCATGGGAAGTACGCCGGCTCAGGCCGCGTCATGCACCACGCAGACGGGGGCCTATCAGAAGCAGGTCGAGAAGTTCCTCGGCCGCCCGGTGGACGGAAGGCAGTCGGTCGCCGACTGCAAGGCGATCCAGGCATTCCAGACGAAACACTCCATAAGCCCCAACGCCGGACTGGCGGGTCCCATCACCTGGGGCACCATGGATCTGATGAACCGTCAGAAGGCTGTGGGGAAGAACCCGAACAGGGCGGGAAAGTGCCCGACGAACAAGGGCCGTATCGCCTGCGTCGACCTGACGCTCCAGCTCAGCTGGATCCAGGACGGCAAGGAGCTGGCGTACGGACCGGTCCCGGTGCGCACCGGACGCGACGGGTACGAGACCCGCACCGGCCTGAAGAAGGTCTACTGGCGCAACATCGACCACGTCTCCAGCCTGTACCACGTGCCGATGCCGTACAGCCAGTTCTTCGACGGCGGCCAGGCGTTCCACTCGGTCGGCATCAGTGTCTGGGCCCCGCCCGGCTCGCACGGGTGCGTCAACATGACCAAAGCCGACGCTTCGAAGTACTGGAGCATGCTCCGCAAGGGCGACGACGTCTTCGTCTACGGCCGCAAGCCCGGCACCTGAGCCGCCTCACGCACGGTGGTGGAACGCTTCTTCCGGTCATGGTGACGCGGCGGCCGCTTCTGCCGGCTGTTTCGCCCGGGTGAGGCGGGGCGTCCGTAGGGGCATGCCGCTGCCGCAGGCGCCGAGCGGGAGGAGTGTTCCGATGTGCCGACGGCCTGTCTGCTCCGGAACACCCGTCCTGCTCGGTGGCATTCTGTCCAGGCCCGCCCCCTCCCGGATCGACCAGAGCCCGCACTCTCGGATAGGCGTCGGGACCACCGACGGAGACGGTTTCGGCATCGGCTGTCACGGCTTCGACGCGCGTACGCCGGCCATGTCCGGGAGGCCGGCCATTGTCCGGGACATCGGCCCTGTCCAGCAGGACTCCGGCGCCGACTCCTTCGTGATCAGCCGCAGGCCCGTCCTCCGGGCCGAGCGGCAGAGCGGTCGGTGGCATGGGGCCCGCACCCGCGGCATCGGCCCCACCGGCGGCCGGGCGGGCAATGGGCCGACCGGCAGACGCGCAGGCTGTGGGCACTTGAGTGCGGGGCGGCCCGGCGCCGCGTGCGGCCGAGGCGGTCGGAACGCTACGCGGCGGTGCAGGAACGGCTGTCCGAGGGCACGTCTCCGGGCGCGATCGGCAGGGAACTTCGGCTGGACCACTCCGCCGAGCTGCGGTATCCAGGGGCACTGGCCAGGCCATGCCCGTCGCGAGATCCTCGCCAGAACCGAAATCCGTGACTGACTACACCCTCACCCTTGCCGCCGCTCAGCATGAACATCCGCGTGTCCGGCACCTGCCACCTGCGTATGGCGCCTGAGCCGTGCAAATGCCGCGCCGCGAGCAGCGGCACCGGGCGGCACGTCCTCCAGGCGGTGCTGGGAATACTGATCGCGCAAGCCGCGCGCTCGAGGGAAACCCGTGTGCGGGGCAGTCGCACACGGCGGCTCCGCCGCTGCGGGGAGGGGGACCGCCCGGGCGGGTCACCGCCGCCCGCTCGAGCGGGTCGGTCCAGTTCAGGTGGTGAGCAGGCGGTTGAAGAACGACCGGTAATGCCGCAGCGCCTTGCGCAGGTCCTCGGTGTCCACCTCCTCACCCTGCTTCCACTGCCCCTCCAGGTCCTTCTTGTAGTCGGCGAAGGTCGCCGCCAGCGTCTGCATGACGTCTGCGACGAGGGCGTCGGCCTTGTGTACGGCCTCACGGGGGTCGTCGACGAACTGATTCTGTACGTCCTGCCAACGCGTACGGAAGCTCTCCTCGTCCTCGGTCGTCAGGAGTTCCGGCACGTCCTCCTCCTGCGCGGTGACCGGTTCCGGCCCCGGGGCCGTGGACGCGCCGACATCAGCTGCCGGTGCGGTGCTTTCTCCAGGGAAGGCGGGAGGCCCGCCCTCCGGCTCCTCACCCGCATCGCCCAGGCCGCGGGGCCCGGCGAGATCCTCGGTCGACAGGCCGCTCTCGGTGGGGTCGGGAATGTTCTCGCGTTCCATCTCTCCTCCGTTCTCCTGCATCCGTATCCGCCCACCTCCGCCGGGTCTCACCCCGCTTCGTCCGGCGTCGCATACGACCGGACGAAGGGCCCCCCGGCACTCGCCGGGGCGGGGCGGGGCGAGCCGGTCAGGCCCGGGCGTGACGCCCCGGGCCCCCGTCGGACAGAAGCTCGTCGAACAAGGCGCGGTAGTGCACCATGGCTCCCCGCAGTTGCTCGGTCGTCGCCTGGTGCTTCATGCTCAACTCGTTGACCTCGTGTGCTGCGCGGTAGTGCTCGATCGTGCGGCCGTGCTCGACCGAGAGATCCCTGATCCGCTGGGTCAGACCCTCGGTCGGATAACCCCGCTCTCGCATCAACGAGGTGACCAGGGAGTCCGCGTCCCGCACGGCGTCCTCCGGCCGGTCCACGAATTCTCCCTGCACACCCGTCCAGTCCTGGCTGTAGCGCTCCCGGACATCACCGGGCAGTGGTTTGATGTCCAGCGAGTCATGGCGCTTCTCGCGCGCGCTGAGATCACGTTCGGCCTCGAGGCGGCTACCGGCACCTTCGACGGTCCGTTCGTACTCGGGGCCGAAACGCTCACGCAGGCGCTTACGCCGGAAGCCGAGAAACGCCACCACGGCGAGCGCGGCAAGCACCACCACTACAGGAATGATGATCGCTAGGAGGGTCCCTGTCGTCATTGGGCCAACCCCCTCACTGATGCCCGTTATGCCTTATTAAGGGTATTCCTTGCCGCGCCCCGGGGAAACGCCTGCGCCCGGCATATGACGGACACGGTCCGGGCCGGTTCCCCGGAGCGGTCGCGTGCGAGGAGCAGGAGACGCGCTCCCCGGTCGGGGAGCGCGTGCCGACCCGTGCGGCCGACGGGGTTTCCACGTCCACCAGGAGGGTGCCGCAGTGGCGGCCCTTGCGTATGGCGTACTCATCGGGCACCGGCCCCCCGCGGATCTGGTGCCTCCCGTTCCGGTAACGCGTCGAGCAGCCGCACCACGGGTCCTCGGCCGACGGAGACCCCGAAGCCCCGCGCCGTTCGAGCGCCAGCCCGGCCGGCGAGGGCGAGACCGGCCGCCGCCAGCGTCGAGCGCGGGCGCTCCGTCCGTCGGCTGTGTTTCCGGGTCAGCCCTGGCAGTCGCCCGACGAACGTACGCCGTCCGCACGAAGCATCCCTCATCGGCCGGCCCCTCGCCATGACACGGCCGGGGTGCCCGGCCTCCGCCCGGGCACCCCGGTACCGCCGCGCCGGACGGTGGACCGGCACGCCCGTCGGCGGCTCACCCTTCGTCCGCGACACCTGCGCGAGGCGTTTCGCGTCATTGCTCCTGTGCGGGGGCGGGTGTGCGTAGCGCGATCATGGCGACATCGTCGTCGTTGTCGTGGGGGCGGACCTGGTCCAACAGGGAGTCGCAGAAGGAGTCCAGGGGACGGTGGGCGAGGGAGGCGGCGTGCCGGCGCAGCCGGTTCAGTCCATGGTCGATGGAGTGCTGCGGGGACTCGACCAGTCCGTCGGTGTAGAGCAGGAGCGTGGCCCGGGGCGGTAGGACGGTGACGGCGTCGGGGCGAGGTCTGGTCACTCCGGCCCCGAGCAGTATGCCGTGAGCTTCGTCGAGGTAGTGGGCCTGACCGTCGTGGGTGACGAGCAGGGGCGGGGGGTGGCCGGCGTTCGTCCAGCGCAGGCGCCACAGCGTGTCGTCACCGACTGTGAGCATGGCGAGGATCATGGTCGCCATGGGTACCTCGGCTATGTGCATCACGGCCTCGTCGAGCCGTGTGACGACGGCGCTGGGGGCGGCCTCCGGATGGGACCAGGCGAAGGCACGCAGCATGTTGCGGACTTGCGCCATACCGGCCGCTGCGTCGAGATCGTGTCCCACGACATCGCCGATGGCCAGTGCGTGGGCGTGGGCATGGGGGGCCAGAGCGAAGGCGTCGTACCAGTCACCTCCCACGGAGGAGGCGTCCGGGGCGGGCACGTATCGCGCGGTCATCTCAAGCCCCGGCAGCATGGGCAGCTGGGGCAGCAGGTGGCGTTGCATGGTTTCGGCGACTTTGCGCTGGCGCTGGTACAGGCGCGCATTGTCCAGCGCCAGGCCCGCCCGGCGGGTGAGGTCCTCCAGCAGCGGCAGGTCGGCGGGGGTGAAGGCGCCCTGACGCTGGGCGCGGCCCAGGGTCAGGGCGCCGAGTACGTCGCGCAGACCTCGAATGGGTGCGATGGCAGCGGAGTGCATGCCCGTCTCGGTGAACAGGCGCTGTTGCTCGACCGCGATGCCGGAATCGGGTGGGCCCTGGTAAGTGGCGGGACCGGCAAGAGTGGAGGCGGCGCCGCGCAGAGCCCGTGACAGCGGCATCGGGGAGTCTTCCGGCACTGGGGGCATCGGGCCTTGCAGGTCGTCCCGCTCGACCAGAATGCCGTCCTTGTGCTGCATCACCAGGACACGTCGCACTTCGTCGCGTTCGGTGAGGAGGTCGACCACCGCCCAGTCCGCCAGCCGGGGCACGGTCAGGGCCGCCAGTCGGTGCAGGGCCTCGTTCACGTCCAGGGTGGACGTGAGCTGCGTGGTCGTCTCCGCCAGCAGAGCCAGGCGATCCAGTTCCGTCAGCGGTCCGGGGTGCCCGCCCTCGCTCTGCTGCACGTCCTCCCGGTGCAACTCGTACAACAGCGCCAGCGCGCCCGTCAGGCCCGGACCCGGCGTACAGGGTGTGACCAGCCAGGACAACTGGACGAGAGTGCCGTCCCCGCGGGCGAACCACTCGGCGTCGCCATGTCTGGTGCTCCTTGTGAGGAGCGCCTTCCTTATCCGGCAGCGGGTGCGCGGCATGGCATGTCCATGCTTGTCCCGGTGGAGCAGGTCGTGGAAGTCCTGGCCGATGAGTTCCTTGGCATCTCTGCCCAGCAAGCTCTGGGCCGCGCCATTGGCCGCGACGATGAAGCCGTCGTCGTCGACCACGATGGCGGACGCCACCAAGTTTCCCAGAGCTTCGTCCAGCAGTCCGCCGGACAGCAGCGCCTGGTACCCGGACACCGGGATATCTCCCGTGCCGGGAACGGCGACGTCGTCCATGTCTCTCCTTCGTCTGGACGCCAATCCGCTCGGGTACCCCAGTCCGACCGTTACAAGCACATGAGCTCGCGATCCCGGAAACGCTCACCGGGCATCCTCCAGCCGCGCGAGGAGCCGATGGCGGCGAAAGTGCTCAGCGGACGCGCTCGAAGACCCCTTCTTCCGCAGCGGCTCGAAGACGAGCTGACCTCTGGTGTTCCACCCCACTGGCCCGTTTCCGGGCGCCATGACTCAGGTCCGCCTCGTACGTGGGGTCCGGGACTGCGAACGCCGCGCCGGGCACCGCCGCTGGGAGGGCGGGGCCCGCGCCACCCCGAGCGTGCGGGCTCCGGCGAACCCCCAGAGGCCGCCCGGGTCGCGCAGCGGTTGGGCACCTGACGGGCCGCACCACCGCACCCAGGGCGAGCGGCCTGCCCGGCCTCCTCGTCTCCGCACCGCGTGGTTGAGGATCCCCGGCGGAACGGCTCACCCGAACGGCCCCGTCCGTCTCGCAGGCTCCGGCCGTCCGGGTGATGCTGCCTGAGTGAACCGAGGAGGCAACCGTGGCCGATAACCCGAACTCTCCCGACGCAACCGGCACCACACGCATGCGGCAGGGGGGCGAGGCCCGTGGCGGCTCCGGCGCGTGGGCACGCGGCGGAACCGTGTTCGCAGGTGTCCTGCTGCTCGTGGACGGAGTCCTCGCCGTACTCAACGGCATCGCGGGCATCGCCGAGGACAACATCTACGAGCGGATCGGGGACTACGTCTACAAGTTCGACCTCACCACGTGGGGCTGGATCCACCTCGTCATCGGCGTCGTGCTGATCCTCACAGGTCTCGGAATTCTCAAGGGCGGCGCGGCGGCCCGCGGCCTGGGCGTCGCTATGGCTGCGCTGAGCATCGTCGCCAACTTCCTGTGGCTGCCCTACCAGCCGGTCTGGGCGATCATCGCCATCGCGATCGGCGTCTTCGTGATCTGGGCTCTCGTGACGGACCGCCCAACGGTGTGATCGGAGCGGCCGGGTCACCGGAGGGGGAGCGGCCGGGCGGGGATCACCCGTACGGCGCAGTCCACCGGGCCAGGTCCGCCGGGGTACGCGGAAGCTGATGGCATGAGCCAAGAAGAAGCGAAGACCCCGTCGGGCCGGGCCGCCGACCGCGGGCGCACGGGCCGGCGCATCGCCCTGACACCGAATCGCATCACCGCGGCCGTGCTGGCCGCCCTCGCGATCGTCCTGATCGCCGAGAACACCCGGGACATCGAGATCCGGTTGCTGGTGCCCGTCGTCACCATGCCGCTGTACCTGGCTCTCCTCCTCATGTTCGTGATCGGAGGGCTCTGCGGTGCGCTCCTGCTGCGCAGCAGGGGGAAGTGACAGCTGTGCATCCAGCCCGGACGGGCTGACCAGCGCGGGTATCCGTTCTGGCACAGGTGAGGGCTGGTGCTTCTCCCGTCGGTGACTCGGGCGGTCCACTCCTCACCGGAGTGGGCGGGGCGATCCTCGACGGGGCGACTCGGGGTGCCCGTTGGGCGTGGCCCCCGCCGCACCGAGTCTGGTGGCGAATTTCGTCCGGCTGCCGCACGTGCCGCTGTGGGCAGTCACCCCGATCGCGATCGACGTGCTCGTGATCTGTTCGCTCCGCACCTACGAGGGCGACAATTGCGGCCGACGCGCCCCCCGCTCGTCAACCTGTCAGTCCGCTGACCGCGTCCCCGGTGTACTTGGCACCGAGGACGACGAGCAAGGTCACCATGATCGCCGCGTTGTGTTCACCCATCCAGGACTTCCACTCGCTCAGGATCCGTGTCGAGGCGCTTCCGCCCAGCAGATGGACCCCCAGCGGCAGGAGGGCCGGCAGCGAGGCGATCAGCACCATGAGCACGGCCGCGGTGGCTCTGCCGCCGGCCGCGGCGCTGCTGCCCGCGATCGACAGCGCACCGCCGGCGGCCAGGACGAGGTTCTTCGGGTTGGCGACGGCCAGCGCCGCCGCCAACCCGGCCGCTCGGGCGGGCGTGAAGGTGTCGATCGCCCGCATCCATCGCGGGGTCTCCTCGGCGCCCCGGCTTTGCCGTGGCCGGCTCTTCCACTGCTTCACGGCCATCAGAAGGAACAGCACACCGAGAACCAGCTTCGTCCACAGCGTCCAGACCGCGGGCCCGCCGCTGCCTGAGGCGCCGGCACCCGCGCCGGCGAGGACGGCGACCGTCACCACGGCGGCGAGAGCGGTGATCCAGCCCAAGGCGAACGAGCCACCGTTCGCTCGTCCCTGTGGGGTGGCGAGCATCAGCACCACCGCGATGAGCGGAAGGGGGCTGAGGGCGATGCCGACCGCGGACGCCAGCATCTGCCCGACGGCGTCGCCCATGTCGATCCTCCGAGTCGCGGAGCCGGGTTGGGGACGGGACTCAGTCCGCGAACACTTCCCGGAGTCTCGCTTCCTTGACGCCGTCCAGGTTGGAGTGGATCAGCTGGGCGTGACCATGGGGCAACGCCTCCCTCACACGGTCCACCACCGCGTCCTGGGACAGCAGGAACAGCGCCGAAGTTCCCGGTCCGACTTCGGTCTTGACGGAGTCGATGAAGTCGTCGTCGATGCCGACGTCGGCGAGCTTGCCGCCGAGAGCGCCGGCGGCGGCCCCGATCGCCGCTCCGAACAGCGGCATGAGGAAGATCAGGCCGAAGAGCATTCCCCAGAAGGACCCGGACAGGGCGCCGGCGCCCGCGAGGTCGTGCAGCTGCTTCGTCCTCGGCTTCTTCGCCTCCTCGGGCCAGCTGACCGTGGCCGCGTCCACGACCTTGATCAGCTCCTGCTTCTGCAACTGGAGCAGACTGCTCTCCACCGCTTCGGCCCCTTCGGGGGAGTCGAACTTCCAAACGGTCAGGGTCGCCACATCCGCCTCCGTAGCCATGAGTGCGTTCAGGTCGTGCCGTTCAGTAAACGCGAATGGATCGAAAGTTGCATTTCGGTCAATCGTTTCCTGATGGTGTACCGCGTGGGTTCGGGCCCCCCAAGCCCTGCGGATCCGGATGGGAGGCCGCTTCGCGCAGGAACGGATCCGCCAGGGCCGTTTCGGCGAGCCTCCCGAGTGCCTGCCGGCGCTCCACCACGGCAGCCTTCCGGTCCGCGGGTGCGGCGTCGACCAGCCCGTCGAGAAGGGCGCGAAGGCGGCGTACGGTCTGAAGGTTCGACGCCCCGTAGGCGAGCGTCTCGTCCAGGGCCACGGCCACGAAGTCCGGCCACTGCGGCGCCGGGTAAGAAACGCGGGCCTCTCCTTCGCCGTCGACGAGCCACGCGGGGCCGACCGGGCGGTCCGACAGCCTCAGCAGTACGTCCTCGATCTGGTCCAGCGCCTGGACGGCCGTAGTGGGATCGTTCATGGCCGGGGAGAGTCCTCTGACGGCGATGTCGGCGAGGAGCCGGAGCCCGTACGCGGCGTCGTGTTCCACGGTGCGGCTGGGGGCGTAGTGGATGCAGGAGGCGATACGGCCGGGCAGCCGGCGGGGGAACGGTCCGGTGGTCAGGAGAAAGGCGACCGCCGTACCGGACCGCACGAAGTCACCCACGCTGCACACCACCTGGATCCGCAAGTCGTGGCGGGCGGCGAGGCGGACGAGACGTCTCTCGGCGAGCGCCGACACGACACCTGGCGGGCCCCGGTGCACCACCGGGACGCGGGTGCCGGGCCGCGGGCCCGAGGGAGCCGTGATGACCGGTGACGCCTCGTGCGGCGGAAACATCCGGTCGATGACCGTGCGCAGCTCACCGCCCACCGAGCGGGAGAGGCCGCCGCCGGTCACGGCGTGCCGGAGGGAGGCGAGTAGGTAGAGGACGGCGATCGCGTCGAAGACGACCAGCACGATGGCGAGTGTCACGCTCAGCCGCGGCACCTCGTCGCCCGTGACATGGCTGAGGCCCACGAGCGCGTAGACGGCGGTTCCCACGAGCAGACCGAAGACGATGAGGTAGCGCGGGAAGTGCCCGAGTGCTCCTACGAGCCGCGGTGACATGTTCAGAATGGTCTGGACGACCAGGGTGATGGCCGTGACGACGAAGCCGGCCAGCGTAATCATGCTCCCTGCGATGGCGGCCAGGGTCGCCTGAGCCGTCGACGCGTCGAATCTCAGCCCCGCCGCGGGCAGGTGCTTCTCCCACATCGGCAGCCCCCAGCCGAGCACTGCGCCTGCCGCGACCAGAAACAAGGCGGTCGCCTGGCTTCGCGCCCGCCGGTCACGGGCCGTGCTCGGGCCCCGGCGAGGTGCCCGCGACCGCAGACGCTGCGCACTCATGGACGCATCGTGCGAGGTCGCGCGAAGGACGCCGCCGTGCCGCGCGCGGCTCCGGTGCGACCGATGCGGCCGCCTTCCCGCACGGTGCAGTTGTCCGTCCCGGCCGGACACCAGTGCGTCCGCCCGCCGACGAGGTGCAGTTCGAGATCGGCGTCACCGAGGCCGCCCGTGTCCAGTGCCTCTCGCAGCGCCGCCGGGGCGGGCTGCGGGGGCAGCCCGAGGACGCCGATGACGATGATGCCGTTACGGGCCTCGACCGAGGCGATCTGCCATGTGCTGTCGGCGGCCCACCGCTCGGCGATGGGCTGCGCATCGGCGGCCAGCAAGCGGTCGCGGCCGACCGTCAAGGAGCCGACGGTGAGTGGGACGGCGACGAGGAGCAGTACGACGATCACGGCGGCCAGGGTCCGCCCGCGGAACTCGCCCACACGCAGCTGAGCGGCGGCGGCTCCGGCCCGCACGCCGTAGCACAGGAAGACCACGGTCCCTGTCGCGACGATCGCGGTCACGTTGGTGGTGAACAGCAGCGCCGCCTGACCGGCGTCATGATACCGGTGTGCGGTGATCAGCAGGCCCGTGACGCTCAGTGGCGGAACGAGGGAGATGGCGATCGCGACGCCGGGCAGAGCATCCGAGATGTCGGCGCGAACGAGTGCGAAGGCACCCACCGTCCCGGTGGCCAGAGCCGCGACCAGATCGATCAGGCGGGGACTGATGCGGGAGGAGACCTGGCTGTTGGAGGCGAAGCCGTCAGGCGGAGAGACGATCCAGCCCAGCAGCATGCCGATCACGACCACCGCCACCGCCCCGCCCAGGACGAGCAGCACACTGCGCACCACATGGTGCCGGTCGGCCAGGACAAGAGCCAGCGCGCTTCCCAGGATCGGCGTCATCAGGGGAGCGACGATCATCGCGCCGATGACAGTGGCGGAGGAGTCACCGACGACGCCCGCCCCGGCGATCACGGCAGCGAGGGCGAGCAGAGCCCAGAAGCGCGTCGAACTGGGACTGCGCCACGGGGGCTCGACGAAGAGGGTGTCCGCCATGCGTTGCGCGGCTGCCGCGTCGACACCTGCCATGACCAGCCCCTTTCGATGATCTCTGCCCCATGGGATACCGGCCTGGTCAGGACGGAGCTGAGGAGAGCGGACGCGTCGGTGCCGTGCCGGATCAGGGAGTGACGATCGCGAAGTCCGGGTCCGGCTCGCTGAGGTACCCGAGCAGTTCGGTGAGCTTGTCCGCGTCACCGGAGGTTCGGGCGCGTCCCTGGACCACAAGTTCGGTGGGGGAGACGCTGCCCAGCAGGACAGCGCGCAGGTCGGCCTCGTCGAGCGCGACCTCGACGTCCGGATCGGCCGCTGCCGGGCCGGTGCCGGTGACGTGGGTGAGGACGCCGTTGCGCAGCCGCAGCGTGACCGGCTGCCCCTCGTTCAGGTTCCAGCGCACGGTGATGTCGGCCTCCCAGCAGCGGGGGCCGTCGACACGGATGGCCAGAGCGTCGAAGAGCTGGTCGAGGGTGAGGGCGCGCAGGAAGTCGGGGGACATGGTGACGGTGGGGGAGCCGACCGGCCCCTGGCGCAGTTCCAGGGCGCCGGTGAGGTAGAAGTTGCGCCAGGTGCCGTTCTCGCTCCCGTATCCGAGCTGCTCCAGAGCGTCCGCCTGCAGGGCCGCGGCCTCGACATTGTCCGGGGCCGCGAACAGCACGTGGTCGACGACCTGGACGACCCAGCGGAAGTCGCCCTCGGCGAAGGACTCCCGGGCCCGGCGCAGGATCTCCTCGGCGCCGCCCATGAATTCGACGTACCGTGTCGCGGCCTCGACGGGCGGATGCTCCCACAGGTGCGCGGGGTTGCCGTCGAACCAGCCCATGTACCGCTGGTAGACGGCCTTGGTGTTGTGGCTGACGGAGCCGTAGTAGCCATGGGTGTGCCAGGCCCGCTCCAGGGCGGGGGGCATCCGGATCTCCTCGGCGATCTCCAGCGGGGTCATGCCCCGGTTGAGCATCCGCAGCGTCTGGTCGTGGAGGTAGGCGTACAGGTCGCGTTGCTCGGACAGGAAGGCCAGGGCCCGTTCCCGGCCCCACACCGGCCAGTGGTGGGAAGCGAACGCGACATCGGTGGACTCCCCGAACAGCTCGATCGCCTGCGTCAGGTAGCGGGCCCAGATCCGTGGGTCACGGACCTCGGCGCCGCGCAGGGTGAGCAGGTTGTGCAGGTTGTGGGTGGCGTTCTCCGCCAGGCACAGCGCCGCGTGGCCGGGGAAGTGGATGTTCAGCTCGGACGGTGCCTCCGTCCCCGGGGTGAGCTGGAAGACCATCCGGACACCGTCGACCGTCTCCGTCTGCCCGGTGCGCGTGACGTCGAGCGTCGGCGGGATCAGGCCGACCGCGCCCGTCGACGTCGTCTGACCGAGCCCCGCGCCGATCTGCCCGCGCTCACCCTTCGGCAGGGCGGCCCCGTACATGTAAGCGGCGCGGCGGGCCATCGCCGTCCCCGCGTAGACGTTCTCGCTGACCGCGTGTTCGAGGAAGCCCTCCGGCGCGATCACCGGCAGCCCGGCCGCGACCTCCTCCTCGCTCACCACACCCCGCACGCCGCCGAAGTGGTCGACATGACTGTGCGTGTACAGGACGCCCGCCACGGGCCGGTCCCCGCGGTGGCTGCGGTACAGAGCGAGGGCTGCGGCGGCGGTCTCGGCGGAGATGAGGGGATCGATCACGAGGACCCCCCGCCGGCCCTCGACGACCGTCATGTTCGACAGGTCGAAACCACGGATCTGGTAGATGCCCTCCACCACTTCGAACAGGCCGTGGTCGGCGACCAGGCGGCTCTGCCGCCACAGGCTCGGGTTGGCCGTGGACGGGCAGTCCTGCGTCAGGAAGCCGTAGGCGTCGAGGTCCCACACGACACGGCCGTCGGCGCTGCTGATGCGGCCGTCCTGCGCGGTGCCCATGAAGCCGCGGCGGGCGTCGTCCATGTCCTGGGTGTCGCCGAAGGGGAACCGGTTCCGAACGCTCTCGTTGGCCTGCCTGATCGCAGCTTCCGCCGGCTTGGACTGGATCATCTCGGTCATCTCGTTCTCCTTCACGGCCAGCTGCGGCAGCCCGACGGCGAGCCCTCTGCCACTCTCGCCGGGGTGTCACCCCGTTGCCAGCAGGGTTGCTCCGTCGGGACGAAGGCCCTGGGACGAGGGCCGGGCGGTGGACGAGGGCCGGGTGGTGGGCAAGGGCTGCTCCGACAGCCTCGCCGCCTTCACGAATCCGAGCGGTTCGGGCGTCGCTGCCGCGCACTGCCGGCGGAACGTCCACCGAGGCGGAGCGCGAACAGCGGAAAGACGAGCACCGAGATCATGGCGGCGCCGACGAGCGCCGCGGCCTCGTCCGTGCCGATGGTGTCTTCGTCCAGGCCGATCGTGGTGATCGCGACCACCAGGGGCAGACAGGTGGCCGAGTACAGGGACAACGCCTCCCGGTCGCGGGGAGCGAGATCCTTCGGAGCCAGTGCGTAGACGGGAAGACCTCGCACCACGAGGAAGAGAGCGAGGAAGACCGGGACGAGCAGCAGGGCCCGGCCGCCCTCCAGGAGAGCGCGCAGATCGAACTCGACGCCGGTGACCACGAAGAACAGCGGTACGAGAAATCCGAAGCCCATGGCTTCCACTTTTCCCATGACCTCGTGGCCGGTGGCCGGGGACGAGCCGGCCAGGACGAGCTTGGTGATGACCCCGGCGGCGAACGCGCCGAGAAGGACGTCAAGTCCGAGAACCGCCGAGAGCGCGAGCATCGCGGCGAGGAGCAGCATGACCGAACGGACCGCGAACTGGCCGCTGCTGTGCACGGTCGTCTCGACGACCTGCGAGAACCAGGGAGCTCTCTGCCTGGACGCCCACCACACCGCCGCCACCGTGATCACGGCGAAGAGCGCCAGCACCAGGGCGGAGGCCAGCGGCCGGCGCCCACTCAGGAGCAGGGCCATGGCGACGACCGGTCCGAACTCGCCCACCGCGCCGAAGGCGAGCATGACCGTACCGAACCGGCCCCCGAGCCGCCCGCTGTCGCGCAGGATGGGCAGCACCGTACCGAGAGCGGTACTCGTCAGCGCTGTTCCGATGACGAGGCCGTGATCGATGTCCCCTTCGGCCAGCGCTGTCGCCGCTCCGATTCCGACCACAAGGGCGATCAGCCAGGACCCGACCGCGCGCCGGAGCGTGCCGCGCCCCAGGGCGGCGAAATCGAGCTCGTAGCCGGCCAGGAAGATGAGCATCGCCAGGCCGAGCTCCGACAGCGTGTCCAGCAGAGCGTCCGTGCGCACCCATCCCAGGACGTCGGGCCCCAGCAGGATGCCCAGGCCGATCTCGAAGATCACAACCGGCACACGGAACCAGCGGCGGCCGGCGAACGCGAGAAGCGGTGCGAGTGCCGAGGCTGTCATGACGAGGATGAAGTACCCGAGATGCCCCATACGGGCATTCTTCATGGGGCGGCGATCGAAACTCTGCGCAACACCGGGACTGCCGTATCTTCGGCCGGCATGGCGGGCTGCTCGCCTGCGCGGCATGCGTGGGGGCGTGAAGCTGTCGCGACGTCGCGAGATGAAGAGCCCCTGTGCCGACGGACGACCGGCGCCCTGGCCTCGGCTGGTTCAGGGCCTGCCCCCAGGCCACCGGTGTGCGCCCGGCCCCGTCACCGGGCAGGACCCGCTGACGCTCCACATGGAGTGTGTGGCGATTCCGAACCGATCGCCAAGGGTGTCGGGCCTGTGGTGTGTGCGCGTGTGATGTGTGGTGTGGGTGTTACGGGCGATATTTTGACGCTCAGATGACGTTCCTTCTGACGAGCTGTCAGGTGCGTGGTGCCGGTGGGGGAGTGCGTCGTCCTTGCCGAGCCGCGTGGGGGAACGCTCCAGGAGAGCTTGGAGCAGGACGGTACGGGTGCTGATGCCCTGAGCGCACCAGCCATCCTTGATGACGGATCCGGAATTAGGGATTTACGGCCAAAATTTGATGATTCAGGCTATTTAAAGACATTTGATCATTCATCGGAGTGCGCAGGGCTTCGCACTTGCCTACGTTGGGGGCTGTCGGGCAGAGAATCTCTCCGCCCGCACAAACCGAAGGAAGTACCTCATGCGCTCCATGCGCACCACGGCCACTACCCGGACCTTCCTGATCGCCGCGATCGCCGTAGCCGGTCTCACCCTCACTCCCGTCCTCGCCTCCGCCCAGCCCGGTACGGGCAGCGCCCGGACTCACAACGGCGCCGGGGCCCCCGGCAGCAACGGCACCAACGGTGCCGGGATCCTCGGCGGTATCGGCGGCCTCGGCGGCACCGGTGGCGCCGCGGGTGCCAACGGCAACGGAGGCAACGGAGGCGCCGGTGGCAACGCCACCGGCAGCGCGAGCGTCGGCGGGGCCGGGGGGACGGGCGGCGCCGGCGGTGCCAACGGCAACGGCGGCAGTGGCGGCGCCGGTGGTGACGCCACGCTCGGCGGAACCGGCGGCAAGGGCGGAGTGGGCGGCGTCGGCGATGCCGGTGCCGGTATCGCCGGTGGCAAGGGCGGCAACGGCGGTGCCTCCAAGGCCGGGGGCGGCCACACGGGCGGCACGGGCGGTGCCGGCGGCGCGGCCAGCCCGGTGTGCCCGGGCAAGCCCGGCGGCAACGGCACCGCCGCCACGGTGTTCGCGGACGGCACCACCGGCACCACCGGTGCTGCCGGCAAGACCACCCTCCCCTGTTGACCACCTCCGGTGAGCGGGTCGCTGCGCCAGGACAGGAAGCACCGGTCACGACATCCCACCTCGTGACGACCGACCGCTGACGACCGGTCAGTGGAGTGCGGGACCCGGACAAGCGCCCGGCTGAGATTTCTCAGCCGGGCGCTTTCCGTCGTACGCGGCCGACGGCATCTCACCGCCGGCCGGTTCCCCGGCGGACTCGTGCCCGATCGTCATCCCGCTCACTTGGCGCCTCTCCTTGATCAGTAGATCCGCCGCTGACCGGACACGCACCGTCGTGGCTGCCTCTCCCGCCTGTCCACGGCGCGCTCACCCGTCGCCACCCGACTGAGGGGAGTGCTCCCGGAAGGTGCGGGTTTCCGGCTCACGGACCGGCGGGCCGGCGGCTCAGCGGCCGATGGCGCAGGCGTCCCCGTTGAGTGTGAACCGCGGCGGCGGCGACGAGTCCCCGGTGTGGTTGGCGAGATAGCCGAGGGTGATGCTCGCGCCCGGAGCAATCGTGGCGTTGTACGAGGCGTCGGCTGCCGCGATCGTGTTGCTTCCCTGGGTCAGGTCGGTGTTCCAGTCGGAGATGACGGCCTGTCCGAGGGCCAGCGGGAACTCAAGCGTCCAGCCGTTCACCGGGGTGCTGCCGGTGTTGGTGACGGTGAGGTCGACTGTCGTGCCGCTGCCCCAGGTCCTCACGGTGCGGTCCACACGACAGGTCGGTTCCTCCCGCGCGAACGACACGCGGTGCAGGCCGCCGGGCAGGTCGTTGACCACGTAGAACTCCCCGTCGGCGGTCGTGCCGATCGATGTCACCTGTGTGGGCATCTCCCCGATCTCGGCCTGCTCGTAGCCGCCCCTGCCGTCGGGGCGCAGTGCCCAGACCGTGGACGAGCAGTAGTCGGTGGCGATGTACGTGCCGCCGACCAGGCCGGCGTACTTCCGGCCCCGGTAGACGTGGCCGCCGATGACCGAACAGCCGCCGGTGTAGGGGGAATACGTGAAGACCGGCTCGGTGTACTTCTCGCCGGGCACGCAGTGGCCGCCGTCGAACCTCTCCAGCCCCTCGTAGCAGGACCAGCCGAGGTTCAGCCCTCCCTGTCCGGGAGCGAGGTGGTCGACCTCCTCCCACCGGCCCTGGCCGACGTCGCCGATCCACATCGAGCCGTCGGCCCTGTCGAAGGAGAACCGCCACGGGTTGCGCAGCCCGTACAGCCAGATCTCCTCACGGGCGCCGGGGGTGTCCACGAAGGGGTTGTCGCCGGGGACGCAGTAAGCGAGCGGGCCGCAGCCGCGGCTCACGTCGATGCGCAGGATCTTGCCCAGCAGGGTGTCCAACCGCTGGCCGGCGCGCAGGGGGTCCGCGGAGCCGCCGCCGTCGCCGATGCTCCAGTACAGGTTGCCGTCGGGGCCGAACGCGAGCTGGCCGCCGTTGTGGTTGCTGTGTTCGGCGTGCTCCTGGGAGAGCAGGACCTCCAGGCGGGACTCGTCGAGCCGGAAGCGGGCGAGAGTGACCGCGCCGTCGGGCAGTGCCGTGTACGCCAGGTACAGGTCCTGGCTGTCGGCGAAGTCGGGGGGGAGGGCGATGCCGAGCAGACCGCGCTCGTTGCCCGATTCGTCCACGGCCGAGGTGATGTCGATGAGCGGGGTCCGGGCCAGACCGGTGTCCGGGTGGTAGACGCGGACGGTGCCGGGCTTCTCGGTGATGAACAGCCGGCCCGTGCCGTCGTCGGGGGCGACGAGAGCGGTGGGCCGTCTCAGCCCGGAGGCGACCTGGGTGGTGGTCGCACTGAGCGACGGCAGGGGCACCGGCGCGGTGTCCTGCGCCGTTCCCGTCCGGGTCGCCGTGGTGTTCGACGTTGCGGGGGGAGTCGCCGCGAAGGACTGGGGCGCGGCGGGTGACAAGGTGAGGGTGGTCAGCAGGAGGGCCAGCAGAAGGGGCCCGGTCCAGCGGCGTCGTGACATGTCGGCTCCAGAGGCGAGGGCGCTTGCACAGGGGTGGCGCTTGCACGGCGGTGGTGCTTGCACACGTGGTTGCCCGCATGCGGTGGCGTCTCCCCGGGCGGCAAACGCGACCGGGCTGCGGCCCGCCGGCTCCGAGGCCCGGCGGGCCGGTCCGCATGCGCCGCAGGCGACGGACGGCCCCCGGTCGGGCGGGGTGTTCCGGCGGGCTCCCGCTCGTCCCGTACGGACGCACTCGTCACGGCGGATGCCGCCGGATCCGACCAGTGGCAGGCCACCACCGGGTGACGCGGTGGTGGCCTGCCCTCGGGGCGGTGCGTCAGGGTACGGACGCGGCCTGCCGGACGACCGGCGAGGTCAGCGGAAGTTCACGTCACTGCAGAGGAAATACGTCTGGTCCATGTGCGAGGCCTGCCAGACCGTGTAGACGACGTGACGACCGCTGTAGCCGGACGTACTCACGGGGATCGAGTAGTTCTGGCTGGGCGCGTACTTGCCGGTGCGGGCCACCAGTTGAAGATCGCTCCAGCGCAGCGGCTGGGTGGCGGGGTCGAAGCCCTGCCGGGTGACGTAGACCAGGAAGTAGTCCGCGCCGTGGCTGGCCTGGTCGTACAGCTTGACGGTGAAGTTGGCGCCGACGTCCGTGGTCTTCCACGGGCCCACGGTGTCCATCGAGTTGTAGCGACCGCCCTCGGTCCGGCCGCCGCTGCACAGCTGCCCGTCCGGGACGACTGCCTGGAAGTTGCCGCCGGAGCCGTTGCGGTACAGGCCGTTCCAGTTCCACATGGCGTTGGGGTTGGCCTGCCACGCCTGCCAGCACATGGGGTCCTGCTGCGCCATGGCCGGGTTCTGGAAGTCGCTGCCCCAGCGCTGCCAGCAGCCGTAGCTGCGCGATGCCGGGTCGACGACCGATCCATGGGCCACGGCGGTGCCGCTCCAGGGGACCAGGCTGAGCAGCACCGCGACGAGGGTGCTCAGGACGAACGTCAGACGACGCCGCCCTCCATGGGCATGCATATGACAATCCATGACCTTCTTCTTCCTGTGGGGAAAGTCCGGTTTGCTGTGGGGATGTCGACGGTGTGGGAGCGCTCCCGTAACTCCAGGTTGCTCGCCGTGAAACGGAGCGGCAACGTTTGTTTGCGCCACTTTCACGCCGCGGGTGGCGCGAAATGACACGATCGCCGGGCGGCGGCCCGCTGCGGATACGGCCTGCGCGGGGCCGCCCGACGGAGAGGATCCGCGCACTCGCCTGCACGGTGGATCATCACCATTACGGCCCTTACGGCCGACGCGCTCGCAGGCGATGGGCGCGAACAGCTGTGACGACGCAGTGGATGGCCGCCCACGACTTCCCCGGACGACCGGCCCAGCACACCGGCGACTTCTCCCGCACGGCCCAGTACCGCAACGGTGCTTGCCCTGACTGCTGGACAGATGTGTCTTTGGCGGGGCTGGGTGCGGGGGACCTTGCTGATGTCAGGACGCGGGCGGGTGAACTGGTCGTGGTACGCGAGCGGTTCGCGCACCGGTTCAGCCGGCCGGAACCGCGGGAGCCGGCGCCGGCCTCCATGCGGGGCCTGATCGCTCCGCTGCGGCGCGAGAACGACCGGACCCTGGCGGGGGAGGCCGGCCACGCAGGCCCGGACCGCGCCCACCGGGGCACGACGGCTGTGAGGACCGCCGGTCCAGAGGGCGGCGCCGCGGTAATCGCGGGAGAGGGAGGCGTGCGTGTGCCTTCGAGCCGGGGGTGCGAAAGGGCAAGGGAGCGGTCCCGACGGGCGGGACGGGACGGGGCTCCGGTCCAGCCGGAGCCCCGTCGAAGGTCAGCTGGTAGGGAAGTTGTCGGGGGTACTCATCCGGTTTTTGAGCAGCGCCCCGGACTCGGTCAGCACACCGCTGCTGCTGTAGTCGCTGCCGTTGCAGGTGCCGGGCTTGAACGCGGCGCTGCCCTCATTGGCATCCGAGTAGGTCCAGTTCGCGTAGCCGATCTTCAGCTGATCGAGCAGGTCCAGCCAGGCCGTGGTGCTCGCCCGGTCCACCGCTCCACCGCCGGTGTAGCTCACCGTGCCGAACTCGGTGACGAACAGCGGCAGCTGCGATGCCGCCCGGCTCACCGCGGCACGGTAGCTGTCCCTGTGGCTCGCCGCGTAGAAGTGGAACGCGTACATGATGTTGGTGGCGTTGACCGGATTGTTGACGACCTCGCTCTCGTTGGAGCCGTCCGAGACTCCCAGCGAGGACCAGCCGCGGGTGCCGACGATGACGACGGCGTCCGGGTCGGCGGCCCGGATCACCGGGATGATCTGCTCGGCGTAGCTCTTGATGCCCGCCCAGCTCACGCCGTTGGGCTCATTGGCGATCTCGTAGATCACGTTCTTCTTGGCGGCGTTGCGGGCGGCGACGGACGCGAAGAACGTCTTCGCGCGGTCGAGGTTGTAGTTCGGGTCGCCCGGCGTCAGGGTGTGGAAGTCGATCATGGCGTACATGCCACGCGCCTCGGCCATGTCGACGAGATTGTTCACGCGGCTGGTGAAGCCCGCCGGGTCGGTCTCGTAACCGCTCTCCTGCACATACATGGCGATGCGCAGCAGGTCCGACTTCCAGTTCGCCGCCAGCGCGTCCAGGGAGGCGGCATTGTAGCACTTGTTGAACCACTGGATGCCGTGCGTGCTCATGCCCCGCAGCTGGATGGGGCGGTTGTACTGGTTGCACAGGTTCACGCCGCAGACATGGAGCTGTCCGTTGACACCGACGGGAGTGCCGGTGCCCGGGTTGGGATCCGGGCCGGGCGGCGGGGGCTCCTCGTCGACGGAGCCCGTACAGGTGACGCCGTTGAGCGTGAACGCCGTGGGCTTGGGGTTGGCGCCCGTGGAGGAGCCCGTGAATCCCAGGTCGGTGGCCGCGCCGGTGGCCAGGGTGCGGTTCCAGTCGACGCCGGCGGCGGTGACCGTGGAGCCGGACTGCGACCAGGTGGCGTTCCATCCCTGGACGACCTTCTGCCCGGCGTCCGGCAGGGTGAACTTGAGCGTCCATCCGGTGACGGGGGCACCCAGGTTGGTGATCTTCACTCCGGCCTGGAAGCCGCCCTGCCACTGGTTGGTGATCGTGTAGTCGACCTTGCAGCCGGTGGCGGCCACGGCCTGAGGGCCGGACAGTGCCGTGAGGCCGAGGACCATCGCGCAGGTCGCCAGTAAGGCCAGTAAGCGTTTCAAAGCTTTCCTCCTCGTACGAAGCGGAAACAGTGGGATGGGAGCGCTCCCAGAACCCATCGGCCCGGACCGTACACCGACGCGTCGATGTGCGATAGGCATTCGACCGTCGAATGACGGGTCGGCCCGGGCGCCCCTCGCTCAACCGGGCGCTGCCGGGCCTGTCGGAAGGGGGCTGGGCGGCGAGCCGGACCGGTCGGCTCGAGCGCCGTTGCGGTACCGGGCCCTGTCCCCTCCTCGGTCAGCTTGCTTCGGTGTGCCGAAGTGGTGGCGAAGTCCGCCCCGGGCCTGAAACGGAATTCACTGAAATTAATTTGTCAGGACAGTTGACCAAATACTTGGTGCCTCCCTAGCTTCGTGGCGTCGTACTTCATGCGTCATACATGAGACGCGATACACGATCCGGGAGACGTATATGACGCCCGTGCCCGTCCTTCGCGCAGCGCTCCGTCTCACCGCGGTGGGAGCCTTGTTGGCCGGCGCCTCAGCCTCCGCCTTCGCCTCCGCCGAGATCCGCGACATCAGCCGCGAGACGCTCGCGCCCGACGACGGCTGGGCGGCTGCGCAGGGCGGCACCAGCGGGGGCGCCGCGGCCGACGAGGACCATGTGTTCACCGTACGCAATCGGACGGAGCTGGCCCGTGCCCTGGACGGCGGCAGCGACACCCCGAAGATCATCAAAGTCGCCGGGGTGGTCGACGCGAACACCGACGACGAGGGCCGCCGCCTGGACTGCGCCGACTACGTCACCGGCGGCTACCGCCTGAAGGAGTATCTGGCCGCCTACGACCCGCGCACCTGGGGCTCCGTCAAGCCGGCCGGTCCGCAGGAGGAGGCCAGGAAGGCGTCGGCCGCGCGCCAGGCCGAGCGGGTGGAGCTCCCGGTCGGCTCCAACACCACGATCGTCGGGCTCGGTTCCGGTGCCGTACTCAAGGGAGCCAGTCTGCAGATCGAGAACGCGGACAACGTCATCGTGCGCAACCTCGAACTGCGTGACGCCTTCGACTGCTTCCCCGTCTGGCAGCCCAACACCGGGGGCCTCGGCGACTGGAAGGCCGCGTACGACACCATCTGGCTGCGCGGCGCCTCGCATGTGTGGATCGACCACGTCACCGCCAGCGACAAGGGCCACCCCGACGAGGACGAGCCGACCTACTTCGGGCGCAACTACCTGCGTCACGACGGCCTGTTGGACATCACCCAGGGATCGGACCTGGTGACCGTCTCCTGGAGCCGGTTCGCCGACCACGACAAGGCCATGCTGATCGGCAACAGCGACTCCGCGGCCGGTGACCGCGGCAGACTGCGCGTCACCCTGCATCACAACGAGTTCCACGGCGTCGTACAGCGCGCCCCGCGCGTCCGCTACGGCCAAGTGCACCTGTACAACAACCGGTACGTCGTTCCGGCCGATGCCCACGACTACCGGTACTCGATCGGGGTCTCCACCGAGTCGGCGGTCTACGCGGAGAACAACTCCTTCACCACGCCGGGCCACGTCGAGGCGGCGGATCTGGTGAAGAGCTGGAACGGTACCGCCCTGCACCAGAGCGGGACTTCCTTCAACGGCTTCCCGGTCGACCTGTTGGCGATCCACAACGCCTACAACTCCGGCAGTGAACGCGACCTGACCGGCGACGTCAACTGGAAGCCCTCCCTGCACGGCCCGGTCGACAGCGCGGCGCGGGCGGATCGCGATGTGGCGCGGGGGGCGGGCGCGGGCCGTGTCCGATGAGGACCACCCGCCCCGAGCCCTCACTCGTCCCGGCTGCTTCTCGGTTCCGCTCACCACTCGTCTGCCGGACTGCTCATGACGGGCCCGCACCGCACACATCCGTCCGCCGCGGCCGCACCTCACCGGCCCGGGGAAGGGCTGGCTCTTCACCGGGCGACGGCCGCGTGCGGTGGTCATGGACGCCGCAGGGCGGCTGCACCTTGTCGCGGGCTCCGTGGCCGCGGGGAGAGCTCACGAACCGGCGCGGCCGGCCGCTCGACGTCCGGCCCGGGAAGCCGCGTACGCGGCTTCCCGCAGCCCGCTGAACCGGGCCGTCGGGTGCAGGCGCGGCAGGTGGTTCAGGTACGGGTCGTACGAGACGGTGTCCTCGGCGGGGAGGTCGTGGGGCGGGCCGGTGGTGAGCGTGCCCAGAGCGCGCCACCCCTGTCCGGGCGGCGCCGCGCCCAGGCGAAACGTCAGTGGCCCGGCCTGGAGCGTCGTGCGCAGGGTCGCGAGGCCGTTCGGTACGAGGGGCGAGGTCATGTCCGGGTGGGCGGCCAGCAGAGCCTCGTGCTCGCCGATCCGGTAGGAGAGGAGTGTGGAGTACGGTCCGGCCAGGGCGTCAAGGCGTGGCAGGGGCAGATGTCTGGTCCGCCGCCCGGCGCCGCTGCTGGTCAGCAGTAGGTCCAAGGAGCGCCCGGGGCCTCCTGCGCCGTGCACGCGCAGCGCGAGTCCCAGGGCGTCCGGCAGCCGTCCGGGCAGCCCGACGGCGCGCGACCACCTCATCCGCACCTGGTAGTCCCCCGGAGTGTCGAGCCACGGTTCGCCCCAGGCAGGACCGGACGGCTGCACGGCGAGCACCCCGTCGCAGCTGACCCCGAACGGGTGCAGCGCCGGTGCGTGGCGCCAGTGCGCGATGCTCCGCGCGGCCCGTGCGACGAGCCCGGTGCCCGTGGGCGTTTTCGTATGCTTCCCGGCAGTCGACGTGTCCTGGGTCAACGAGATCCGCTCCTCTCGGCGATGCGCGTACCGTCGCGGGTGCCCGTGCCCGGAAGAACGAATCCTCTGCCGGTGTCGCCGGCCACGGCGGTCCGGTGCATGGCAGTGCCCGGTAGACGAGTCAAGCATGTGGTCGCAGCCGGGTCGCGTCGTCGGTGCCGACGGTTGGGCGGTGCCGACGGTTGGGCGGTGCAGGCGGTGCAGGCGGTACGGGCCGTGCCGCGTCAGGGGCCGAGCTTGCCGACGGCGTGGCGCAACAATGCCGCTCCCGTGACACGGCCGCCCGGTTCGGCGCCCGGTGCCCGTGCGGTCCAGGAGCTTCGCCCGCGACCGCCGACGGTCCCCGCGTCTGTCGGCCTTCGTTGCCGTGTGCGTCCAGTCAGGTGTATGGGCACCTCACTTGACGCAACGCCGACGGCCTTCGGAGTGGCGCGACACGGTGTGCCCATAGGCTGGCCTGATTGTGGGACCGGCCATGCCTGGCGCTGCCGTGATCAGCAGGGTCTCCATCACCTGGGGCCGGGCGACGCGTGGGGGAGGCCGCCTTCGCCCCGTGCGCAGGACGGGGTACGTGTACCGGCGGGTGACGGCGTTCGGCCGTATGCCTGTGTCAGGGCGGAAGGGAGCGACGGTTGACCGACAGGGCTCCGGTGCGTGATGCCGTGGCGCAACGGACGGACGTCATGATGGAGCGGTTGGCGCAATGGGTCCGTATCCCTTCCGTCTCCAGCGACACCGGCCACGCGGTGGACGTGACCCGATCGGCCCGCTGGCTGGCCGCGTTCCTACGGGACTCGGGGTTTCCCGTGGTCGAGGAGTGGCCGACGGACGGGCTTCCCGCTGTCTACGCGTGCTGGCCCGCTCACAGTCCCGACGCCCCGACGGTGCTTGTCTACAGTCACCATGACGTCAACGCCGTCATCGACGAGGAGTGGCACGAGACGGAGCCCTTCGCGGGCGTGCTGCGGGAAGGCCGGCTGCACGGACGCGGCGCGTCGGATGCGAAAGGCCAGGTGATGTGCCACGTGTGGGCGCTGCGGGCCCACCTCGCGGCGACGGGCCGTCGCGCCCCGGCGGTCACGGTGAAGTTCCTGATCGAGGGGGAGGAGGAGATCGGCTCCGTCCATCTCGACAGCCTGCTGGCCCGGCACCACCAAGAGCTGCGGGCCGACGTGGTGATGGTCTCCGACACGATGCTGTGGTCGACGGACAAGCCGGCGGTGTGCACCGGCGTGCGCGGCTCGGTCAGCGCCGCGCTCACTGTGAGCGCGGCACGGTACGACATCCACAACGGGGCCGTGTCGGGAGCGGCCGGCAATCCGCTCACAGAGCTTTCCCGGCTGCTCGGCTCTCTTCATGACGAGAGCGGACGTGTCACCGTCCCCGGGTTCTACGATCAGGTGGAAGACCCGTCGGCGCGTGAGCGGGCGCAGCTCGCCGCCATCGCACCTGACGAGCCGGAATGGCTGGCCCGGACCGGCACCTTCGGTGCACGGGGGGAGGCGGGGTTCGGGATCCTGGAGCGCGTATGGCTGCGGCCGGCCGCGGAGGTGACGAGCATCCTCGGCGGTCACCCGGACCTTCCGGGGCTGGGGGTCGTCCCCGCCACCGCCACGGCAGGCCTGGTGTTTCGTCTGGTGCCCTGCCAGCAGGCGGACGACATCGCACAGCGGGTGCGGGAGTGGGTCGAGCAGCGGGTCCCGTCCGGTTTCACCTTCGACCTCGATCTTCCTGCCAGCCGGTCGGACCCGTACACGACACCCACGGATCACCCTGCCTTCACGGCGCTGGAGCGTGCGATCAGCCGCACCCTCGGGGCGTCGGCCGCCCACATGCGCAACGGCGGCGCGGCTCCTGCCGCCCAGCTTGCCCGGGCCGTCGCTGCACCCGTGCTCTTCTACGGCACCGGCCTGCTGGAGGACCGCTGGCACAGCGGTGACGAACGGGTCGAGGTGCGGGCTCTTGTCCAGGGCGCCGAGACCCTGGCCCATTGGCTGGCCGCCCTGCCGGCAGCGATGGCCCGAGGTCCTGGGGGCCGCGCGGCCTGAGGAGGGACGCGGGGCCCGCCGTTCGCAGCGTCACCGGGCCCGCGGTCTCGTGTGTTCGCGCGCACTCAGTCCTCGAAGGCCATGGCCTGGGCCAGGCGTGCCTCGAGGGCGGCCGGTCGGCCGTCCTCGGGCCCGCTGATGACGGCGTACCGCCAGGTGTGGCCGTCCACCGGCTCGTCCATGTAGAAGACGACGCCCTCACGCCGCTCGCGGCTCCACGCCAGTTCGCTGTCCTCGAGCAACCGCACCGCCTCCATGAAGGTGTACGTCTTCGCGGACCGGCCACGGCCCAGGAGCCAGGCGGGCCGCTCCAGGCCTGCCGCGCGGGCGAGCCTGGTGACCATGGCGTGCGGTGTGGTGGTGGCCGTCCGGCGTACGTTGCTCTCGTTGGCGAACAAGGTGCCGTCGTGCGTGACCACCGCGTCCAGGCTGAACGGGCCGGCATAGCCGTGGTGCGCGAGGTGGTCGCCGAGCTTCGTGCCCCACTGTTCGAGTTCATCCGCCGCGGTCGCCGCGAGCCCCCGCAGCGGAGCTTCGTACCCGATGAAGGAACCCTCCTTGGTCCGCATTTCACCGCTGTACGCCATGACGCTGCCCCGCGGTCCAGTGCTGAACTGGATGCTGACGGAGTGGGCCACCTCCAGCCGTTCTTCGACGACCCACAGGCCGTCCAGACCGGGGCCGGCGACGGGCAGCTGCGACTGCGTCGCCGAAAGGAAGCTCATACCGTGCCCTCCGGCCGACCGGTCCGGCTTGAGCACCACCTCACCGTACTTCTCCACCATTTCCTCGACGTGCGTGCGAAGATCCGCGTGCCGGCAGACGACGCCCTGCGGCACCCTCATGCCGAGCGTCGAAGCGATGTCCCGGAACCCCGACTTCGTATTGAGCGAGGAGACGACACGCAACGCCTGCGTGGTCGGCCCGCTCGTCCCGTACGGAGCGACCGGTACGCCCACCTCCCGGGCAAAGCCGACGGAGGAACTGTCCAGCGCTGTCGGCAACAGCGCGATGCCCGGTCGCTCCTGAGCCAGCTCCCGGATCCTGTCCATCAAGCCGGCGCCCCTCACGGCGTCTGCCATCGAGGCACCCGGCCGCGGCGGCACCACAACGGCGGTCATCTCCTCCGGGCACACCGCCAGCAGCTGTGCCGCGTACCGATGAAAAGCGGCGCTGAGCGGCACAGGGGTCAGCAGTACGTCGCCCGGGCCGAGCAGCCACATCTTGCGCGGTGCCTGCTCGGCCCATCGGTCCAGCACCTCGGATGCCTCGAGGCCGAGGGCCAGATCGGAAACGAAGTTCGCGTACACCAACGTGGGCCCGTGGCCGTCCGATGTCTGCTGCGGCATGCTGATCCATTCATACAACGGAGACGAGTGCAGGCGTTCCACAATGGTAGGTCGGCCGGAAGATCCGCAAGGGATACGTGAGACCTGTGCGAGAGCGCGCGAGACGGCGGAGCCCGCCGGAGGCTCCCGGCGGGCTCCGCCGGTGCGAGGCGGTGTCCTGCCTGGTCGCCGGCGCCCGGCGGGAGCGGTTCAGGGGCTGTCTTCCAGCAGTTTCAGCACCGCTGCGGCCAGCCGGCGAGCGGTGGGGCGCGGCGCTCGATCCGGCAGGATCAGATGACTGATGGTCATGCGAACCGCAATGTCTGCCGCGTCCTCGACGGTCTGTTCTCCCCGCGCGGGATGCCGCTCGCCCAGCCAGTCCCGCAGCAGAGCCTGTCCCGTGTCGAAGACGGGGTCCGCCCGGGCGGTGAGGTAGGGAAGCAGGCTGTCCGAGCCTTCGCGGGCGGCCGCGACGACCGCTCGCACGAAGGGGCGCTCGTCTGCCTGCGTGAGGACGTAGAAAATGGCGGCTTCGAGGGAGGCGTGTGTGTCGGGAAGGCCGGGGTGCAGGATGTCACCGAGACCGGCGAAGAATTCCTGTGTCTCGCGGATCACCAGGGCGCGTCCCAGGCCGGCGCGGCTCCCGAACTCCTTGTACACGGACGGGCGGGAGACTCCGGCACGGGTGGCGACGGCGGAGAGGCTGACCTGGTCCCAGCCCGCGTCGCACGTCAGGTCGCGGGCGGCGTCCAGAACGCGCACCCTCATCCGCTTGCGCCAGGCGACACGTGGAGGGTCTGGTACCGGATCACCGGTGGGGGACTCCGTTCTGCTCCGCTGTGCCGCCATGGCGGCAAGTCTGTCAGGGGCCCGGTGCTCGGGAAGCGCCGGGGACCGGCGTCCGGGCGCGGTCCGGGGTGTTGGGGCGGGTGGTGCCGGTCCCGCAGGCACGGGGGCGGGGCCGGCACCACGTCACGGGGTGGCCCGGCAGGGGGCCGGGGCGTCAGGAACGCTTACGCCGGACGAGGAGGAGAAGACCCGCGCCGAGGGCGAGAACCACTGCGCCGATGCCGAGGGGCAGTACGGGATCGGAGCCGCCGGTTTCGGCGAGGGGACCGCTCCCGCCGTCCGCGCTCAGGCCGGAGTCGGAGCCGGTGCCGTTCTCCGTTCCGGCCGGGGGTTCCGTGCCGGTCGTGGGGGCGGAGTCCGGGGCGCCGGACTGCTCGCCCGTGGTGGGTGCGGTGCCTTCCTGGGCGGGGGAAGCCGTTGCGTCGCCGGATCCGCCCTGCGCACCCTCACCTGTGTCCGGTGCGAAGGCGTACGCGCCGCGGTCGGGCGCACCGCCGGACCGGCCGGCACCGGTGATGTCCCTGGTCACCGCGGCGAACGGGGTGCCCGTGCCGATGGCGGGAGAGCCCTTCTCCAGTCGGAAGTCCGCGTTCGCCCCGGTTCCGGCGTTCGCGAACTTCGGGTCGGCGACGACGTCGTGCGCGCCCTTGACCTCGGGAGCCTTGCCGCCGAAGTAGACGTTGTAGTCGTATGTGACGTCGACGTTGCGGGACCTGCTGTTGGTCGCCTGGCCGGGGCGGCCGTACGCGACGTTGTTGAGCAGCCGCACGTCGGTGCTGTCGTGCGCGAAGATGTTGGCGTAGCTCTTCATGCGGGTGCTGCGGCCGTTCAGGTACGCCGTGTTGTGCACGATGTCGACGTGCTGGCTCTTGAAGGAGTGGATGCCCGAGCCGCCGTTGTCGTACGAGATGTTGTCGGAGACCAGTACGCGGCCGCGGTAGGCGGGGTGGTCGCCGTCGCCCTTGAGGGTATCGATGATGATGCCGTTGCCGTCGGAGTAGCAGCGGCACCGCTCCCACTTGATCTTGGTTTCGTTGTCGTGGACGCGGTTGCCCGTGATGCGGATCTTGTACGTCTTCGCATCGCCGCCGCCGACGTCGCGTGGGGTGAGGACGGAGATCCCGCTCGTCGCGTAGACCGTGTACCAGGAGGTGGAGTACACGTGGTTGCCGGAGATCGTCACGTGGTCGGCGTCGATCGCGGATATGCCGCCGCCGGCGCAGTCGTGCACCTTGTTCCCCACCACCTCGACGTGGTGTGACAGGTCTCCCGTGGATCTGTTCCGCTCGATGGAGACGCAGTTGGTGTTGTAGGTGGGGTCGCCCTTCTTCGCGGCGCGTTCGGCCCCGACCAGGTTCAGGGCGCTGTTGTTGCCCTTGATCTCCAGGCCCTTGATGACGATGTGGGACGCGCCGAGAACGCTGATGCCGTTCCACGCCTTCACCGGGTGGATCACCGGGCGGTGGCCGGGGTGCGCGGTGAAGGTGATGGGCGCTCCGGGGCGGCCCGAGCGTTTCACGGTCAGCACGTTCGAGCCCGCCGAGCGCTCGGAGTACGTGCCGTTCATGATCGAGACGGTATCGCCGGGGGCCGCACTGTCCGCGGCCTTCTGGAGGGTACGGAAGGGGGATCGGGCCGAGGTTCCCGGATTGCCGTCGTTGCCGCCGGGGCTCACGAAGTAGGTGCGGGCCGCGGCTTGTGCCGTACCCGCTCCCACGGTGAGGAGGCCGAGCGGGACGGATGACGTGAGCAGTGCCGCGGTCACGGCGAAGCTGCGCGTGCGTTTCATTGTTGCCTGGTCTCCGAGGTTGTCCTGGCGGAAGCGGTCGGTGTCCCGCGGCGGCGGATGAGCACTGCGCGCAGGGAGAAGGCGCGGACTGCGGCGCGCGGGACGGGCACGGCAGCGGCATCGCGCCGGTGCAGCGCCGGGTCGGGGCGCTGGGCCGGGGCGCCGCGGCCGCGATGGTGCCCCCGGAATCCCTTGTGTGGGGGGCGAGTTGCGTGAGTGACAGTTGCAGACCCGAAAAACGAATGCAACCCCGGATGCGGTGTAAACGTTCTGACGATGCATCAGTTCTGAAGAGTGGTTCCGGCGGTCCCGGGAAGGGCGTTCCAAAGAATTTCCGCACAGGGGTTGCGGGTTGGCATGCTGGTATACCAGCATGCCGCCATGCCACAAACCGACTATCAAGCGAACAGCGCGGAAGTCCCGCCCGCCGCCACGCTGCCGCCATTGCGACAGCCGGCGTCCCGCACCGACCGGGTGCGGGACGCGTTGCGGCAGGCGATCCTCGAAGGCGCCCTCCCGCCCGGCAAGGCGCTGGTCGAGCGGGAACTCGCAGAGATGTACGGGGTCTCCAAGACGCCGGTGCGCGAGGCGCTGAAGCAACTCCAGTCCACCGGCCTGGTGGAACCCAACGCCTATCAAGGCGTCAGCGTCCGCCGCCCCGACAACCGGCTGGTGCAGGAGCTCTACACGGCCCGTTGCGCTGCCGAACCCGAAGCCGTACGCCTGGCCGCCGTCCGCCTGGGAGCCACGCCCCATGCCGCCGCCCGCCAGGCGTTGCAGGAGGCGACCGCGCTGATCGGCTCGGGCGAGACCCGGGGCCTGGGCGTGGCGAACCGGCGCTTCCACCGCGCGCTCTACACCGCCTGCGACAACGGCTTCCTCTGCGGATTCCTGGACCAGCTCCAAGACCTCACGGCCTTCGTGGCCGGCCTCGGCTGGCGGCTGCGCGCCACCTGGGAGGAAGAGGCCGCCGAGCACGCGGCGATCCTCACGGCCATGGAACAGGGCGACGGCCCGCTCGCCGAACGGCTGACCCGCGAGCACATCGAGAAGGCCAAGCAGACCATCTCGCGCGCACTCGGTGACGCTCCCGGAGCCGGCCGGTGAACGTCGAGGTCTTCGCCCACCCTCTTTCCTTCCGTGAGCAGCCGCAGGCCCAGGCGGACCGGCTGGCCGCCCACGGCGTCGACGGTGTACGCCTGGCTTTCGCGTATCACAGCGGCCGGTGGCTGCTGACGACCAGCGACCCGTGCGCCGTGGCCGACTTCCGGGCCGGACAGTGGTTCCGCGACGAACCGGCCCCCACCGACGGCAGGGAACTCGCGCTACCGGTCCTCGGCGACGAGGCGACAGCGGCCACGACCGCCCTGCTGCGCGCCGGCCTCGGCGTCACCGCCTGGCTCGTCGGGCTCCACCAGTCCGCCCCGGCCACCCGGCAACCCGGCTCCGCACTGCGCAACGTCTTCGGGCACCACTACCTGCACGCCCTGTGCCCGGCCAGGGCCGAAGTCCGCGCCTACGCCGCCGACCTGGTCGCCCGCAGCGCCCGCCGCCCCGGTGTCACCGGCATCGAACTCGAAGCCTTCGGTTACCTCGGCTGGCAGCACCAGAGCGCCCACGACAAGCTCGGCGCCGCCCTGCGCCCGGTCGACCGCTGGCTGCTCTCCCTCTGCTTCTGCTCCGCCTGCACCGACCGCTTCGCCGAGGCGGGCATCGACGTTCCCGGCCTGACCGAAACGGTCCGTGCGGTACTGCGGGCCCAGCTCGCGGATCCGCGCGAGGCCGGCGACCCGGCCACCGACGCCCGCACCGCCCTGGGCTCCGCCCTGCACGACACCCTCCTCGCCGTCCGCTCACAGATCACCGTCGAACTCGTGCGGGACGCCGTCGCAGCGGCCGGGGGACTGCCCGTCTCCGTCCGCACCACCGGCGACCCGTACGCCTGCGACGGCAAGTCCGCCGCGGACCTGGACGCCCTCGCGACCGTGTCGGGCGCCCTCACCGTCACCGATCTGTCGGGGAACCCCGAGGCCCTTCGCCGCGACCTCGCCGCGGCGGCACGGACCGGCGCCCGCGTGTCGGCCGGCTGGAGCCTGGCCGCGGACCGCACCACCGGCGAACAACACCTCGCGGACGTGTCCCGGGACGCCCGCGCGGCCGGTGCCCGCTCACTCGTCCTGTACGCGTACGACCTGGCCCCCGCACCGCGCCTGGCCTGGCTGCGCGGCCTCGCCCACCGCCCCGTCCCCCACGGCACCGCCGTACCCGCACCCGTCGTCCCGATACCGGAGCCGGTGAAATGACCGGATACCTCGTACGCAGACTCGCCCAACTGGTCCCGGTCGTCCTGGTCGTCTCCCTGGTGCTCTTCCTGCTGCTGCGGCTGATGCCCGGCGACCCGACCCTCTCCATCCTCGGCCAGGAGGCCACCGAAGAGGACCGGGCGGTGCTCCGCGCGGACCTCGGCCTCGACGTCCCGCTCTGGCAGCAGTTCACCCAGTGGCTCGCCGGCCTCGTCCGCGGTGATCTGGGCCGCTCGTGGCTGACCGACGAACACGTGGACGCGGTCATCTCCGACCGGCTCGCCGCCACCGTCGAACTCGGCCTCATCGCGCTGCTGTTCGCCGTCCTCATCGGCATCCCCGCCGGCATCCTCGCCGCGGTCCGCGCCCGCACCCGCACCGACACCGTGCTCAATTCCGGCGGTCTGCTGGCCCTCTCCACCCCGCACTTCTACCTCGCCGCGCTGCTCATCCTGGTCTTCGCCCTGTGGCTGAGGATCCTCCCGCCCTCGGGATACGTCCCCTTCACCGAGGACCCCCTCGAAAACCTGCGGCACATGGTCCTGCCGGCCGTCACCATCGGCTCCACCATCGCCGCGGTCACCATGCGCCAGACCCGCGCGGCCCTCCTGGCCGCGTTCAACGAGGACTACATCCGTACGGCCGAGGCATCGGGCCTCACACGCCGCCGGATCGTGGGGGTCTACGCCCTGCGCAACGCGATCGTGCCCGTGGTGACGGTCGTGGCGCTCCAGATCGGGGCGCTGATGAGCGCCACCGTCGTCACCGAGACCGTCTTCACCGTCCCCGGCATGGGGACCCTGATCGTCAACGGCATCTTCAGCCGCGACCTGCCCGTCGTCCAGGGCGCGGTGCTGATGGTCGTGGTCTTCGTCCTCCTGGTGAACCTCCTCGCCGACCTGGTCTACGCGTGGCTCGACCCGCGCATCACGTACTGACCTCGCCGGTACGCCGGCGTACTCACCCGTCCGCGTGCACCGTGCCGAGCGGCACGTCCCGCACACCCCGCACCCCCACCCCGCGCGCACCCCGCACGCACTCTCTGGAGCGCCGATGGCCACCGACCTCGCGCCGAAGGTCTCCCGCAGACCGGTCCTGGACCGGCTGCGCCGCGACCGCCGCGCACACATCGCCGTACCCCTGCTGTCCCTCCTGTTCCTGGCCGCAGCCACCGCACCGTTCCTGTCCGGCACGGTCGGCGCCGCCGACACCGACCGGCTCCTGGCCGGCCCCAGCTCCGCACACCTGCTCGGTACCGACGAGATCGGCCGGGACGTCCTGGCCCGGATCGTCGCCGGCGCGCTCGTCACCGTCGAAGTGGCCACGATCACCGTGGGCGCCGCCCTGGTCCTCGGTACGGTGCTCGGCCTTGTCGCCGGGTACCGCGGCGGCTGGGTGGACGCCCTGGTCATGCGGATCTCCGACGGCCTGCTCGCCTTCCCGCTGCTCGTCCTCGCGCTCACCGTGGTCGCGGCCCTCGGTCCGGGGCTGCGCAACGCCCTCATCGCGATCGCCGTGGTCACCACCCCGCGCTTCGCCCGCGTCGTACGGGGGGAGGTGCTCTCGCTGCGCACCCGCGAATGGGTGTCGGCCGCCCGTATCGTGGGCGTCACGCGGACCACGATCATGCGCCGCCACCTGCTGCCGCACCTCGCGGGCACCCTGCTCGTCTTCGCCGCGCTCCAGGTCTCCACCGCGATCATGGCCGAGGCCGCCCTCAGCTTCCTGGGGCTCAGCGTGCAACCCCCGCAGCCCAGCTGGGGCGCGATCGTTGCCAGCGGCACCGACCACCTGGACGCGAGCTGGTCGCTCAGCGTCTTCCCCGGTCTCGCGATCCTCCTCACCGTCGCCGCGTTCAACCTGCTCGCCGACGCGCTGCGCGACGCGCTGGACGCGCACCGCCCGGACCTCGCGCCCCCGCGCTGAGACTTTCCCCCTCCTCCCCTTCCTTCCTCCGCCCTTCGCCTCTTCCGCCGACCTCCCGTACAGAGGAAGTGCTCCGCCATGCCCATCTCCGCCCGCCTCGTACCACGCCGCACCGTCCTGGCCGGTACCGCCGCCACGGCGGCCGCCGTCGCCCTCTCCGGATGCGGCTCCTCCGAGAAGTCCTCCGGGGGCGCGTCCGGGGGCACTCTCACCGCCGGCTTCGACAACGAGCCCGTCACCCTCGATCCGGCGCTCAGTTCCGCGATCTCCTCCGACCGCAACGTTCTCAACCTGTTCTTCGACTCCCTGCTGCGCCAGCGCCGCGACGGGACCTTCGAGCCGGCGCTCGCGACCAGGTGGACGGTCAAGGACACCGAGATCACCTTCGAGCTCCGCAAGGGCGTGAAGTTCCACGACGGCACCCCCTTCGACGCGGACGCCGTCGTCCTCAACCTGAAGCGGATCTCCGACCCCGCCACCCGATCCACCAAAACCGCGGCCCTGGCCTCCGTCACCGGCGTGGTGGCCGTCGACGCGCAGACCGTCACCCTCACCCTCAAGGCCGCGGACCCGCTGCTGCTCACCCAGCTCGCCCACGAGCCCGGGATGATCGCCTCGCCCGCAGCCCTGGCCAAGGGCGCCGAGGAGTTCGGCCGCAGGCCGGTCGGCACCGGCCCCTTCACCTTCCGCCAGTGGCGTTCCAAGGTGCAGCTGACCGCCGAGCGCAACCCGGCCTACTGGGCCGAGACCAAGGACGGCGAGGCCCTTCCGCTCCTGGGCAAGGTGGTCCTGCGCTTCGTCACCGAGGCGAAGGTGCTGCGCGCCGAACTGTCCACCGGAGGAGTCCAGTTGGTGCGTGCCCTGCCCCCGGAGGAGTACAAGCAGCTGGCCGGCGACTCCCGCATCGACATCAAGGACGAGGGCGTACGACGCAACTACTACGCCTCGCTCAACGTCACCAGGGGCCCCTTCCGCGACCCGAAGGTGCGCGCCGCCTTCGCGATGGCCGTCGAGCGCGGGGCGGTCGGCAAGGCGGCCGCCGGCGGCGACTTCGACATCGCCCCCTCGTTCGCCACCTCCCGCGACTGGTTCTACGACGACTCGCTCGCCCCGCTGCCGTACGATCCCGAGAAGGCCCGCGCCACCCTGGACAGAGCCGGGCTGCGCGGGAAGGTGCCCATCACCCTCCTCGCCCGCCGCCGCGCCCCCGACCCCACCGTCGCCGAGCTGCTCCAGAGCCAGCTCACGGCTGCGGGGTTCGCACCCGAGGTCGAGGTGCTGGAGTTCCAGACCCAGCTCGAACGCATGCAGAAGCACGACTTCGACGCGGCGGTCCTGGTCGTCGACATCCCCCGCCTGGACCCGTCGCTCTCGTTCGGCCCGTACTTCGCCAGTGACGGGCCGAGCAACTGGTCGGGCCTGGACGACTCCGCCCTCGACGCTCTGCTCGACAAGGGCCTGAGTACGGACGACCGCGCCGTGCGCAAGCAGGCGTACGCCGACGTCCAGCGCCGCATCCTGGAGAACAACTACTGGGTCTTCCTGCACCAGGCCAAGTCGCCGCTGATCCGCAGCACCGCACTCCAGGGCGTCGGCCTCGACGTCGACGGCCAGTGGCGCCTCGAGCGCGCCCACCTCGACGCGTAAGGCGGCCGCCATGCCCCTCCTCGACATCAACCGTCTCGGCGTCACCTTCCACCACACCTCCGGCGAGCCGCCCGTGCGTGCCGTGGACGACGTCAGCCTGCACCTCGACGCCGGTGAGACCCTCGCCGTCGTGGGCGAATCGGGTTCCGGCAAAACCGTCACCGCCCTGAGCCTCCTCGGCCTCAACCCGCCCCCGCCCCTGTGCGAGACCACCGGGACGATCCTGCTGGGCGACACCGACCTGCGCGGCCTGGACCGGCGCTCCTGGCGCGAGGTACGCGGCAGCCGGGTCGCCATGGTCTTCCAGGACCCCGGCACCGCCCTCAACCCCCTGCTGACCATCGGAACGCAGATCGCCGACGCCGTCCGCGCCCACGAACGCATGAGCCGGGAGCAGGCCCGCAGGCGCGCCGTCGAAGCCCTGACACAGGCCCGGATGCCCGAGCCGGAAAAGCGTCTGGGGCAGTACGTCCACGAACTGTCCGGCGGCATGCGCCAGCGTGCGGCCATCGCCCTGGCGATCGCCGCACGCCCGCAGCTCCTCATCGCCGACGAACCGACCACCGCCCTCGACGCCGCCGTCCAGGCCGAGATCATGACCATGCTCCGGTCGCTCTGCGACGACCTCGGCATGGGCCTGGTCCTCATCACCCATGACCTCGGCGTGGTCGCCGAACAAGCCGACCGGGTCGCGGTCATGTACGCCGGCCGGATCGTCGAGAGCGGCCCCACCGCGCAGGTCCTGGCCGACCCGAGGATGCCGTACACCCAAGCCCTGCTGGCCGCGACTCCCCGTCTGGACGCCCCGGCCCGTACCCGACTGGCCTCCATCGACGGCCGGCCACCGCGACTGAGCGACCGGCCCCCGGGGTGCTCCTTCGCACCGCGCTGTCCCGTCCGAGCGGACGGCTGCGAGAGCGTCGTGCCCCCGCTCCTCACCATCGGCGGAAGCCATGCGGCGGCCTGCCTGTTCGCCGACGCACCACGGGAACTGCCCGTGGCCCCGCCGCCGGAAGCCGCCCGCACCAGGTCCGGCGAGGGGGAACAGGCGGAAGGCACGCCGCTGGTCGAGTTCACCGCCACCGACCTGCGCTATCCGGTCCGCACCGGGGCGCTGCGCCGGGTCACCGGGCACGTCGAGGCCGTACGCCAGGTGAGCCTGAAGGTCGCGCCGGGCCGCACGCTCGCCCTGGTGGGGGAGTCGGGGTCGGGCAAGACCAGCCTGACCAAGATGCTGCTGCGCCTGGAAACCCCGTCCGGGGGATCCGTGCGCTACGACGGCATCGACGTCCTGCGGCCCGGACCCGCGGAGCTGCGCCGCCTCCAGCGGGAGATCCAGGTCGTCTTCCAGAACCCCTACGCCAGTCTCGACCCGCGCATGACGGTCCGCGACATCCTGGCGGAGCCGATGCGGGTCCACCAGCTCGACGCCGGCGAACCCGAACTCGTACGACTCCTCCAGGACGTCGGCCTCGACGCCCACGCCCTCGGCCGCTTCCCCTCGGCCTTCTCCGGCGGGCAGCGCCAGCGCATCGCGATCGCCCGGGCCCTGTCGTTGCGGCCACGGCTGATCGTGTGCGACGAGGCGGTCAGCGCTCTGGACGTCTCCGTCCAGGCGCAGATCCTCAACCTGCTCGCCGACCTCCAGGCCGAGCACGGCATGGCCTACCTCTTCATCACCCACGACCTGGCCGTGGTCCGGTCCGTCGCCCACCACATCGCGGTCATGCGAAAAGGCCGGATCGTCGAGGAAGGCCCGGCGGACCGCATCTACGAGGCCCCGTCCCACCCGTACACCCGCGAGTTGCTGTCGATGGCTCCCGGGCGCACCTCACCGGCGCCGCGGCGCGTCGACAGCGCCGCCGGCACCACCCCCCCGCACCGACAAGGAACGGAGCATCACATGGCCAAGGTGACGCAGGTCCGCCTGACCTCGATCAACACCCCCCGGCACAACAGCATCACCTGTGGGCACATCCTGGTCGAACTCCTCACCGACGACGAGGCGCTGACCGGAGTCGGCGAGATGTCCGACCTCCAGCACCTCCCGCGCTACCACCTCGACGTGCCGGAACTCGAAGCCACGCTCAACGAGATCCTCGTCGGCCTCGACGCCCTCCAGACAACCGAGATGGAACGCCGCCTGGAGGCCAACTTCCCGCAGGCCGGATACATCTACGACAAGAGCCGCGCCATCAAGTGCGGCGTCGACATCGCGTTCTGGGACCTGGCCGCCAAACAGCTCGGGGTGCGGGTCTGCGACCTGCTCGGCGGCGCGGTCCGCGAGTCCGTCCCCATCGCCTACCCGGTCTTCCGCCAGCAGCACGAGCAGGACGTCGAGCGCAACCTCGCCATGGTCGAGCGCCGGCTCGCCGAGGGCTTCACCTTCTTCCGGGTGTACGTGGGCCGCCGTCTCGACCTCGACGAGCTGTTCCTGCGCACCGCGCGCGAACGGTTCGGCGACCGCATCACCATCAAGTCCCTCGACTTCTCCAACCTGCTGGACGCCAAAGCGGCTTGCGCGTTCGCCGAGCGGGTGGCCGACGTCGGCTACGAGCTGATCGAGTCGCCCGCCCCGCACCACGACATCCGCGGCCTGGTCCAGGCACGCGACCGGCTCGCCGTCCCGGTCAGCGAGCACGTCTACGGCTTCCGGTGGGCCCTGGACCTCGTCGCCGCCGACGCGGTGGACGTGTTCAACGTCAGTGTCATCGCGATCGGCGGGATCACTCCGGCACGGCGGATCTTCGCGATAGCCGACGCCGCCGGGAAGGCGTGTCTGGTCGGCACCACGCAAGAGCTGTCCATCGGTACGGCCGCCGCCGCCCATGTGGCTATGGCGATGTCCGCCGTCACCGTGCCCAGCGACCCCGTCGGGCCCCTCCTCTACACCCGCGACGTCGTCACCGACCCCGTCCGCTACACCGACGGCCTGCTGACCGTGCCGCAGGGACCCGGCCTGGGCATGTCTCTCGACCCGCGGCTGGTGGCGGCTTCGGCCGGTCCGCTGACCTGGGCCGCCACCAGCGCGGCGGCCGTGATCGACCGTCAGGCGGCCGCATCGTGAGGGACGTGCCGGAACCCGGGGAAAGCTCACCCGCCGACGGCCGGTTCGCCGGGCAGGCCGCTCTCGTCACCGGCGGAGCCCGCAACATCGGTCTCGCCATCGCGCTCCGGCTGGCGCAGGAAGGTGCGGCGGTGGCCCTCAACGGGCCCGATCCCACCGAGGCCGAGGCGGCGGCGGCCGCATTGCGGGAGAAGGGCTTCCACGCCGTCGCCTGCCCCGGCGACGTCTCCGACTCACGGCAAGTGGACGCCTGCGTGGCCCGTACGGTCGACGTCCTCGGCGGACTCGACCTGCTGGTCAACAACGCGGCCGCCCCCATGCTCGGACGCGGACCGCTGCTCGATCTCGACGTGGCCGACTGGGACCGCAGCTTCGCCGTGAACGCGCGCGGGATGTTCCTCTGCACGGTGGCCGCCGCGCGGGTGATGCCGCCCGGGTCCTCGGTCGTGAACATCTCCTCGGTCGGGGCGGTCCGCGCCCATCGGTCCGCCGTCGCCTACGACGCCAGCAAGGGGGCCGTCGACGCGGCGACCCGCGCGATGGCCCTGGAGCTGGCCCCCCGGGGCATCCGCGTCAACGCCGTCGCCCCCGGTCCGGTCGTCAACGACCGCTTCGCCCTCCTCGACCTCGCCCAGCAGCGCGCCCGCGCCCGGCCGGTACCGCTCGGCCGGGTCGGTGACGGCTCCGATGTCGCCGCCGCCGTCGCTTTCCTCGCCTCGACGGACGCGTCCTTCATCACCGGACAGATCCTGACCGTCGACGGGGGCCTGAGCGCCCAGCTCCGGCCGCCGGGCACCGACCCCGCCCTCGACAACCCCGTCCCCGGCCGCCCCGCCCCCTGACCGCACCGCCGTTCTCAGACTCCGTACCGCGTCAGCACACCGAAGGAAGCACGAGATGACCGAGACCTCCCGGCCGCCGCTCGACCCCGACGATCTGGCAGCCCTGGGCGAGGCCAGTACCGCCACCATCACCACCCAGCTCTTCAAGCACGGCCTGCGCAACACCTTCCTGGCGGGTCTGTCGGGCGTCACCGGCGCCCGGCGCATGGTCGGCGAGGCGTTCACCCTGCGCTACATCCCGGCCCGCGAGGACATCGACACCCTCGACGTCTACGACGACTACGACCACCCGCAGCGCCTGGCGGTCGAGCAGGCCGGCCCAGGGAAGGTCCTGGTCGTGGACTGCCGCGGCCAGGGCCGCGCCGCCTCTGCCGGCAACATCCTGCTCACCCGCATGGCGGTCAACGGCGCCGCCGGCCTGGTCACCGACGGCACCCTGCGCGACATCGAGGAGATCAGCCGGCTGCCCCTGCCGGTCTACGCCACCGGGGCCGCCGCCATGACCAACCTCGCCCAGCACCACGCGGTCGACGTCCAGGTCCCCATCGGCTGTGCCGGCGTCGCCGTCTATCCCGGTGACGTCATGGTCGGCGACGGCGACGGCGTGGTCTGCGTGCCCCGCCACCTCGTATCTGTCATCGCCGCCGCCGCCCGCGAGCAGGAACGCCAGGAGGCGTTCATCACCGCGCGGATCGCCGACGGCGCGCCACTGCGCGGCACCTACCCGCCCGACGAGCGGACCCGGCGCGCCTACGACGAGACGCGCGCCGCGCTCCCGCTCGCCGACTGACCACCGGCCGGCCCCGTTCCCCGGAGCGCCGGGGGTTCCCGGCGCTCCGGACGCACCGCACACCCACCGATGGATCCGCCCTCCCCCGCAGAAGGCAGGAATCATGTCCGTATCTGTCATGCACCTTTCACTACTACCCGCTTCCGGGCGTACCCGACGCACCGCACGGACCCTGCCGCTGGTCCTCTCCGGCGGCCTGATCGGCGCGCTGCTCTCCGTGGCGACAGCCGGTCCGGCCGTCGCGGCCGACCTCTCCACCACTTTCGACGCCGTCACCCCCGGCTTCCCCGCCCCGGGATGGACCGCCGCCGGCGACGCCACCGTGCAGGACATCGCCGGGACCGCGGACCGCAGCCTGCGTCTGCGCGACACCTCCACCACCGCTCCCGTCACCGCGACCGCCTCCTTCGGCACCACTTCCTCGACTGTCGTCGCCGGGTTCCGGCTGCGCGCCTCCCAGACCACCGCGACCGTCGGCGTCCATCTCGACGGCGCGAGCGGCCACAGCGTCACCGTCGCCATGAGCGCCGCCGGGCGCCTCTACTCCTACGACGGCGCCACCCGCGTCGATCTCGGCGCCTACAGCCCCCACCGCTGGTACGACATCCGCGTCGTCGCCCGCCCCGGCACCGCCACGGCGGACGTCCACATCGACGGGGAACGCCGGGCGGCCCGCCTCGGCTTCCGTACCTCCGCCACCGCCCTCGGCCGCCTGCAGGCCGGCGTGGCGGTCGCCGACACCGGCACCGCCTACCTCGACGACGTCCGCACCACCGTCGAGACCACCCCGGCCGGCTGGCCGCAGCTCGGCACGGTCGCCCCGCGCACCGCGGCGCAGATCGGTACCTCGAACCTCCTCGTGGGAGCGGAGACCCTCGACCGGGACTACACCGACCACTCCGCCTACGCTCCCTACCTGGGCCGCCTCGGAGCCACCGGCGTGCGCCTGCAGGGCGGCTGGGCCAAGACCGAGAAGACCAAGGGCGTCTACGACTGGACCTGGCTCGACCGGATCGTGAACGACGCCACCAGCCGCGGCGTCGAACCCTGGATGCAGCTGTCCTACGGCAACGGCGTCTACGCCGGCGGTGGGGGCTCCGGTCTGGGCGGACAGATCCCCACCTCCGCGGAGGCCCTGGCGGCCTGGGACGCCTGGGTGACCGCCATGGTCCGCCGCTACGGGGACCGGATCACCGAATGGGAGATCTGGAACGAGCCCAATCTCGCCGGCGTCCCCGCCGCCACCTACGCGGACTTCTTCGCCCGCACCGCGGCCCGCGTGCGCGCCGAGCAGCCCGGCTCGGTCATCTACGGTCCCGGCGAGGCGGGCATCGACGTCCCCTACACCCAGGACTTCCTCGTCCGGCTCTCCGGTCAGGGCAAGGCCCATCTCCTCGACGGCATCAGCTACCACCCCTACAACCCCAACCCCGACGACGTGTGGACCTACCAGCAGGTCGACAAGATCCGCGCGCTGATCGACCGGTACGCACCCGGCGCGACCCTGCGGCAGGGTGAGAACGGCGCCCCCAGCCGACCCGGCAGCTTCGGCGCCCTCGGCGACCTGGACTGGACCGAACTCAGCCAGGCCAAGTGGTTCCTGCGCCGCCTGACGCACGACCTCGGCCAGGGCATCAGCACCACCGCCTTCAGTATCTCCGACCTGCACTACCCCTCGAAGATCAACAGCAAGGGGCTGCTGCAGACCAACACCGACAAGAGCATCCGCTACGCCAAGCCCTCCTACTACGGCGTCCAGACACTCGCCTCCGTCATCGACGGCACGGTCAAGGCACTGCCCGGCCACTCCTTCACCACCGACTCCACCACCCCCCTGACCGTGCAGGGCTTCGCCAAGCGAGACACCGGCCGCCAGATCGTCGGCGTCTGGAACGGCACCACCACCCCCGGTGACAGCACGACCCGCACTCCCGTCCGGCTCACGCTCCCCTCGGGAAACTTCGCCGACCCCGTCTACGTCGATGTCCGCACCGGCGCGGTCTTCGACATCCCCGCCGCCGACTGGTCGGTGTCGGGTGGCACCCACACCTTCCGCAACGTCCCGGTCTACGACTCGCCCGTCCTCATCGCCGACCGTTCGGCCATCAGGCTCTAGCATCCGGTGGCCCCGCCCCTCCCGGGGCGGGGCCCACCCGAGGAGAACCCCATGCACGCCACCGTACGAGCGGCCCTGCGGTCGATCGTCGGCCCCGGCCACTACCGGGAGACGGACGGCGAACTCGTCCCCTACAGCAGGGACGCCACCCCGCTCTTCAGCGCCAGACCCGACGCCGTGGTCTTTCCCGCGGACACATCCGAGGTCGCCGCCGTCCTGGAACTCGCCACCCGCCACGCCGTCCCCGTCGTCCCCCGGGGCGCCGGCTCCAACCTCTGCGCGGCCACCGTTGCCTCCCAAGGCGGCGTCATCCTGGTCCTCACCCGTCTGAACCGGCTCATCGAAATCGCCCCAGAGGAACTCCTGGCCCGTGTCCAGCCGGGTCTCACCAGCGCCGCGCTGGCCACCGCCGCCTCCCACGAGAACCTGTTGTGGGCGCCCGATCCGGGCAGCCGTACGGTCGCCACCATCGGCGGTACGATCGCCACCAACGCGGGCGGACTGCGCGGCCTGAAATACGGCGTCACCCGCGACTACGTGCTGGGACTCGAAGCGGTCCTGCCCACCGGCGAGGTGATCCGCACCGGCGGCCGCCTGAACAAGGACGTCGCCGGATACGACCTCTCCCGCCTGCTGACCGGCTCCGAGGGCACGCTGGCCGTCATCACCGAGGCCACCCTCGCGCTGCGGCCCGCTCCCGCGAGCGCCGGGACCGGGGTCGCCTACTTCCCCGACCTCGCCGCCGCCGGACGAGCCGTCACCGCGATCATCGCCGCGGGCATCCTGCCCGCCACCCTGGAATTCCTGGACCGCTCCTGCGTCCGGGCCGTGGAGGACTTCGCCCGCCTCGGACTGCGCACCGACGCCGGAGCACTCCTCCTCTTCGGGGACGACGGCGAACCCGGCGCAGTCGCCCGCGCCTTGACCCGCATGGGCGAGATCTGCACCGCCCACCACGCCCTCGACGTCACCACCGCCGCCCACATCGCCCAGGCCGAAGCCCTGCTCGCCGCCCGCCGCTGCGCCCTGCCCGCGCTGTCGCGACTGGGCGACCTGACCATTCTGGAGGACGCCACCGTGCCCCGCCCCCGCATCGCGGAGATGGTCGACCGCATCGGCGCGATCGCCGTTCGGCACGGGGTGGAGATCGCCACCTTCGGGCACGCCGGTGACGGCAATCTCCATCCCACCTGTGTGGTGAAGTCCCGCGACGACCACGACGGCATCGCCCGCGCGGAGAGGGCCTTCGCCGACATCTTCGCCGCCGCGATCGAACTGGGCGGGACCATCACCGGTGAGCACGGCGTCGGCGCGGCGAAACTCTCCCACCTCTCCGCCCAGCTCGGGGAGGACCAACTCGCCCTGCTGCGCCGCCTCAAGACGGCCTTCGACCCGGCCGGCATCCTCAACCCCGGAAAGCTCGGCTCATGACCGACCGCTCCGGTCGCCGACCGGTCCCCGGCCCCGTCTTCGACCCGGACCAGCTCTCGCGCTGCATCTCCTGCGGATTCTGTCTGCCCGCGTGCCCCACCTACGCCGAGACCGGCGACGAGGCGTCCTCGCCGCGCGGCCGGATCAACCTCATGCGGGCCCTTCAGGAGGGTGATCTCCAGCCCGACGATCCCACCCTCCAGGAGCAGGCCTCCCAATGCCTGGGCTGCCGCGCCTGCGAACCCGTCTGCCCGGCCGGCGTCGAGTACGGACAACTCCTCGAACAGTGGCGCGACCACCAGTGGCGTGGACGCCACATGCCCACGGTGGCCCGCGCGCTCATGTGGCTCGCCGGCCTGCGCCCCCTCTTCGTCCTCCTGGGCGGACTGAGGGGGGCGGCGAGCGGGAGCCGCCCCTCGGGGGCCGCTCCCGCCGTACCGCCGGATGCCACCGGCTCGCTCATGCTCGGCTGCTTCGAGCGGGTGCTCTTCCCGCGTGTCAGCCGGGCCGCCGCCGCCCTCGTCCCCGAACTCCGTCTCACCGCCGACCAGGGCTGTTGCGGTGCACTGCACGCCCACAACGGGGGCACGGCCAAGGGCGAACAGCTCGCCCTCCGCCTGGGCGAGGATCTTCCCGGCACGATTGTCACCACCTCGGGAGGGTGCGCCGCCCACCTCGCCTCCGTACTCGGTCCGGATCGTGTCCGCGAGCTGTCGGACCACCTCGCCGCCCGGAAACACCCGGACGGCACCCCCGGCGAGCTGCGGATCGACGGACGCAGGGCTCGGGTCGCCCTCCAGGACTCCTGCCACCTGCGCAACGGTCTCGGTGTGTCGGCACCGCCTCGCGAGCTGATCGGCCGGATCGCCGACCACGTCGAACTGCCCTCCGCCGGCACGTGCTGCGGTGCGGCCGGAACCTATTCCCTGCTGCGGCCGCGCGAGTCACGCCGCATCCTCGCGGCGAAGCTCGACGAGATCGAAGCGGCGGGCGTCGACATCGTCGTGGCGGTCAACCCCGGCTGCCTGCGCCAGCTCCGCACCGGTCTGCGCCGCAAGCGCTCACCCGTCAGAGCTGTTCACCTCGCCGAGCTCCTGCTGATGGCCGAGCGGAACGTCCCTCCGGCCGCCTGAGGGACGAACCGCCCCTCCCCGCACGACGCACCACCTCAGCCTCCGCCGCGACACCGAGAGAAGACATGCCTTCCCACACCCCGCTCGTCACCAGGGCCACTGACGCCGCCCGCTCCGCGGCTCCCGGCCTCGCCGCACTCACCCCGGCCGAACGCGGCACACTCCTTCGCGCCCTTTCCGATGTCCTACGCGAGAACACCGACGACCTGGTCGCCCTCGCGGACGAGGAGACCCATCTCGGCGACCCCAGGCTGCGCGGCGAAGTGCTGCGTACCCGTGCGCAGTTGGAGATGTTCGCCGAGATCGCCGAAGAGGGCGCCCACTTCGACGTGATGATCGACCGCGCGGACGCCGCGGCCGTGCCCGCCCCGCGCCCGGACGTACGACGCATGCTCGTCCCCCTGGGCCCAGTCGCCGTCTTCACCGCTTCCAACTTCCCCTTCGCCTTCTCCGTCCTGGGCGGTGACACCGCCAGCGCGCTCGCCGCAGGCTGCCCTGTCGTGGTGAAGGCCCACGAGGGCCACCCCCGCCTCACCGACCTGACCGCCGCGCTCGCCGCCGAAGTGCTGCCTCCGGGTGCCCTCCGCGTGGTCCACGGACGTGACGCGGGCCGTGCCCTGGTCACCGACCCCGCCGTGCAGGCCGTCGGTTTCACCGGCTCCACCACCGGCGGCCGTGCTCTGTTCGATCTCGCCTGCGGGCGACCGGACCCGATTCCCTTCTACGGAGAACTCGGATCCCTGAACCCCGTGGTGGTCACCCCAGCCGCCCTCGCGGCCCGCGGGCCGGCCCTGGTGAACGAGTACGTCGCGTCTGTCACCCGCAGCCAGGGGCAGCTCTGCACCAAGCCGGGCCTGCTCTTCCTGCCCGACGGCCACGGCCTCGGCGAACTCCTCGGCCTGGCCGTCGGGGCGGCCGTTCCCGCGCCCCTGCTGGGACCGTGGATCGGCGACACCTACCGCGCGACTCTCGACGAACTGGCCGCGCACCCCACCGTCCACCGGCTGGCACCGGCACCGGCCGACACCGGCCGCGCCGCGACGCCGGCCGACAGCCCCTCGGCGACACTCCTCACCGTCACGGCCCACGACCTGCGCACCCACCCCGAACTCCTACGGGAGTGCTTCGGGCCGGCCTCCGTCGTTGTCACCTACATCTCCACCGAAGACCTGCTCGCCACCCTCCGGGAGCTGCCGGGCAGCCTCACGGCCTCCGTGCACGGCCAGGAGGGGGACGGTGAGCTGTCCCGCCGGATCTGGTCCAGCCTCCGCGCGGGCCGGCTGATCTGGAACGACTGGCCCACAGGCGTCGCGGTCACCCGCGCCATGCACCACGGCGGTCCCTGGCCCGCCACGACCAGTCCGCTCCACACCAGTGTGGGAAGCACGGCCGTCGCCCGCTGGCTGCGCCCGGTCGCGTACCAGAACATGCCCGAGGCATTGTTGCCGGCGCCGCTGCGGACGGCCAACCCGTGGCGAGTGCCGCAGCGGACGGGGAGGTAGCGGCGCGCGACGCCCCCGGAGCGTCGACGACCCCGGAGCGTCGACGACCCCGGCGGCGACGGTCTCCAGGGCGGCGAGGGGCGGGACGAGGCCGTCGTACGGGGAGGGGGCAGCGACCCGGCCGGGCAGGACGACCTCGGCGTGCGGGGCGCCGGGGGAGACCCGGGTCGCGACGCACAGGACCACCTCCTTGCGCCGTGAGGGGCACACCGACGTCGGCGCCGGCCTCGTGGTGGGGGGCGTGGTCGGGCTTGTGCGACGGCGTGCAGTGGCCGGCGCGGGGGCGCTGCCGCGTTCCGGTTCACCGGTTTCGGGCACGCGCAGCGAGGGCGCGGTGACAACGCGTGTGCCGCGGCCGACGCGCAGCGCCCGGCACGGGCCTGCGTGACGGATCAGGACGTAGCCCTGGGTCCGCGGGAACCCGTACGCCCTGGAAGCATCCTCCGCTGTGAACTGCCTGCACTGTCCCACAGCTGCCTCCGGACGCGGCCCGCGGCGGTCCGACGCTGATGCCGGAGCGGCCCGCAGAGGCCGCCTCAGCCCTGTGACGCGTCCACTTCACCGGTAGGGGATACTGGGAAATCAAACAGCAGGCAACCCAGGGGTGGCGGCGTGGACAGTTCAGGGGAGGCGGGCGCGTCGACAGCATCGCCGGCCCAGCCTACGGGCGCTTTGAGCGTGCGCCCGTTGCCGGACCGGCCGGGCTGGCAAGCCGTCGGTGAGATCAGTCTGACCACGCGCCCCACCTGGGAGCAGACGCTGCACCAGCTTGCCCTGAGCGACGAAGAGGCGTGCCACTTGGAGCTTTCCGCGATCACCTTCGTCGACGTCGCTGGTGTCTCCGCTCTGGCGGTGGCCGCCCAGACCCTTCCGGAGGGACGACGCATCGTGCTGGAAGGGCCGCCTGCCGCGTTGCGGCGGGTCATGGACATGTTCTGGCCGGATCTGCCCGCCGTCGAGGTGATGGTGTGATGACTGTCCAGACCACCGAACCCTTCGTTCATCCCGCCTTGTTCTACCGAGGCGAGACGGAGTACCTGCACGGCACGGTGCCCTTCATCCGCGACGGGCTGAAGGCCGGGGAACCGGTGGCGGTTGCCGTGCCCGGGCCCAATCTGGCGATCCTCAGGGCGGCCCTGGGCGCGGATGCCTCGGATGTACGGTTCCTCGACATGACCGAGGTGGGGCGCAACCCCGGACGGATCATCCCGAGGGTGCTGCGCGCTTTCGCGGACGCCCATCGGGAGACGCGCGTGCGGATCATCGGTGAGCCGATCTGGGCCGGCCGCAGCAGCGTGGAGTATCCCGCGTGCGTTCAGCACGAGGCGCTGATCAATCCGGCGTTCGAAGGCCGGGAAGTCACCATTCTCTGCCCCTACGATGCCGAACGCCTCGACGAGCAGGTACTCACCGACGCGTATGCGACCCACCCCGTCGTCATCTCCGGGGGCGAAGAGCGGCTCAGTACCGCCTACGCACCCGAGCAGGTGGTCACGGACTACAACCGGCCCCTGGCGCATCCAGCGGTGACGGAGGAGCTCGTCTATGACGCCGAAGGGCTGCCGGGCGCCCGGCACTTCGCGGTCGAGCGGGCCGCACGGTTCGGCCTGTCCGGGATCCGCCTGGAGGACGTGGCTCTGATCGTGGCGGAGTTGACCACCAACAGCGTCGTGCACGGCGGGGGGTCGGGCACCATACGGGTATGGACCGAGGACGGCCAAGTGGTGTTCGAGGTCCGCGACCACGGGCACCTGAGCGATCCGCTCGCCGGACGCCGCCCGGCCGCGCGAGCCCAGGAGGGCGGCCGGGGCCTGCTGCTGGTCCACTGTCTGGCCGACCTCGTACGCATCCACACCGGCCCCGAAGGTACGGCCATCCGCTGCTACATCGGCCGCTGATGATCCTGCCCCGACAGCTCGCGCTTCCTTGACCGGGCGTCGAGCAGCCACCGCATGGTGCGGCTGACGTCCGTGTCCGGATTGTCCTGGACCAGGGCGGCCGGTCCGCCGGGCTGGTGTGCGGCGTCGAGCAGGCGGGTCCGGCCGGGCCCGGTGAAGCCTTTGCGCCGTCCTTCGGCGGGGCCGCGGCCGAGGTGGACGCGGTGGATCAGCCGCGACCGGCGGCCGGACGTGGCGCAGATCGGCGCAGCCACGAAGACGCGCCTGGTGACTGCGGCGGTGCCCCGCGCCACGGGTGCCTGGCCGCGACGGCCCCCGGTGCGGCTCCGGTGACGGCCGCGTCGTCTGGTCCCAGGTGCGCACCGCCCCTGCCGACGGCGGCGGGCCGGCCTCCCCGGGGTGGGACCTCCACGGCCTGCCCCGAGCGGTGCCCGCGGGCGGAGGACCTGGCCTGCCGCGCCGCCGGGACCCTCGGTCCGGCGGTGGCCGTCATGGACCTGCCCTTCGCGCCGGACGGAGGTCCGGCATCTGCGGGGTGAGCCCCGGCGTCGCCTGGAAGGCGGCCGCGACCACCGTCGCCCCGGCCCTCGTCGGAGCCGTGTTCGGCCGGCTGTGACCCTCCGTACCGGGCCGCCCCGGTCCGTCCGAACCCCGCCGTGCGGCGCGTACCGGGCTCGGGGACCGCGGCACGGCGGTGAGCCCGGGCGACACCATGCCCCACCCCGGCCGCCGCGCACTCCGCCGACGCCTGGCGCCCCTTTGGCCCCGGGGCGGTTTTCCGCCGACTTCTAGCTGTTTTCAGTCGGAAACACCCCCAGTTCAAAAACTCTTCACAGCCCGGCCCCACCTGCGCCATTACCCTTCATTGACCTTGCCTTTGACTTTCCTTGG